>JAESSB010000009.1 GCA_016764335.1 Magnetovibrio sp.
ACGCCACAACACAGCCTCTAGACATAAACGGGTATTTKGGGCCSTTACGCCACAATCCGTAKATTTCCCTGATRAAACGGGGGAAATCTGTGTCCAAACCTGATCGGTGATAACAAAACGTTCTGGGTTCATCGTTACTTTCTCCTAAAAGAAAGCTTGAAGCACATTTTAGCCCCGTTGGGAATTTCCTAATTGTCAACGGGGCCTAAATCAAAAGAATCACAGTCCGGGACTAAACAGCTAAGGATCTTTAGGCATGTCCGACGTCTTCGCTGAGTAACCGAAGGTCAATGCCAAGCTTGGATATGGCCTGTTGCCATTTATCGTCTAGGTCACCGCCAAAGACCAATTCAGGGTCGGCCTCGACGCTCAACCAGCCGTTTTCCAATATTTCAACGTCAAGCTGGCCCGGCCCCCATCCCGCATAGCCTAAAATCAACATGCTGTGTTGCGGGCCAATGCCATGGGCAATGTCTTGCAAAATATCCAACGTGCCGGTCAAGGCTAACTTGTTATCCACGAATACGGTGCTTTCGTGCGCATATTCGGGGCTGTGCAAGACGAATCCGCGCCCTTGTTCCACAGGGCCACCCACGTGCACAGATATGTTTTTTGAATGTTGCGTGGGGGAGATATCTAACTGTTCCAGCAGGTCGGGTAGGCTGATGTTGTCCATGGCTTGATTGATGACCAAGCCCATTGCGCCATCTTTGTTGTGCGCGCAWATGTAGATCACGGCYTTGGCGAACCGKGGATCGGGCATRCTGGGCATGGCCACCAAAAGGTGACCCACAAGGTACGGCGTATCAGAGGTTAATATGGTCATSAYGWAAGCCTACTCGRTTGRATGTCTTAATTATGACATAAGGTTRCGCAATACCCAATGCAACTWCTRCYTCACRMRATAAAAAGGTCTAACCTCACCTCAAAATAAGATACAGTCAAAATYATGCAAAAAAWWMTCAAGTTATTTMTCCTTTTYGTCCTCACRGGGCTTAGTYCYTTAAGCTCKGCWYAKGCAGCTTCTACATCGGACTGGGCGATCACGGAYCATTCYCGTGTSCGCRTTRTCAGTCAGGTYGAAGCCGTTGGCGRCRCACCTCAAGTGACGTTAGGRCTRCACTTTAAACTTGATGAACATTGGAAAATMTATTGGCGYTCMCCGGGGGATGCGGGTTTYCCRCCTTCGATTGAGGTKATYGATTCGCCCAATGTTGCTKCCACGCAAATTCAATGGCCGCTGCCTGATCGCTTTTCCATCTTGGGCTTTGAAACGTTGGGCTACACCACCGAGGCGGTGTTGCCCTTTACCGTGACGTTGAAAAATCCAGGTGAAGCTCTGAATTTTAAAGCCCATGTCAGTTACTTAGCCTGTGCCGAGGTGTGCGTACCCCATGATGCTGACCTCAGCCTGAGCTTGCCCGCCGGTGCAGCAGTGCCAAGTGCGACAGCCCATTTAATCAATCGCTTTCAGGTCCAAGTGCCARGARCAGGRCCAGCCATGGGGCTATCTTTRCAAGATGTGCAATTTAAACCCGATGGGAAAAAATCCGATACCGGCACATTGATGATTACGGCGCTTTCCGACACACCTTTTCAAGACCCCGATATTTTTATCGAGGGATCACCAATGCTGGCCTTTTCGGCTCCGGACGTTTCCGTCCGTACCGATGGCACGTTGGCTTTGATGGTCATTCGTGTTGAGGGCTTGTCTTTGTTAAAACAACCCTTAACGGATGCGGCGCTCACCCTTACGTTGGCGGACCGCTCAAGAAGTGCTGAATTTAAAGGTGTAGAACCTGTGCCCACGACGGCCGCTATGCTGACCTTAGCCGACGAATTGCCGCGGGATCGTGTGAACGCTGGCCCATCGTTGTGGGTCATGCTTGGGTTGGCTCTGTTGGGGGGCGTTATTTTGAATTTGATGCCGTGCGTATTGCCCGTTCTGTCTATTAAATTGCTGGGGGTGGTCAGTCATGGGGGCGGGGAAACGCGGACCGTGCGCCTAAACTTCCTGGCTAGTTCAGCCGGAATCATTTTCTCATTCTTGGTCCTTGCCGCCGTGTTGATCGCCTTGAAATCTTTCGGCGTTGCGATCGGTTGGGGAATCCAATTCCAGCACCCGTGGTTCTTGGTGGCGATGATTATGATCGTGACCTTGTTTGCCTGTAATCTGTGGGGATTTTTCGAAGTTCAACTGCCCGAAGCGGTGGCGGAAATCGGTGCCCAAAAAATGCATACACACGGCCTTGGCAGCCATTTCATGACGGGCGCACTTGCAACTTTGCTTGCCACCCCCTGTTCGGCACCGTTTTTAGGAACCGCCGTGGGCTTCGCATTGGCCAGGGGAACCGGGGAGATTTTGATGATCTTTACGGCTCTGGGGGTCGGCTTGTCCTTGCCGTACTTGATGGTCGCAGCTTACCCTAAATTTGCCACGAAGATGCCCAGACCCGGCCGGTGGATGATTATCTTACGCCGCGTGCTTGGCTTTGCATTGGCCGGAACGGCCGTTTGGTTGCTGGCAATCCTTGCGGTACAGGTTAGTGATATCGCGGCCGCTTTGATCGGTGTCATCATGATTATTGTGTCCATCATGCTGTACGTCCACAAACGCCTGGACCATCGTTATGGTCGCTTGGATTGGATTGCCGTTGCGATCTTGGCGGTTCTGGCCTTTTCGGTGCCAAATACCGTGACCAATGGTATGGATCAAGGCCCATCCACGGCTAAATTAGAAGGGCTGTGGCAGACTTTTGATGAACGTGGCGTCAATAAATTGGTGAATGAGGGACGCGTGGTCTTTGTCGATGTGACCGCAAAATGGTGTATCACCTGCCAGGTCAACAAGGCTTTTGTGTTAAGCAAAGGCGAAGTTTATACGCGTTTAAAGGGGCCGGACGTGGTCGCTATGCAGGCTGACTGGACGCGCCCCAGCGATGTCATTTCGACCTATCTTGCCTCGTTTGGACGGTATGGTATTCCGTTTAATGCGGTTTATGGCCCCGGCGCCCCGCATGGCATTGCTTTGCCTGAATTGCTGAGTCAAAAGGTGGTCCTTGAAGCTTTAGACAAAGCCGCTCGTACACACCCTTGATCTTGAGCCATAAAGTCCCCACCTTAACGTCATCAAATTCATCATGTTACAAGGAGAGACTCCATGACTATTCAACCCGGCGATAAAATCCCTACGGCGACCCTTTATGAAATGGGGGCGGACGGCCCAGGTGGTGTATCTACCGACGAACTGTTTGGCGGCAAGACTGTATTATTATTCGGTGTGCCCGGAGCCTTCACGCCGACCTGTTCTGCAAGTCACCTGCCGGGATTCGTTGACTTAGCTGACCAAATCAAAGCCAAGGGCGTTGATGAGATCGTCTGCTTTGCCGTCAACGATGCCTTTATTATGGGAGCTTGGGGCAAAGACCGTAACGTTTCTGGCAAGGTCCGTATGATCGGGGACGGTAGCGGCCTTTTGACCAAACAGCTTGGGCTAGAACTTGACCTTATTGAGGCCGGCCTTGGCGTGCGCTGCGAACGCTTTGCTATGTTGGTCGAAAATGGCACGGTAAAATCCATTGATGTCGAAGCTCCCGGCGAATTCGATGTTTCCAGCGCGTCTTCCCAGTTGTCAAAACTCTAGACTAACCACAGAGGCACCCTGAGTTATTCAAAAGCCTAGGTTATTAAAATCCCAGGGGCGCGCCACCTTGGTTGCCCAAACGTAGCGTCGAATGTCGTCGCCAAAGCTTGGGTGATCGCTAGGGGCGTTTATTTATGCAGGTTCGTCCAAGGCCGAGTGATGGGGCAGGCGCTCACATCACTCGGCTATTCTTCATATCTTGGATCGCCATTCTAGCGAGTTCGTCGCACCGGTCGTTTTCAGGRTGACCGGAATGACCTTTGACCCAGAACCATTCGATTGTGTGTTCTTTTAAAGATYCGTCRAGTTGTTGCCACAGGTCTTGGTTYTTGACCGCTTTTTTCGCGCCCGTTTTCCAGCCATTGCGTTTCCARCCGTGCATCCACTTGGTTGCGCCATCCATCACGTACTTGCTATCSGTGTGCACGTTCACGAGGCCAACGYCGCGTTTTAAGCTTTCCAAGGCKTGAATGACCGCCATCAATTCCATGCGGTTGTTTGTGGTGGCCGCCTCAAAACCGGACATTTCTTTTTCTTGGCCCTTCCAGCGCATCACCACGCCCCAACCGCCGGGACCGGGGTTGCCGCTACAAGCCCCATCGGTGTAGATATTAACGGCGTCTTCTTTACTCATATTCAATCCTATATTATGTCTAATCCGTAAGCGCTGGGATCTTTGATATCTTGGTGAAACCGCAATTTTTGCAGATATGTTTTGGGGTCCTTCGGCGTGACCAGAGCGCCCTCTGAGGTATTAAGCCAATCATACATCCGCGTCAGCAAAAAACGTATTGCCGCGCCACGGGCCAATATCGGCAAGGCTTGCACTTCCGCCGCGGACAAGGGGCGCACTTTGCCATAGGCCCGCAACATTTTTTGCGCCTTGGTGACATTAAAATGGCCGTCCGGTTCAAAACACCATGCGTTGAGACACACGGCAATGTCATAGGCCAGGATGTCATTGCAGGCAAAATAGAAATCAATGAGGCCAGAGAGTTTCTCCCCTTTAAAAAAGACATTGTCAGGAAAGAGGTCTGCGTGAATCACACCCGTGGGAAGGTCTTTGGGCCACTCGGCTTCTAATTTATCAAGTTCTACATTCAGTTCGGCCGTGATGCCGCTGATGACGTCATCGGCGCGTCCTTCGCAGGACTCAAGAACGTGTCGCCAGCTATCGACGCTTAAGCTGTTGGTTCTGCTCAGGTCAAAATCGGATCCTGCGAGATGCATGTTCGCCAAAGCGGCACCCACTTCGGTGATATGGCCGGTGTGAATATGGCGTGGCCACATGCCGGGAAGGAACGTCACAWCGGCAGCGGGTTTGCCTGAAAGCGTATGAATAAGCTTGCCCATAGGGGATCGTAGCGGCTTTGGACACAAAATACCTTTGGTGGTTAAATGCTCTAATAACTGCAAGAAAAAGGGCAAATCATCGGGATTTACGCGTTTTTCATATAGRGTTAAGATAAAAGTATCTTTATYTGTAACCAGCATAAAATTTGAATTTTCTACACCTTCTGCGATGCCTTTACACGACACCACCTCGCCCAAATCTAGGTCTTGGGCAAGTTTTGTCAGGTCTTCGTTCGTAACTTCAGTGTATACAGCCATTTCTAGTCCACAATTTTAGTCGTACTACGTTAGGGTTCTGGCAATGATTAGGGGATAGTA
This sequence comes from Magnetovibrio sp., assembly GCA_016764335.1. GTDB lineage: Bacteria > Pseudomonadota > Alphaproteobacteria > Rhodospirillales > Magnetovibrionaceae > JANLGW01. The sequence goes on from JAESSB010000009.1 coordinate 5,315, forward strand.
TGCCAGATTGCGAAGAATTATAAGGAATGAAAATGCGTCCATTAGGACAATTGGGCATAACGGCCTTTTTTTTAGCACTCATCACGGCGCTGCCGAGCGTGGCAGCTTCGTATGATTCTGCGTTGCTGATAGAAGCCAAAGGTTTAGCTTTGTTCGATACAGCAGCCGGCGAACCCACAGAAACAACATCGCCTTTAACACGGAAGAATTTCCCTGCCGCGCTGATCCGTAAAATTCAGCAAGGTCTTGCCGACCAAGGTTTTTTCTTAGGTGCTATTGATGGCGTCTTTGGGCCGAAGACCGAACAGGCMATCCGRGCTTATCAAAAAAGTGCAGATTTGTTCATTGACGGCAGTCCCAGYCAATCGTTRGCYATGGATTTAGTAACCGGYGGTAAAGTTGGGCAGCTGCTCAAGCGCCTAAAGAAAACGCGTGAAGCTTCTACCCAAGCGGCCCGAAAATCTTTGTTGTCGCGCCCCGAAACCCGCAATTTTTTAGAGGGTGCGACGGCGATCGAAAATACGCCCCACAATTCCAAATCCTGCATGGCCCAACCCGAACCAAAATGCCTGCTGATTGAAGCCTCAATGAGCGCCAGTCATATTAAAAAGCCTGAAATGCGCGATTGGGCCTTGGGCGAAATCCTCACATCCCAGGCAAGGGCAGGATTGGCCGAGGATGCCATCGGCACCACGCGGCGTATTCATGACCCGCGATTGATTATGGTGGCCCTTCGCGAAATTGCCAAAGCCCAAGCGATAGCGGGGCAAACCGAAGCTGCTTTGGCGGCTGTGGATATTATTCCCGACCTGGCGCAACAACTTGAAGCCTATGTCGCAATCGCTGAAATTCAAGCCAGACTTGGACAAGTTCAAGATGCGGCCCAAACCAGCAAGCACTTGATCNAATATTTGCGTCGCGTGGATTCCGCATTGTCTCAAATTACATTTTACACCCGCATTGCCGTTATTTTGTACAAGGCAGGAAATACGGACCTCACAGCAAAACACATTAAAATCGCCGAAAAACTGGTTGGATCACTTAAAACGGAGAAAGCACGCGATGAAGGTAAACGCTACATCGCTGGTGCATATGCGGAAAGCGGCAATCCTGTGCGGGCTATGGAAATTCTTAAATCGGTTAAACACGGGGCCGAGGATGTCCCAGTTTTGATCGCTGCTGCCACAAGGTTAGCACAAAACGGAGAGGCCAGTGCGGCCCTCATTACGGCGGATAATATAGAATCCGTGCGGTACCGTGCGTTGGTGCTGGCCCGGATTGCTTCGTATCAAGCTGGTGGTGGTGATGTGGATAGCGCGCGCACGACGATGGATAAGGCCCTAGCCGCCGCGAGAATCATTAAATTCCCGTTTGCCAAGGCCTATGCTTATTCCCGCATTGCCCTGTCTTTAAACGATGTCAGCATCAGTTCTGGAAATGATGGCATGCTGTTGGACGAAGCTTTGAAGACAACCGCTCTGATCATGGATGAACGGCTTAAAGCTCAAATTTTATGGACCATTTCCGATAGTCGCAGCAGTGCCAGTGACCTAAGCGGTGCCGCCACCGCCTTAAAGAAGGCTAAAAAGGCGACCCAAGATATAAAAAGTCCTTTTTCTCGCGTTTGGATGTTGTGTGACATAGCCGAAGCACGGGGAAAGTACGGTAACCTTGATGCCGCGTGGAGCTTGTTCAATGAAGCCCTTGAAGAAGCTAAGTCGATCTCGCATCCATGGGGGCGGGCTAGAGCGTTGAGCAAAGTCGCCTTGACGATGATTGCACTTGCGGATCACACCAGCTAAATTGCGGCTCGCCCCTTGGTTCTTGTGCCATTGTGGTGGATCCCCTAAAGTGCTTTTAAATAATTATACATCGTTCGGGAATGTGGAAATGAAAAGTAAGTTGTTGAAAAAAACCATTGTGCCGAGCCTGTTCGGGATTTTGAGTATAGGGATCAGCGCGTGTGCCAGTACAAACCTTCCGCCGCCCCCTTGCCCACAAATTAAAATTCTTGGGGCCGCCTCAAAGCTTACGCGTTTCAAGCCCGGACCCGGTCGGGACATTATCGACCAGATGCACACAGAAACCATCGTGGGCTTTGCCTCTGGCTGTGAATACAACACTGATGAAACAGGGGTCGGGGACGTAACCATTCTGGTGGTGCCTGAAATCAGCAGCGTTCGTGGACCCGCGAACGAAGGGGATACAGCGAATTTTGAATACTTTTTGATCGTAACCGATTCGCAAAAAAATGTGCTCGAAAAGGATAATTTTCCGGTTGCCATTCCGTATGCGCAAAATTTGACCCAGGTCAATTGGCGTGCCCTAAAACCCAATACGATACGTATTCCCCTGAAGGCAGGTCAAACAGGTCAGGATTTTCAAGTGGTTATAGGATTGCAGCTTAACAGAGAAGAACTTGACTATCAGCAAAATCAGCATTAATTATGATCGTGTTGACCTTCAGGACAGGTTACTTACAATGCCCACACGCTTGATGATTAGTTCATTCGGCGCGCACTAAATTCCTCGATTTAAGGCACAACGGGAGAGATTGACTCAGTTGCATTTTGACTTTGTCAGCGCCGAAGGAGCAACCGCCCCGGAAACTCTCAGGCAAATGGACCGTTGTGGCGACGAGGCTCTGGAAAGTAGGCGGCTAAGATTTTAGCGCCTTACCGAAGATGTAACCCAGACGTTTTTTTGGGGAATCTTTCAGGTTCCAAGACAGAGTGGGGCAGCACCGAATTCATGTGGATTCGAGCGTTGCCAAACGATGTTGGAGACCTAAAATGTCAGACCCTGTTTCAGAGACCAATGAAAACCTTCTCAAGACGCCGCTAGATGCCTTGCATCGTGAATTGGGGGCTAGGATGGTGCCGTTTACGGGGTACCTTCTGCCCGTGCAGTACCCGGCAGGTATCTTAAAAGAACACCTGCACACCCGCGAAAAAGCATCATTATTTGATGTTTCTCATATGGGACAAGCCTTTTTAAAAGGGGACCAAGCCATCGCTGCCTTCGAAAGCTTGGTGCCAGGTGATTATCAAATTTTAGCGCAAGGCAAGACTCGCTATAGCGTCTTGCTGAATGAACACGGTGGCATCCTTGACGATCTGATGGCGACGCGCATTCAAGGCGGGCTTTATTTGGTGGTCAACGCGGCTTGCAAAGCCCAAGATTTTGCCCATATCGAAGCCCACGTTAAAGGCCGTGCCACGCTGGAAATCTTGTCCGACCGGGCTCTTTTGGCGATCCAGGGGCCTCGGGCCGGCGACATTGTGGCGCGCCTTGCCCCCGAAACCGCCGACATGACCTTTATGACTTTTCGAGAAGTCGATATCGCGGGTATCCCTTGTTTTGTCACCCGTTCCGGCTATACGGGTGAAGATGGTTTTGAAATTTCCGTGGCGGCAAGCCAAGCCGTTGCCTTGGCMAAGATTCTTTTGGCCGATCCAGATGTCGAACCGGCGGGGCTTGGGGCGCGCGATAGTTTACGCCTTGAAGCTGGCCTATGTCTTTATGGTCACGATATTACCACGGACACGACACCGATTGAAGCCGACCTTAAGTGGGCGGTGAACAAGCGTCGGCGCGCCGAAGGTGGCTTTCCTGGGGCCGCCGTGATTTTAGATCAGTTGGCCAACGGCACCGAACGCTGTCGCGTTGGCATCTTACCCAAAGGCCGCGCCCCCGCCCGAGAAGGGACTGAAATTCAAAGCCTGGATGGCACCACCATCGGCGCCGTAACCAGTGGTGGCTATGGCCCGTCAGTTGGTGGCCCGGTGGCGATGGGGTATGTAAAGACCGCCTTTGCTGCGCCAGAAACGTTGGTGAACCTTATCGTGCGCAATAAGCCTTTAGCGGCCAAAATTGTCAAAATGCCGTTTACAGCTAAAACATATAAAACTCAATAAAGGACGAAGACTTATGACCACCAAATACACCAAAGATCACGAATGGTTACGTCTTGACGGTGACATCGCGACCATCGGTATTACGGCCCATGCCTTGGAACAATTGGGCGACTTGGTTTTTATTGAAGTTCCCGAAGCGGGGCGCACRTTGACCAAAGGCGACGAAGCCGCCGTGGTCGAATCCGTTAAGGCGGCATCCGAAGTYTATGCCCCGGTGTCKGGYGTYGTGACCGAAGGCAATTCAGCCATTGCKGATGAYCCAGAARCCGTGTCGGGCGATCCAGCRGGSAACGGTTGGTTCTTTAAAATCAAAATGTCTGATYCTTCACAATTGGATGRTTTGATGGATGAAGATGCCTAYACAGYCYWCATCGGCGGCTAAGGTSCYTAAAGAAAANTTTTAAGGAATTCGTRCGATGCGCTATTTGCCGCTTACCGATGACGACCGGACACAAATGCTTTCTCGCATTGGGGCTAAGTCCGCCCAGGATATGTACTGCGATGTCCCCCCCGAAGCGTTGTTGACAGCGCCCATTGACCTGCCCTCGCATATGGGAGAAATGGACGTAGAAAGAACCATTGGGGCCTTGGCTGCAAAGAATCTTTCGCCCGCTACGGCACCTTGTTTTTTAGGGGCTGGGGCTTATCGGCATCACGTTCCTGCATCCGTGGATTACTTGATCCAACGGGGGGAATTTTTGACCGCCTATACGCCTTATCAGCCCGAAGTGTCACAAGGTACGCTGCAATACCTGTATGAATTTCAGACCCAGGTCTCGTTGCTGACGGGCATGGATGTGGCGAATGCATCCATGTACGACGGTGCGACGGCCTGTGCCGAAGCCGTCTTAATGGCGGGGCGGGTCACCCGCAAAAGCCGTGCGGTTCTGGCCGGGGGACTGCACCCACACTATCGCACGGTCACGCAAACCAGTGCTCWTTCCTTAAATATTGAACTGGTTGGTCCCGATTCCGATCCTCATCATGCCGCCTTGGCCGCCAGCGTTACGGATTTGATCGACGATCAAACGTCTTGCGTTGTTGTGCAAACGCCGGATCTTTTTGGTCGCATCATAGACCTAAGGCCCATTGCCAAAGCAGCCCATGCCGTTGGCGCGTTGTTGGTGGCGGTGACCACCGAAGTTATTTCGTTGGGTCTTTTAGAAGCCCCCGGTAACCAAGGTGCCGATATTTTTGTGGGGGAAGGCCAATCATTGGGCAATGCGCTTAGTTATGGCGGCCCTTATGTGGGGCTATTTGCGACCAATTCTAAACTGGTGCGTCAAATGCCGGGCCGGGTTGTCGGTCAAACGAAAGACGTTGAAGGTGCACGCGGTTGGGTGTTGACACTCAGCACGCGCGAACAACACATTCGCCGGGAAAAAGCGACCTCTAACATCTGCACCAACTCTGGCCTCTGCGCCTTGGCCTTTACCGTTCATGCGGCGTTGTTGGGTGAAGAAGGGTTGAGCCGACTGGCCCGCATCAATCACGCAAACGCGTGCAAGTTGGCCGATATGTTATCAGGCGTTGATGGCGTTGAAGTCTTAAACGATAGTTTCTTTAACGAATTTACGGTTGAACTTTCCAAACCCGCCCACGACGTGGTCAATGCCTTGGCCGAACGTGGAATTTTRGGTGGSGTRCCGWTMWCKCGSCTKTTGCCSRAMCGCGAKGAYTTNRGCCNACWTSATGYTGGTCRCSGYCACSGAANRYAMATYSANATGMWGAYATGRACGCKYTGATYARKGCTCTGGGAGAGGTGCTCTAATGACCGATTTATCACAAGGCCGCAGCAACGTCCCCGTTGGTGGTTCCCAACGTCCTTCGACCAGCACCTTCAGTGGTTCTAAGGGCTTGGAATTTTATGAGCCGCTGATCTTTGAAATGGATCATGCTGGTCGTACGGGTGTTGATTTCGCGGACGTCGAAGTGCCGGTTGATCGTTTAAATGGGCAACGCCGCGAAGATCCTGTGGGGCTGCCCGGATTAAGCGAGCCACAGGTGGTGCGCCATTATACAAGACTGAGCCAAAAAAATTATGGTATCGATTCCGGGTTTTACCCGTTGGGTTCGTGCACCATGAAGCACAACCCGCGCCTCAATGAAAAGTTGGCCCGTTTACCAGGGCTTGGCGATCTGCACCCGATGCAGCCCATGAACACCGTGCAAGGCGCGTTGGAACTCATCGACAATCTGGCGATGTGGTTAAAAACATTGTGTGGYATGCCCGCGATTGCCATGAGCCCGGCGGCCGGAGCGCACGGAGAACTGTGCGGCATGATGGCCATTAAAGCCGCCATTGAAGCCAGAGGTGAAGGGGCTACGCGGACCCGCGTGTTGGTCCCCGAAAGTGCGCACGGCACCAATCCAGCCTCAGCAGCAGCTTGTGGGTTTAGCGTCGATAGCATTCCCGCAAATGATCGRGGCCGGGTTGATTTAGATGCTTTTAAGGCMAAGCTGGGCGACGATGTTGCGGGCATTATGCTSACSAAYCCCAACACCTGTGGYTTGTTTGAAAATGATATTCTTAAAATCGCCGATGCGATCCACGAAGCSGGNGGSTACTTTTACTGCGATGGRGCYAAYTTCAACGCCATCATGGGGCGGGTGCGTCCGGGCGATTTGGGTATTGATTGYATGCACCTCAATTTGCACAAAACCTTTTCSACCCCACACGGKGGCGGYGGACCGGGGGCGGGRCCTGTGGTSTTRTCYGAAGCCTTGGCTCCATTTGCACCGCTGCCGTACGTTGTCCACGGTGATGACGGGTTTAAAATGATTGAACACGCTGCCGATTCTGATGCGCAGCCCTTTGGTCGCTTAAAAGGCTATCACGGACAAATGGGGGTCTTCATTCGTTCGCTGTCCTTCATTTTGAGCCACGGTGCGGATGGGATTTTACAAGCCTCTGCAGATGCGGTGTTGGGGGCCAATTATCTGCGCGCCGAACTGCAAGACGTCATGAGTGTTTCTTTCGACGGYATGTGTATGCACGAAGTCTTGTTTGATGAYCGTTTCTTAAARGAYACSGGCGTMASCACKYTGGATTTTKCCAAAGCSATGATYGAYGAAGGYTWTCACCCCATGACCATGTATTTCCCGCTGGTCGTCCATGGGGCTTTGTTGATGGAGCCGACGGAAAGTGAATCCAAGGAAACGTTGGATCTGTACATCGCGACGCTGCATAGCCTGATTGAGCGGGTAAAGTCTGGCGATGCTCAGGCCTTTAAAAATGCCCCGGTGTTAACGCCTCGGCGCAGGTTGGATGAAACCGCAGCGGCTCGAAAACCTGTGTTGCGGTGGACGCCGCCACAAGCCGATTAAAGGAAGCCCTCACCATCTTCATCGGGGGGGGGCATAAATGTATCATCGTCGCTGTTAAAGAGTTCATCCATGTAGGAGAACTCTTTACGCAACCCCCGGCGCGCCAGAAGCTTGCGCTGCACTGGTTCGGGGAAATCCGTAAACATCATGACGCCGCGTTCGATCAACACGTCGATCAAATCTTCGATCACGCGGATCAGACCCATGTCTGATTTCATGAGATCCTTTTGGGCGCGCTGTTCAGGGCTTTCTGTATTTAAGAATTTTTGCAGTTCTGAATCGTTCGGCGAAATGTGCTCTGCACCTTCGACTTCTTCACTTAACACCGCAACAATATTACCCGTGGCATTGCGCATTACGTATGTCATTTATATCCCTCTAGCTTCGCATCAATCCCTTGGTTTATCATCATAATTACACTTTATCCGCTTTCTAAATTCGTTACAACAAAGGCGCTAAAACAATGACCTAAAACCCACAAGACCGTTTTCGCCCACCTTTAAGTGGTATTCTTGATCCGGTGTTAATCCAGAAAATTTGGTTTTGCTCAACTGTCTCATGGTCACTGTTTTTCGGGGGAGATTGATCGGCACGTCAATAAGATCTAAACGAAACAGCCGATCGCTAAAATTCAGTTTCGCCCAGGCCTCTGACGGCCATGCAAACCCTGTGAAATGATATTGGCCTTCGTGACAGGCGGCGATCGTCCAAAAAAAACCTTTTGAAGAAAGCTCTTCCCCTACGTTGGGTTTTGCAAAGACGCCAGCATCCTCAAGGTCTTGTACCAAGCCCGTCAATTCAGATGTCGAGAGCTTTATATCGATGGTCTGTCCGCGCCAGGGGTCTAACAATCCTGCCAGTGTATTGAATTTGAAGCCTCGTAAATCCAGGCGCGAGATGACCCGCGTGTGCAAAGTTGAGGGGGCTGTTGATATATTGTAAATGCGCACTTGTTCGGTATGGATTGCGTTATAAATGAGCCGATATTGATCGGTTGCCCCAGCGCCGCACGTGTCGCGAAAATCACCGCCTTCTATATATGAAAACCACTGAAACTTTCGCAAAATAGGATTGCTAACCGAGCCCTTTGTCGCGGTGCACGCGGCCAAGGCCCCGCCAACGCAGATCAGAGAAACGATTTTAAGCCATACGGACTTAATCTTTGTGTTCGATGATTTCGAAATCATGGGTTATCTCTGCTGTTTTGGCCAACATGATGGACGCGGAACAATATGTTTCAGCGGAYAAAGTAATCGCSCGYTCGACACGTTTGGCCTTTAACCCGCGTCCTGTGACCTTAAAATGAAYGTGAATGTGCGTGAAGACCTTGGGGTGTTCTTCTGCGCGTTCAGCTTTGATTTCGGCCACGCAACCCGTAACGTCTTGGCGTGCCTTTTGGAGGATATTCATGACATCTATAGAGGAGCAGCCGCCAAGGCCAATCAACATCATTTCCATCGGCCGCATGCCCTTGTCTTGTCCCCCAAAATCCGGGGAACTATCAAGCATAATGCGGTGACCGCTGTCCGCTTGACCTTCAAAGGCCATGTTCCCTATCCACTTAACACTTGCACGCATGTTGGTTCCTTATTGAATAAGTTTAAGCCATGATGGTAAAGGTTTTCGCTCTAAAATGCGATAAGCGAGAAATAAAACTTTAATTGCTGACCAGAGTTCCCATATCACTATATAAGTTAGGGGTATTCACAAGGGACGGTCACCTCGTATGGGTAAACGCCAAACAGATATCGGTGCAGTTTCCTTTGCGGGAAACTTAAGCGCATTAACGTCAGGCCTGTCAACCATGCCATGCCCATGCGGTAGTCGGACGTTTTGTGGCGACTTAGATATTCGCATTAAAGCGGATGGGACCTGGTATTATAATGCGTCACCCATCATGCGTCCTGAAATGGTCCGTTTTTTTGGCTCGATGTTAAAGTTGGACGAAGAGGGACGACATTGGCTGGTCACCCCCACGGAAATCGGTCGTATTGATGTTGATGACGCTCCTTTTGTGGTTGTTGACCTTCATGTTTCCGGTGAAGCRGAAARYCAGGTTTTATGYYTGTCGACAAATGTTGACGATGTGGTTTGTGTCAACRAAGACACGCCRATCRTCATGGCCAAAAGCCCCGTCAGCGGCCAATTAGCGCCCTATGTGACCATTGGTGATGGATTGAAAGCGAAAATTAGCAGAACCGTTTTTTACGAATTGGTGGAATTGGGACAAACCCTAGAGGTTGACGGTGAGCAGATGTTCGGCTTGTGGAGCTCGGGCAGCTTTTTCCCCCTCGGTCCCATCGATTTTGGGGACGCATGACGGCCTTTTTTCGCATCCGCAAATGCCTTGAACATGGCCWGCGCAAAGAACGTGGCGACCACGACCTCAACCCTGGTTTTTTGCCTCTCCAGCCGTTGCGTCCCGCCGCCGTATTGGTCGGGCTGGTCAATCGGCCCAATGGCTTGCACATTTTGTTCACGCAACGCACAGATAATTTAGAGCACCACCCCGGACAAATTTGCTTTCCCGGTGGACATATTGAAGCTGAAGATCAAAATGCCTCGGCGGCCGCGTTGCGCGAAACTCAGGAAGAAATCGGCCTTAAGGCCGCGCACATCACCATTTTGGGACGATTAGAGACCTATATCACGCGTACCGGGTTTTCGATTACCCCGGTAGTGGCAAAGATCGAACCTCCGTTTGACCTTTGCGCCGACCCACATGAGGTCGCAGATATATTTGAAGTGCCGCTGGATTTCATTATGGACCCCACCAACCACTTTTGCCATGAACGTAAATTTCAAGATACCCTTCGTCGTTTTTATGCCATACCCTATAATGGACATTACATTTGGGGGGCAACGGCTGGAATGTTGATTAATCTTTATCAAACGCTTACAGACGCATCCATAGACGGGGCGTGTGCGAACTGATATGGCTTTGTGCAAATGGCCTTGATATAAAAGTTCAAAAGGGAACCCCATGATACGCATTCTCATTACTTATATTATCCCGCTGGTCCTGCCGACGGTCATGTTTTTTCTCTGGTCAGCTTGGGTCAGCAGAAAAATTGATCGGACTCACGCCGATGTTACAGAATCTTTCAAAATTAAGACTCCTTGGTTTCGGCTTATTTTAACCGGAGTTAGTTTGATGGTTATTGGGTTAATATTGTCGGTCTTGATTGGCCCTAAAAATCCGCCCGACAGCGTATACAGAGCTCCACGTATTGAAAATGGCAAGGTCATTCCGGGAAACTTTGCGCCCCGGTGAACCTGATCTGATAAAAGAGTAATAAGCCGTGGAGCCTACCGGAAAAATCCCACCTCAAGTGTGGATGGATATGCCCGAAACGAAGCAGGTTATGGCGGCCATTTTCGAGGCTGGCGAACACGCTCGGTTTATCGGGGGGTGCGTGCGCGATTCTATTTTGAAACGCAATATCCGCGATATCGATATTGCGACACCCGCTGCGCCACAACGTATTATTGAAATTTTAAACGCWGCAAACATYCATGTGRTCCCCACCGGCCTTGCCCACGGTACGGTGACGGCGGTGATTGGGGACGAACGTTTCGAAATCACCACGTTACGCATAGACGTCGATACCGATGGCCGCCGGGCTCGTGTGGCCTTTACCGACGATTGGACCAAAGACGCGGAACGGCGTGACTTCACCATTAATGCGATGTCCTGCGATATGGACGGAAATATTTATGATCCTTACGATGGTCTTCGAGATTTAAGCGTGGGCTATATCCGGTTTGTCGGCAATGCCCACCAGCGCATTGAAGAAGACCTGTTGCGTTTACTCAGGTTTTTCCGATTTTTTGCCCTATATGGAAAATACCCGATCAATGCTGAGGCCCTGACGGCGTGCTCTGAATTGGCTCCCAGATTAGTCGAACTGTCCGGGGAACGGGTGCGCGGTGAATTATTTCGCATCCTGACGGCGCCCAATCCTGCCACGATCGTCCGTAAAATGATCGGCGAGCGGATCTTAAAATATATCTTGCCCGAAGCTGGGGACGTTGGCCGCTTACGGGCCGTTGCGTGGTTATTGGAATCAGGGGTGAAAATTGGCGGCGTGAAAATTAACCCGGTCCGTCGTCTTGCCGCCGTGTTGGACCCGATGACGACGGCTGTTCAAATTGAAGACATCGCCGAACGCTTGAAGTTTTCGAATCGTGAACGCAAACACATCCTAACCATCACGGCAAATGCTCCTTGTATCGACGTCGATATATCTGACCATGACCTGCGCCAAGCTTGCTTTTTAGTTGGTTCCGCTATGGTTGTCGATATCGGCCTTTTAAAATGGGCCGGTGACATTGCCTTAAAAGCGCGTCTGCCCCAAGACCAAACAGCAGCGTGGATTCGCATTATAGAGACAGCACGCGACTGGACCGGGGCAACCTTTCCATTACATGGCCGCGACGTGATCGCCCTTGGTCAATCTCGGGGGCCGCGAATCGGTCAATTGCTGCGCGAAGTTCAACAATGGTGGGTGGAGAATGACTTTCGCCCTACCCATGAAGACTGCCTTGCGACCTTAAAACGCTTAATATAGTGATTACCCTACCCTAAGTAGTGGGACTAAGCCCCACCACATTGTAGTAGCGCAAGCCCTATCTTTTCCTGTATCAAAGAGGTCTGGTGTAAATCTATATTCAAAAATACTAATAAAGCCAGGACGAACAGGATTAATAAGACTTAAAAAAACACTGCAAACGGCAGTATTAATAAATCTAATGTGAACTAAACCAAGGGGGCCTGGGTCCGCTTGCACGTTTCACAGGGAGCCAGACCCTATGTCAGCCGACCGCCCGCAACACAAATCATTCCCGTGGATTCGGGCATTCATTGGTGCCACCGTTATTGGTGCTTTGATTGTCCTCGGTGCACAAATATTCGAAAAACAATTGCACCCCGTAGCGCAGGGTGAAGCACCTACGCCGCGTGTACCTGGTGCAGTTTTCCCGATGGATACCTTTGATGGTAAAGATGTTCCTCAACCCATCAACTATTCGCATAAGCTGCATGCRGGTGATTTGGGTATTAATTGCCTGTATTGCCATACGTATGCACGCCGGTCAAAAGTTGCTGGGATTCCACCCACTTCAAAATGCATGGGTTGCCATACGGTTGTTGCTACCGAAAAGCCGGAAATCAAGAAATTAACCGCAATGTGGAGCAGGGGCGAAAGCCCGGCTTGGAACAAAGTTAACGATGTTCCTGATTTTGTGCACTTTAGCCACGAACGCCACTTGCAGAAGTTCCTGCTGAACAACAAAGACATGAAAATCGAAAATGTACCCGATGTTTGCGCCATGTGTCATGGTGATATGAATACGGTGGGTGTTGCCAAGAAAATGAAGCCGCTGACTATGGGGTTCTGTGTATCGTGTCATGAAAAGAACCAAGGTCCAGCAGATTGTACCCGGTGCCACAAGTAAGCACAGGCTTGAGTCATGTGTGTGGTTTCGAGGGGAAGGAAACGTCATGAGCAAAACTAAAATCGACCGAAGAAATTTTCTTAAGGTGCTAGGATTAGGTACCGCAGGCGTTGCTATGGCTGGTTGCGATATGCCAAGCTATGTCACGTCTGAAGAAGGTGTGGAAAAAGTATATTCGTACTTAGCCCCCGAGGAATATGTSATTCCAGGGATTGGTGTGTGGTATGCATCCACCTGCCAGCAATGCCCACAGGCTTGTGGTATTCACGGACGTGTGCGTGAAGGACGAGTGTTGAAACTGGAAGGTAATCCGGACAATGCTGTCAGCGTTGGTAAAATTTGCCAAATGGGTCAGGCCGGTATTCAGACGCACTTTCACCCAGAACGTATTCAAAATCCGACGATCAACGGCAAGCAAGCCACTTGGGACGAAGCGCTCGCCCTTGTTAAAGAGAAGACGAGCAATGCGTCCTGGGTCACAGGCACAGTCAGTGGTCATCAACGGGTTTTGATGGATAGCCATCGCGAAGCTTCGGGCTCTGGCCGTCATTATGCGGTTGAAGTCGTCAATGCCCGCGCTTGGGAAGATGCATCGGCCGCCGTTTTGGGGGACGCCCATCCGAACCTGCACATTGATAAAGCCCGCGCGATTTTATCCATTGGGGCTGATTTCCTCGGCACCTGGGGTAACCCGGTTAAGTCAATGCGCGATTACGGTAACTTCCGCAACGCACCCCGCGGCGTACTTATGACGATTGAACCCGCCATGAGCATGACCGGGGCGAGTTCAGATACTTGGGTCGCCGCGCGCCCCGGGTCGGAAGCCGCCGTTGTTTTGGGTATCGGTTACGTCTTGGCGAACAAACATGGTGTTTCAGCCGCTGGTATGCCAAGTGCGGCTGCCGCATTTGCGGCGATGACGCCTGCCCGTGTGCTTGAACTTTCCGGTGTGACCGAAGTTCAGCTGAATAAAATTGCAGATACCTTGATGGCCAACAGCCCATCCTTGGTGCTTGCAAATGCCAGCCATGCTGCGGCCAAAGCAGCGCAGGTTCTGAACCTGATGCTGGGCAACGTTGGGCAAACGATTACGCCGGGGGCCACAATGGTCGGCAGTGCTTTGGCGCCGCTCACCGGGTCAAGTAAAGATTTGGCCGAATTCGCCATGGATGCCAACGCTGGTAAAATTGGTGCGGTCTTTATCACGGGCACAAACCCATCATTCTTAGCCCCTAAAGGCTTGGACATGGGGGCGGCACTGTCCAAAATTGGCTTCAAAGTTGCCATYGCTGATTTCGCCGACGAAACCACGAAGGCTTGCGATGTCGTCCTGCCCATGTCCAGCCCATTGGAATCTTGGGGCACACATGTTCCCACCAATGGCGGCACACCCGGCATGGTCAACATTCAACAGCCGCTTATGGAAAACGTTTATGCCAACACGCGTGGCTTGGGCGACATCCTTCTCTCCGTTGCAAAAGGTGCAGGGGTGAATGACTTGGACGGCTTTGAAGACTATTACGGTTATCTTCGCACAGCGGTCAGTGCCATGATTGGCTCGGACAGAGAACTAGATTGGAATAAGGTTCTGCAGTCGGGTTCTGTGACTGTAGAAAATGCTTCTTCAACCTTCACCTCCGGTGGCGATGTCGCTTTAAGCTACAGCGAACCGGCTAAGGCTGGCACGTTGAGCCTTATTACGTCTGCTCGTCAGGGTCTCTTTGATGGTCGTCACGCTAACTTGCCATGGATGCAAGAAGCACCAGATCAAATTTCCAAGGCGGTTTGGGACTCATGGGCGGAAATCCATCCCAAAACAGCAGAAAAGCTGGGCGTAAAAGATGGGGATTATATTTCCATCAACACAGCCAATGGAGCGATMARCACCCGCGTCTTTACGTATAARGGYATTCATCAAGATGCSRTKAACGTACCRATGGGGCGYGGACACACCGATTATGGWCCTTACGCTCAAAATGGCGTGAACCCGCTTTYCATTATGGACGCRACCTCKGGYGATCGCGCGAGCACKGAACTTCTGASYTCTCCKATCGCTGCRACRGTTACCCCGACTGGGGAAAATCGACATCTGGTTCGTCTTATGGACGTTGACAGTCAACACGGTCGCAAACTCATTGMGMYYAYSMCYKSKKAWCRAWWYAGCCGCAATCAGGGGGGTGCATAAGTCATGCCATCACTTCTAGGGAATGTATTCAAGAGCTGGTCAGATTACTCAAAAGGCAATGAGGAAGGTGGCTATCTAAAATACGAACATATGTTTGCCATGTCCATCGATTTGGATAAATGCACAGGCTGTAACGCTTGTTCGACAGCGTGTTATGCTGAAAACAACCTAGCTTGGGTTGGCGAAGAAAAATTCGGCGCACGTCAGGCTATGAACTGGATGCGCGTCGAACGTTACTTTGATGAACCTAATATTGGCGAAGGCGATCCAGACAGCCTAGAACACGGGGCATCGTTTCTSCCAATGATGTGTCAGCATTGCAATGCTGCGCCGTGCGAACCGGTTTGCCCGGTGGCCGCGACGTATCATACGGTTGATGGCTTGAACGCTCAGATCTACAATCGGTGCATTGGTTCTCGTTATTGCGCCAATAACTGCCCGRTYCGYGTTCGGAAYTTCAACTTYTATGATAATGCGCCAACMGCTTGGCCTGCTCCTATGGATCAGGGGYTAAATCCAGACATTACYGTGCGGTCCAAAGGTGTCATGGAAAAATGCACCTTCTGTATTCAACGCATACGSAGYGCYAGCGAYAMGACCAARCGTGAAGGTCGCGAAATCACKGAYGGTGACTTGCARACGGCTTGTCAGCAAACTTGYCCGACGTCAGCGATCACGTTCGGTAATTTACTTGATGAAACCAGTGCTATTTCAAAGACTTGGAAGCGTCAGCAAGTCAAGCTTGGCACGTATAAACAAGATAAAGAAAACCCTGAAATGCGCGGCTACCGCGTCTATGAGGAACTGAACATTGATACCAAAGTTCTGTACCTCGAACGGGTGAGAGAGGTCTAGGTCATGAGCGAAGCAAAGCATCTGACGAAAGAGCAGACCAAAGACATCGACGAGAACATTGCTTGGGCGAAGATCAATACAGACGTTCTGCGTTCCATGCAAAACCCTCGCAAGGGATATTGGGTGGCTTTGGCTATCTCGGTCTCTTTGTTTGGGGTGATGATTTACGCCGAAGTTTATCAATATATTAACGGCATGGGGCCGGCAATGTTGAACACCTCACACATGTGGGATCTTTACATCTCCTCATTTGTGTTTTGGATCGGCATGAGCCACTCCGGCACCCTATTGTCGGCTATTTTGCACCTTGTACACGCAGATTGGCGTAAACCGATCTATCGCTTCGCTGAAGCGATGACCACCTTTTCGTTGCTGACAGCGGGCCTGTTCCCTGTCATTCACCTTGGTCGTGTATGGAACTTCTATTGGGTTATGCCCTATATGTCCGATCGGGGCCTTTGGCCGAACTTCCGCTCTCCTTTGATTTGGGATGCGTTCGCCATTACGGCTTATCTGACCAGTTCAGTGTTGTTCTTGTACATCGGCATGATTCCTGATCTTGCAATTTGTCGTGATAACACAACGGGTTGGCGTAAACGATTGTACACCTTGCTGTCTTTGGGCTGGCGTGGTGATGATGGTCAATGGCGTAMCTTCCGCTTYACATAYTTGATGATCGCKTGTTTCTTGATCCCCTTGGCTGTRTCCGTTCACTCTATTGTGGCTATGGATTTTGCAATGGCGATCATGCCTGGCTGGCACGTWACGASCTTCCCGCCMTACTTTGTGGCTGGTGCGTTGTATTCCGGTTGTGCGGCGATTATGACATTATTTGTGTTGCTGCGTTATTTCTTCAGATTTGAAGAATATATGACGATGCCCATCATGGATAAGGTTTGTAAGTTAACGTTCGTCATTGCGATGGTCTGGACATACCTGAACCTTATTGAATTTGCATCCGTCTGGTATGGGCACGATATCCCAGCCAAAGAAGTGCTGTTAGCTAAAGCTTTTGGTCCGTATTCGATATTCTTCTGGAGCATGATGATCTTTGGCTCCGTCTTGCCGTTCTCTCTTCTCAGCAAGACGATTAGGCACAATATGTACCTGATATTCTTCGTTTCTATTTTCTTGAACATCGGTATGTTCTTAGAACGCTGGATGATCGTTACACCAACCCTATCTTTGGGTTACCACCCACAGGCCTTCAATGTGATGTGGCCAGGTTGGGTTGAATGGGCAATGGTCGGTGGCAGCTTTGGCTGGTTCGGCACGTTGTTCTTGATTTTTGTCAAGATTTTCCCATGCGTATCAATGTACGAAGTCAAGGAAATGGTTTATCATCGTAAGCGTGCGAAGTTCGCTGACGTGGATGAAATGATGGAACTACATTCTGGCGTACCTGGTCCAGAACCTAAACTTCAAGAAACGGGAGGGGTATGACATGTCAGGTCCTGCTAAGATAATTGCAAAAAAAACCAAGCGTGTGCTTGGTCTATTTGGAGACTTCGAAAAAGCTTTTGAAGTCATCGCCGACATCCGACACTATAAAGTGCCTGGTGTCACCGTTGACGACATAACCTTGAAGTCACCGATTGAGCACCCAGAGATCGAAGATGTATTGGGTGAGCGCACTTGCCATATTCCTAAGTTTTCGTTTGCGGGTGGTTTGTTTGGGTTTTGCTTTACCTTTATCTTTCTGGCCAGTGCTCAGGCGAACTTTCTGGCCCAGCAGCAAGGGGGTAAATCGATCATTACAGTTCCGTCGAATATTGTTCTGGCCTATGAAATGTTAATTTTGTTTGGTGTGCTTGCTACATTTACCGGCTTCATTTTGGGGGCCAAGCTGATGCGCAAAAGCGAAGGTCTTTATGATACCGCGATTTCAGTTGATCAAATTGGCATCATGATTGARGTTGCCGATACTGAATATCAGCCGCTTCAAGACGTATTCAAAAAGCACAACGTGCTCGAAGTTCACGAGGAGTCATTAATATGAAAATCTTAAAGACACCCATGCTTCGCGTTGCTGCATGTGCGGTTGTTGCGCTGGGCGTTGTGTCGATGAATGCGGACAAGGCYATGGCCTTCCCGTGGTCAACGGACATGATGAACCAACCCTCCATCAAACCACAAGAACAGATAAAACCATTTCCAAAACATTCTGTTCCTGTAGGGGGTATTCCTTCGATGGAATGGGCCGATCGTGATGCGACGGAAAAACTTGTAAATCCATTTCCACCGACTGCGAAATCGTTGGAAAAAGGAAAAATGCTGTTCAAAATATATTGTGCAGCTTGTCATGGCTTAACAGGTCGCGCGGAAAGTGARGTTGCAAAACGTGGYATGCCAGCAACYGATCTAACGGATGATGGCGTACAAGTCGACCTGACGGAAGGCTGGATTTTCGGAACAATTACCTTTGGGTCCGTCATCATGCCCCCCTATGGGCGTCCTGGCGATTCAAATGGCGAAGCCCGAGGTTCGAACGATCTCAGCGTTGAAGAACGTTGGCATGTCGTAAATTATGTTAAACACCAGCTCAAGGCCGATGCTATCGCTGCTGGCCCGCTGCCGGAATAAGAGGGGACTTACCGTGGAAAATTTTGGTAGCTGGTCCGTTCTGACCACAAATTTTTTAGTYATTTTATATATCGCCATGAGCGGWGCAATGTTTCCTGCGATTTTGCATCTRTGTGGCGCTAAACGATGGCGTGCTCAGGTCGGTTTTTTATCAGGCACTTGTACAGCTTTATTCCCCGTTGCGGGCGTMYTGCTGGCGATTTTRTTGCTGAACGGGGAAATGACTTTCCCATGGCTTAAAGCGGCACGCGCAGAAGGGGAACATGCTATTCATCTGAGCGGGTGGTATAACTATACATTCCTGGTTGCCCGCGAAGTGATTGGCTTTGCCATTATGGCAGGTCTCAGTATWGGCCTTATTCGCCGTCAGTACCTTGCCGAAGCTAATCCAGATAAATATCCAWTAGCYCGCTTTAATAMGCTGGTGATYTTGATGCCRTTTGTTTACATCMTTTATGGAACYATGATTGCTTGGGACTTTGAAATGACCTTGCAGCCTGGCTGGCACTCAGCATCCTACGGCGCGTACCAATTCCAAAGTGCRTTCCACGGATTTTTGGGMTTCTTTGTCTTGTTGCTCTACKTCTTAGATCGTTCRAACCGTYTGACMCGSCAYTTTGATCCACAAGTCTTTAACCATATGGCTCAGTTCATGTTGGCGATGAGCCTCATGTGGGTGTACCTATACTTCACTCAGTACTTGGTGATGTGGTATGGCCGTTTGCCATCGGACATGGAACGTTATTGGCGTATGATTGATGAAGGTTACATGTTCATTGGTGCCGTATTCCTCTTATTGAAGTTYGTGATTCCATTTGTTGTATTYTTGTTCAARGGCAATCGTCACAATCATACTGTGGTCATGTTGGTWGGCTTYKGTATYCTYTTRGGAACATGGATTGAACGYTACGTTTGGATATCTGGTTCAGTTGCRAGTGAGCAGTACCATATCCCGCTTTCCAGTACGTTTGACATCTTGGTAACTGTGATTACCATTGGTCTTAGCTGGTTGTGTATTGGTTGGGCCTTGATGAATTGGTGGTTGGTTCGTCAAGAAACATAAAATTAGACAAAACATGTCCCTTGAACGAGGGCCTAAAAAGGGAGGATCCTTTCAGGGTCCTCCCTTTTGTATGCACCGAAGTATTGATGTAATGAACACAGTTTTCCTGGTCACTTATGCCTAACGCTGAAGCTAGAGCATGTCCGAAATGTAATGAGTCAAATTGTCTTGGGGCTGGACCAGATAACACATAAAAGGTGTTATCATGACCTACATGAGAAAGACCCGATTGCGTTAGCATAAGCAGGATCGTCTGCTTGAATATTTTGTTGCAGGCACGGCAGCAAGATGTGCCGCCTCACTTGTGAACGTGAATTTCAAAACAAGTCCCTCTTATTGTCACAGATTGTGCGAAATCATCGCATATCAATTAGATCAGGAAGTCAGTACGGTTTTGAGCAGCGATATTGAAATCGGTGAAAGTGACTTTGGTGGCAAGCGTATCAGCTGGATGAAAATTTCAAGTGCACCACATATTAATTTAACGAAGGCTTTCAAGGGTGTATAAAACCCGAGGTGTTTTCGCGGTGTTGTGTCGTACGTCCACATGATGTCATTGATGTCTTGATCTGTAAAAGGGTTGATGTTCAGTTTGCGTGACAATAACCTTCTGAGGACATCATTGGCCTTTTCGATTGATCCTCGTTGCCAGGCCGAATGCGGATCACAAAAGGAGGCTTGGAGCAGCAATTTTTGGTGTTGAGTAAATTCTCGTAAGGCGTCGTCTTTGATTTTTTTTGTGCACGCTAGATTCCGGAACCAAGAGCAATACTCAGCTATGCTGGGGATGCAATGTAAAACCTTTACAGTCACATCGAACTGAATGAGAGATGCGAGATATACCGTCTGCATGCAGACGGTATATCTCATCGCCGGATTGCGTCCGATTTGGGGCGATCTCCGTCAACAATCAGCAGGGACCTTAATCGCTGTACTCAGCACGGAAAGCGATTGCAAACCTGCTTCAGCCGACCGCATGGCCATGGCTCGCAACGGCGAGGCTCTAAGATTGAGCGCCGAAGTTAGCTTAAAACCTATATCTTGGATCGTCTTGTAACGGAACTGACCCCTGAACAAATTTCTGGCCGACTTCGACGGGAACAATCAGAACATAAAGTCAGTGCCGGGACACTTTATGCYTGGATTTACAGAAATCCTTGGACGAAACTCTMGGCACTGATTTACGCGTCCCTGCCAAAGATGGAAATCWTATCTACGATGGTATCGTTGGATCAAAGACCCGAGATGTTGTTGCACGCGTTGTTCAAGAAAGAAAAATTAAAGACATCAACAACCTCTTTGTAAACAAATGACTTGAATATATGCGATCTCTCTCGAATTTTAAAGACAATCCGGGTTGGGTATCCCGTGCAGAAAGTTTCAAAATGCTGTAATTAAACAAAATACGGGGGGCACTCTTTACACCCCGTATTTTTTCGTAATGAGATTATATCTGTTGAAATATTTTCATAAAGCTTCGCCGTTTCCCAATTGTGTCTAGGGTGTGGACTCAATTCAGCCATAACCGAATGGCAAATATATGCACCATTGCCAAAAAGTTTGAGCTGAGTTTTTCGTAACGCGTGRTTAGCCTTCTCATGTCCTTCATGGTGCACAAGAACCGCTCGACAATATTACGCATACGATACAAAGCCTTGTYATGAGGGAKCGGGGTCTTGGCATTTGACTTGGTCGGAATGACGGCAAGAGCCCCTTGATCTGCGATATATTGTCCGATTGAACGGGAATTATAGGCCGTATCAGTGACCACGGCTCAGGACGCTCCAGCGCCGTCTAAAAGATCGACCATCACCTTGCTGTTGTGGACCCTGCCGGCGGATTGAGTTAAATGAAAATTTCTTATGGTTATTTCTATTGGCTTGTTGAAATTACATTTATAGCCTCGACCTCTTAATTGGGCACTGAGTGATTGCCCCATACCTGAGAAACCATATATCAGGACAACTATCGCCATAATTGCGCCAAGTAATATTTTCTTGGGGCCTTTTCTTGTGGGGATATCGTTAGGGTGATTGTTTATGGAAGAAGGTGTACTATGGTCATTCTTTTTTCTGTCTTATGAGAATTACATGTTGATGAGTTGAGATAATTCGTGAGGCTTGATTTGACCTGTGAGATATCGAATTGATTCGGGAATTTTATCTCTAAAATATCCATGCCCGCGGTAGTATCCGATCTTCTGTGTAAGCGACGGTTTTGTCGTTTTCCATCTTCAATATATTGAAGATGGAAAACGATCATGGAACAAGATGGCACGGTCCACTTTTTAGCGGCATTGCGCAAGGCTAAATAGAGAAGCTTGGTGGCCGCGTCGTCGCTGGGGAAATGGCCTCGATTTTTGATGATTTTTCTCAAACTCATATTCAGGCTTTCAATGGTATTTGTGGTGTAAATAATTTTACGAACGGCCTTTGGATAGGCAAAAAACGGGATCACTTGTTCCCCATTTTTTGCCACGATAGATCGTCTTCAAATCGGCCACCACGGCCTTGCGATCATTCCACGGCATATAAGAGGCTATGACGGATCATGTGCACGATGCAGGTCTGAACAGACGTTTTGGGATACACCGCGTTAATCGCCTCGGGAAAGCCTTTCAGGCCATCAACGACAGCGATGAAGACATCGTGCAAGCCCCGATTTCTGATCTCGTTCATCACCCGAAGCCAGAATTTAGCACCTTCAGTTTGTTCGATCCAAAGCCCTAAAACCTCTTTGTGGCCTTCAATGGTGAAGCCCAAGGCCAGATAAACCGCCTTGTTGCGGGACCGTGCCTGCGTCGCGAATTTTAACGCGCAAGGCCTCAAAGACGCCCTAGCGCGCCTTCTGAAACATCGTTTCTAGGGGTATAATGATCGGATAGACTTCATCCAAAGGCCGGCTTTGCCAATCTCGAACCTCTGCCATGACCTCGTCGGTGGCCCGTGAAATCAAATCCGGCGAAACATCCACGCCGTAAAGCTCTTCCACATGCCTGCGAATGGCCAGACTTATGGCCTTTTACATCCCCTTTTTCATAACCAAGGTGGTCACGTAACTCAGCCTTCAAAGCCCGCTCTAAAAGAGCTTTCTTCAATCTCTTGAAAATCCCATCGTCCCCTAAAAGGTCTTCCGGGTTCTTATATTCAGATAAAAGTTCGTCGATAATCTTTTGATTGATAGCCATGTCTGCAATCTCCTTTGACAAAGTTTATAACATGGCCGCTTACATAGTTAGTCTGACACCCTCAAGATATAGATTTTTAGCTGGACCAGGCACTCTATCTCACACCTCTCATTCAATTCGATGGGACTTAAAGATTTTCCAGTGCATCCCGAGTATAACAGGGGCGGTGTATTTGGTTTTGGACTCTAGCAGGTGCTGTTTCAGAAAAATCTCATTAGAGTTAAATTTTATCGTAATCGCTTGCCGTTTGACCAAAGAGACTTCCACTATATTTTGCCGTTGTTTCTGTGATCATTTTGTTTTGTACGCTGAATAAGATAAGCGACCCCAGGTGTGATGTTCATGTCTTGGATGTTAACTTAAATTTGTGTGTCAATTTTATAATTGAGGCCGTTTTCAGGAATCCAAAATACAGGTTGGTACCGCCATTGAAGACGGGTAAATACGATGATGCGCTTATGATTTTCGTGCGACTTTTCCTGTCGTCTAAGTCTTACGGCTCAGACTATACGAACGCCTAGGACAGGTGTTTGGCGACTGTTTCCAAAAAATCCGGGATAGAGATTGGCTTTGGGATGTAATCATCACACCCGGCCTGCCGAATTTTTTCTTCATCGGCTTGCATCGCAAAGGCCGTAACCGCAATAACAGGAATATCCTTGTAAGCCTCATTGGATTTAAGCTCCTTGGTGAGTTCAAGTCCTGACCGTACGGGAAGTTGAATATCCATAATAATCAAGTCAAGAGACCCATCGCGGGCAATTTCCATGACATCATTTCCGTCGATTGACTGAAGTATCGCATACCCCCGTGATGCAAGAACGTCATTAAAGAGTTTCATATTAAGGGCATTATCCTCAACGATAAGAATGGTCTTTGTCATGTCTTTTGCCTATTTATACCTATAAGTGGGCGCATTTGGATTTTATATAATAATTGCATCAAGGCGATCTTGCGAATCGTTATTGATATCACTTCAAGAACCGCTTTGTAGACTATAGTCCCCGACACATTTTTTGGGAAAGGTAATGGTGACCTGGGTGCCTTGGTTCTTTTGGCTCAAAATAACCAAGGATCCGCCGTGTGCTTTCATCAAGCCTGCGACAAGCGGCAGACCTAACCCGGTACCTTCATGTTTGCGGTTAAGACCGCTGTCGACCTGGCCAAACGTGCTCAATGCCGTAACGATTTCATCTTCGTTCATCCCAATACCGTTATCACAAATCGTAACGGCCAGACCGCCATCGTCCGTTACATAACTGCTTGCTGACACTTGCCCACCTTCTGGTGTGAACTTAACCGCGTTGCTGAGAAGGTTGAGAAAGACCTGCTTCACACGGCGCTCATCGACGTAAACAACGGGGCATGTGGCGTCGATTGTTGACGATAGGGTTACCTCGCCTTGATCGGCACGTGAGCCAACAAGCCGAATGGATGCCTTCATAATATCGGCAAGAGAGGCATGCTCTTGATACAAGTTCAAGGCCCCAGCTTCGATTGCCGAAACATCTAAAATATCGTTGATGAGGGCCAGAA
Source organism: Magnetovibrio sp. (assembly GCA_016764335.1). Taxonomy (GTDB): domain Bacteria; phylum Pseudomonadota; class Alphaproteobacteria; order Rhodospirillales; family Magnetovibrionaceae; genus JANLGW01. The sequence continues at coordinate 29,425 of JAESSB010000009.1, forward strand.
GGTGTTCGCCTGAAAAGTGAATGTCGTCAATATATTCGCGGTATTTTTCGCTTTCAATGCGACCAAATATTTCCGCTTTCATCGTGCTTGAAAAGCCGATAATTGCGTTGAGGGGCGTGCGCAGTTCATGGCTCATATTCGCCATCAAATCCGACTTTGCCCGGTTTGCCGTCATCGCCATCATTTCGGCTTTTTTACGTGTTGTAATATCTGTGCGAATAGAAATGTATTGAAACGGTTTACCTTTATCGTTCATGAAGGGAACGATGGTTGRCATGACCCRGTAACCCTCGCCATTCTTCTTGATATTCTTAAGTTCGCCTTGCCAGACGTTGCCTTGTGAAATGGTTTTCCACAGGTCTGTATAAACGTCGGGAAGGTGTTCATCAGACTTAATGATACGGTGATTCTGGCCAATCAGTTCGTCCACAGAATAGCCGCTAATCTCGCAGAATTTTTTGTTGGCATAGACGATGTTACCTTGAACATTGGTGATGCTCACTATGGCGTGTTCATCAAGTGCGCTTTTTTGGAAATTGAGTTYTTTGACGTGAAGGGCTAAATTTTCCTGGCTTTGCTTGCGGACATCAATATTTGAAATAACGCCCAACACACGAATAGCCTTACCTTGCGCTGTGCGTTGCACGTCGCCTTTTTCGCGCACCCAGTGAATCGTACCATCGGGCCAAAYCACACGATGTTCTATATCAAATTCTTTGTGACCTTCAATACAAGYYTCAATCGCGTTGGTGACCAGYGTTCGGTCATCAACGTGAATAACGKRCAAAAAATTTKCAAARYTAGGTTCGATTGCGCCRTGCTGATAACCAAAAAGKGGKGAAAYCATGTCCGACCAGATCAGMTTYCCKGTTTTAATATTCCAATCCCAAGTGCCKATAACGGCRTATTTTAAGCTYCGTCTAAARCGGTCYTCACGCACCCATATGTCTSTGCGYGCRCGATAAAACACYGCCGCCAACGYAAGCAACGTMCCGATGGAAAATACKGTGAAAAACCCCATGACCCAGCGCAATTKYTTGAAYGAATTAAACGCCTCGTCAACGGWAATTTCTGTGGCAATACCAAAATTAAGYTCGCTATCCCAAAGCCATGCCCCGACGACTTCAACGCCCCGRTAATCGCGATAGCCATCTARGTTTGTMCCAYTTTTACCGGCGATTGCGTTTTKCAYCATTRTGGTGAACGGTTGCTGATGRCGARGAAGKGCCGARGATGCGCCYTCTGTTAAGTCRACACCAGGATCACGCACTTCRAGCCTTAAATCAGAATSCRGACCACTCACCAAYCCGAGCYTCTTAAGTTGARCATTATAGCGRCTTTCGCTGATGAGAACCGCATCGCSGTTAAAGGCGTAYGTCTCCCCGCTRTCGCCAAAATGTGAGCGTTCGAAAACCGGCGAAAAGGTTTGGTCCGGCTCAATACGCAAAGCAAACAGGGCTATGGTTTTTTTATTCAGGCCCTTAACCGGAGTAACCACAAACATGGTGGCTAAATGTTCAACCATATTCCCATTGATATCTTGAAGGGGAACGTCTGAGGCTTGGGGCAGGCTAATCACAGTTTCTCCGCTCCAAGCTCTTTCAAGAATACCTGGGGGCAGGAGATTGACGGCACCTATATTTGTGTTGCGTGAAGACGCTAAATTGATGTTCCCCGCCCCGATCACAAAGAACCCCCGAATACCGTCTATATCAATCAGCGGCAACATCCATTGACGCAGGTGTTTTTGGGCCGTGCTGTTGGTAAGGACGTGACGATCTAAGCGTAACTTTGTGAGGTTTACCACATCCATTTGAACTTGATCGCTGCTGGCCCAGACCTGGGCGGATCTCTTTTGACTTTTTAACTGATTTTTAATACTGGCATGGGAGGTGTTTAAAACCGATAGCAAGGTCTTTTCAATATTTGATTTTTCTTGTATTGTATAGTGTTCGACAAGCCCCCACGAAGCGGCTGCAATGAACACCACCAATGCGGCCAGAAAGACAAATTCTCGCCCGATAAGRTAGATTTTATGCGCACCTTCCCCATGATTCACAAAGGTTGAACCGTCGCGAAAATGACCCTTATGGCTTTCCGTGCCCCCCGGCTGCGCTGTATTGTGTAAGACTTCGTCAATCCTTTACAATCATCTTAAATACAGTCTTATATTCACAGCATTACCCATGCTGTGCAACCTGTCAACGCTCAAACGTTTTCATCCTTAGATCACGTAACGATTGACGGCCTCATAGAGTGTGGGCGGTGTAATAGGCTTGGCTATACACTCAACACATCCCGCATCGGTGATGCTGGATGGACCGCCATAAAGCGGGAAGCCCGTCATTGCGATGATGGGTATATCTTTCGATTGATCGTTGGCCTTCAGCAACCGCGTGTAATCCAAGCCAGAAGCCTTGGGCAACTGTAAGTCCATGATGATGAGATCAGGCCTGTGCATTTCGACCAAGGCAATAATATCGGTGCCATCAATGGATTGAACCGTTAAATATCCTGCGCGGATCAGCAAATCGCTAACCAACTTCATCTGCATAACATCATCTTCTACGATAAGTATGACCTTAGACATTTGCAATTTATCCATGTTCATATTTCTTATTATAGAAGCATTATAGACTGCAGAGCAAATTAAACCCATAATCCATCCTGCTTAGAGACCAGACGAACAACCCTAAAGAAGGTATTCAATCCTCATTTTTTTGTCTACACTCCCACAACCCCGGCGATAAGCATGGCCATGGGCTCTTCATCGAAACCGAACAAAGGTCGCCTTATGGAACTTCACTTCACGGTTTGGCAATTCGTGCGCTTGATGGTGCAATTGGAAGATCATCCCGATTCGCTCTTTGAGGCCTGGGACGATGTATGGCGTACTCTGGATACGAATTTAACAGAGCTTGCCGAACACGATGCCGATGCCTTTAGCGATATGATGATGAACCAAGACGTCATCATTGAAGACGCTACGCCGCCTCAAGCTCTGGCCGCCGAAGAAGCCCTTAAAATGGTCATGGTCCAATTGGATAAGGCCATTGCCGCCGCCGGAGCAAATGACAACAGTGACGAACAAAGTGAACACCTTCAAAGTTTAAAGTTTGAACGTCGCGAACTGCGCCAATTGACAAGAAAATTAGCCCGTCAAGGTCTTGTGTCTTAGTTGACCTCAGCATCATCCGCATCGCGCGGTAACAGCGTGATAAAACCACCCGATCCGGCCAAGTGATGTGTTTCTAAGTCGGCGGTCATGGCTTTGGTCTTAATAGCAGCCCATTCCATTTTGGCAGCTGCGTTGGTATGGTCCGATTCTGAGGCCTGTTCACATAAGATGCGCATACCGCCTTCTAACATGGTAAAGGCATGAGTCAGCACCAGGGCTTGATCGTGGCTAAATTCGAACCCGCCTGTGTGCTCAAAGGCATCCGCCAATTCACGAAACAGTTCTCCCGTTTGCACCAAATCACCGGGATCGACGTCAGGTTCGGTTTCGGTTAGGCGTTCCGACAAATAGCGTACAATAGAAGCGTACAGCTTGGCTTCCGCATCTGCGGGGACCGGTTGTTCATGTTCAGGCGGTTGATCTTCATCCATAACTCATGTCTTTCGTAAATATACAGATACAGTTTTAGGCACCTTATCGCGTTCGCCCAACGGCAACAAGCCTTGCGGGTTTTTAGCCTTGTCCGTATGATATGTATCATCAAAAGGGTGAAGTTTGGGCCACATTCGATAGGGCTTATTAAAAGTGATCATGACGACCCTTCAATTATTTTCGTATATTGGACGTGGCCGTTTTACGCAGATTACCCTGGCGACCATTGGGGCGATTTATCGACACCTGCGCACGTATCAACATTTGCAAAGGCGGCATAGGCGAAAAAGTTCCCGCTGAACCTAGGATAAAATACCCCACTCCTTTCTCTTCGAAAGGAAAAATTGCGCCTTGGACGGGTGAAGGCCAATTTACCGTGGCGCGCCGCGTTGTTATTCGTTATCAAACGTGCCCCATCGCCTTGTAAACGAACTTCATATTTTGGCCGGCGTGTCGTCGAATCACTTCCATGATGATGTGCAGGTCCGCGCACCCAGCGGGAAGTTTGGTTGTATTATGGCATCACCAACGCGTTGAACCAGGGCCTGAAGGCGTATTGGGAAAACTGGCGCTATAACACAATCTCCTTCATCTGGATGTTTGCGATAGTCAGCCCTTGGTCAGGAAAAATTGGGGGGCATTGATTAGGTAATGCCCCTAATTTTTAGCGGTACAAATAAGTAGAATGTTCTCGTAACGTAACCTGAGGAGATTCAAATGGAAAAGCCCGGTTATTCAGACGCACAAATCATCGCTATTTTAAAACAGGCTGAGACTGGCTCTACCGTTCCAGAATTACGGTGGAATTACGGTGACAGTGCATTAAACTCCAACCTTAACCTTTGGCCCACGCTTCCCCGCCTTTAATTGTCGACCTGTATATTCTTCAGCTTATCTAATAAACGCATCATCTCCAATCGGGCGACCGATGGTTTCGGATTGGCGCAAGGTTTTGAAATGTGCATCTTCCTCGCCCGCATCAATGATCTGGTTTACGGCTTTGATATAAGGTTCCACGGCCTTGCAATCGGTGACATCGTCCTTTTTGGATGGGTTGCGATAGGCATGAATCACCGACCATTGCCAGTCCTCAACTCGCCGGACAAGTTTCGCTCTGACAGGGTTTAACGCAACATAAGCCATTGCCGCGACCGTATGATCCTCGTCCATTGCCACGCACCCGAACCGCCCTTGCCAGAAATGGCCTGTGCGTTTTTCTCGTGCGTGAATATGTCCGGTATAACGTCGATGAACTTGTGAGAGTGCCCGGCGTTGGCCGTCCGCATCGAACGGTGTCAGGATCAAGTGGATATGGTTGGGCATTATGCACCAGCCCTATATACTCACGCCGTTAATGCCGCCATGTTCAACCAGAAGGTCACGGTACAAAACATAGTCCGCATCACAAAAGAATGTCTGCGCCCGCCCATGGCCACGCTGAGTTACATGGTGGGGAATGGAAAGTCTATTTAATGCACTGTCACCGTAACCTCACACTGTCACCGTAACCCCACTGTCACCGTAACCCAAAAAGGGGCCGTGGAAAACTTCAATGGGCGCTTGCGACGAGACTTACCAAGAAGTCGAAACATTGATAAAATGAGTGAGGAAGAACTTCAAGATATCATCCTCAGCCACAATTTAACGCCCAGAAAATGCATCGGATTTAAAACCCCAATTCAAGCTCTATTGAAAGAACTCGGCGTTGATGTCAAAATCCAATTTAGATCAAGTGTTGCACTTCGCACCTGAATCCGCCGCCCCCCCCCTTGGTCCAGGTCTTCACGTTTGATGGTCATAGTCTTGCTCCTCAATCTMGTGTGCGGCATCAATGATCGTCAATGGCCTTAACGTTCCAGGCATCAACAGCAAACAGCTTGGCTCTAGCTCCGTTCCGTTCTCAGAAATATTGCCTAAATGCGCACAGAAGAAGGAAAACGATATCTGTTTGTGGCGATTGATCGTACTTCAAAATGGGTTTATGTGGAGCTTCATGAACGACAACCAAAATCAAGATCAGCTCAAAACCCACCTGCCGACAGTCTTAAAGCCTTACAACTTTGTAAAGCGTATGAAGGCCTTGAAAGGTTTAACTCCGCGCGAATATATCTGCAAAAGAGGGACAAAAGAATCGAAACGATTCAAATTAAATCCAAAGCCCCATCTCATGAGACCGGGGCTTTGGGGTGTTTGAGCTAACGGGTCAGGGGCTTGTATTGCAGCCTGTGCGGTTCAACAGCAGCATCGCCAAGGCGGCGCTTTTTGTCTTCTTCATAATCAGCAAAGTTACCTTCAAACCACACCACTTCAGAATTGCCTTCAAAGGCCAAGATATGTGTGGCAATACGATCTAAGAACCAGCGATCATGCGAGATCACCACGGCGCAACCGGCAAAGTTCAACAATGCTTCTTCTAGTCCACGCAAGGTATCAACATCCAAATCGTTGGTTGGTTCATCAAGCAAGATCACGTTCGCGCCGGTTTGCAGCATCTTAGCAAGATGTACGCGATTACGTTCACCCCCGGAAAGTTGTCCAACCTTTTTTTGTTGATCGGAGCTTTTGAAGTTAAACCACGACACATAAGCGCGCGACTGCACTTCTTTTTGTCCCAACAGCAAAACATCAAGCCCGCCGGAAATTTCTTGCCACACGGTATTGTTATCATTAAGCGTATCACGCGATTGATCGACATAGCCAAGTTTGACCGTATCACCGATGCGTAATGCTCCACCATCGGGTTGTTCTTGGCCCGTAATCATGCGGAACAGTGTGGTTTTCCCGGCGCCGTTGGGGCCGACGATGCCAACAATGCCACCTGGTGGCAGCTTAAAATCAAGGTCGTCGATCAGCAACTTATCACCAAAGGCCTTTTGCAGTTTGTCCGCTTGAATAACCAGGTCGCCCAAACGAGGGCCGACCGGAATGGTGATTTGCGATTGACCAATGCGTTCATCCTTCGTCCGCGCGAGCAATTCTTCATACGACGCCAAACGCGCCTTAGATTTGGATTGGCGTGCTTTTGGCGACTGACGTACCCATTCGAGTTCATGCGACAATGTGCGTTGGCGAGCATCTTCTTCTTTGCCTTCYTGGGCAAGGCGTTTGCCTTGTTGTTCCAACCAACTGGAATAATTACCTTCGTAGGGGATGCCGCGACCACGGTCGAGTTCCAATATCCACCCCGTGACGTTATCCAAGAAATAACGATCATGGGTCACGATCATGACGGTGCCKGYATATTCMCGCAGATARCGTTCCAACCATGCGACAGATTCAGCATCCAAGTGGTTGGTCGGCTCATCTAACAGCAGCATATCCGGTTTTTGCAACAACAACCGACACAGGGCAATGCGGCGTTTTTCACCCCCGGAAAGTTGAGCGACCGCAGCATCGGCCGGCGGGCAACGCAAAGCGTCCATGGCGATTTCGATGGTGCGTTCAAGCTCCCAACCGTCAACGGCGTCAATCTTTTCTTGCAGTTCGCCTTGTTCTTCAAGCAACGCCGTCATTTCGTCGTCTTCCATGGGTTCGCAAAACTTCATGGAAATTTCATTGAAGCGATCAATCAAGTCCTTAGTGCCGCCCAAGCCCGCCATGACGTTGTCGACCACATTAAGGCTTTCATCAAGGTTTGGTTCTTGTTCCAAATAACCGATCTTCACGCCATCCGCGGACCACGCTTCACCGCTGTAATCGGTGTCGATGCCCGCCATGATTTTCATTAAGGTCGATTTACCTGAGCCGTTGTGGCCCAAAACACCAATCTTGACGCCTGGCAAAAAAGACAGCGTAATGTCTTTGAGTATTTCCTTGCCACCAGGAAACACCTTGGTCATTTTTTTCATCACGTAAATATATTGGTAAGACGCCATTTTGGCCTGCGCTCCATCATGTGGGAATGTTCTGTAGGTGTGGTTTTAGCGCACCTCAACACGGCCCGCAATCTTTGGTGCTATGAATCTTTGTGTAAAGCTTCGGCGGCATCCAAAATACCATCGACATCTTCGACGGTCACGCCGTGATAAAATGGTCCGCCGTGAATCTTTACATTGGGGCCTTCTTGGCAATAGCCCATACACACGTTGCGTTCGATCTTAACGAAGCCCCCGCGTTCCTTAGCATTTTTGTGCAGTGCGCGAAAAACTTCTCTGGCGCCCTGGCCGATACAAGCGACCCCGCCAGCGCGCGCGTTGATGCAAATATATACTTTTGGATTTTCTTTCATGGCCCTAAAATGGTGAAGGCAATGACCTGCGTCAAGGTCTAATAGGTCTTGACCTTCTTGTTAGGGGAAGGTGCAAAGTCCGCATTCAATGCTCAAAAGGAATTTCTTTTCATGAACAATAAATTAGCTCTGATTGCCATCGCCGTATTGCTGGTTGGGGGCGCAATCGTAACGTTCACAAAACCCAATGCCCCTAAGAATATGTCCATGAATGGTCACTCAACGCCTCAAGGCCCAGTCTTCACGGTTAGCGACGTCAAGGTACCCGCCTTGAACCTGACCGAAATGCGCGGTCAAGCTGCCTACACCGACAACTGCGCCGCATGTCATGGGGAACGGGGCATTGGTACCGAACAAGGACCCCCATTTTTAAACCGCGTCTATGTTCCCGGACACCACGGCGACGCATCGTTCTTTTCTGCCGCCCAGAACGGCGTCAACCAACACCATTGGCCATTTGGTAACATGCCTGCCCAACCCCAAGTCACAACGGGTGACCTGAAGGCCATTGTTGCCTATGTGCGCGCGATACAGTCCGCCAATGGGTTTGCCCAATAAAGCCACCTTCGTACGGATCACGACCGAATTTAAGCTTGACCGCCTTAAAACGCGTGACCTGCGCCACCGCATAACCGACCGCTACAGAACGTCACATTGATGGGCTTAGTGAATCGCCCCCAGTTTTCTAGACGCCTTGTGCCTTTAATTTTTGTTGGTCTTCAAAATCGATTGGCGACAACATTCCGTTGTTACCATGCTTTCTTTTTGGATTGTAGAAAAACGCGATATAATCGAACACGTCTTGGCGAGCATCCTTGCGGGTCGCGTACGTTTTACGCCTAATCCGCTCTCGCTTTAAAAGTTGGAAAAAGCTTTCCGCAACGGCRTTGTCGTAACAATTTCCTCTTCGGCTCATGCTTGCTTCCAAGTTGTTCRCCTTCAGGAACTTCTGCCACTCATAACGGGTAAACTGACGGCCTTGATCTGAATGAATAATGACCTTTGACTTTGGTTTTCGCCGCCATACGGCCATCAAAAATGCACTTAACACCAAGTCCATGTGCATCCTCGATTGCATGGACCAGCCAATGATCCGCCGAGAATAGAGATCAATAATGACCGCAAGGTACAGCCAGCCTTCATGGGTTTTGATATRGGTTATGTCCGTCACCCAAGTTTGATCTGGTGCTTCGACGTTGAAGGCACCCGCTAAATGATTGGGTGTGATAACCGCTGGCTTGACCCCATACAACCCTGCTTTCCGTTTATRACCAATCTGCGCTGCAATGCCTGCAAGGCTGGCTAAACGCGCGACTTTGTTCGGGCTAYAGGTCTCGCCAAGGGAACGCAGATCGTCATGAAGTTTACGATAGCCATACACCCGACCACTTTCTAATCAAGCTTCGTTCAACAAGCCGATTAATCGATTGTCATCTTTGACTTTGTTGCTGACAGGCTCTTTGAGCCACGTATAAAATCCGCTGTGATGAACTTTTAATATTCGGCACATGGGGCGAACGCGAAAATACACAAGATTATCCTTGATGAATGCGTACTTCACTTGGCATCTCTTGCGAAGTACGCCGTGGCCTTTTTTAAAATGTCGCGTTCCTCTGTGACACGAGCCAGTTCTGACTTAAGGCGACGTATTTCTTGGGCCTGCAAGACGTCCTGTTGATGTTCCTTCTCTGGCTTATGGTATATGGCCTTCCAGTCATAAAGGGACTTGGTACTGATGCCCAATCTGGTCGCAACATCCTTGACGGAATACCCTCGGTCCGTGACCTGAACAACCGCATCGCGCTTAAATTCTTCTGTGTAACAAATACCTGACATAATCAAAACGCCTTGCTGCATTTTTAAACTGCAAGGTGTCTAGAAATCTAGGGGCGATTCAYTWMSCYTAMKTRKWKYAKKKRYKKWKWMMKSTRYKWWKTKYMAMWYSTKYTMKRRMYTGKWKWYWRWYAKMGRKKYCSMRWTCTKNTCAAWAKRKSWTKMAMKSKKKYTTTWARKMSRAAGTACTGATGAACCCAGA
>JAESSB010000010.1 GCA_016764335.1 Magnetovibrio sp.
TGCGTGTTAAGCGCTGTTGCCAACCTGCGAAAACACTCAGCCATTCCTCCCGGTCGGGGCTCACCAGTTCCGCCGCGGCAGATGGGGTTGGGGCGCGCAGGTCGGCGACAAAATCAGCGATGGTAAAGTCGACTTCGTGGCCAATGGCGCTCACCACCGGAATGGGGCAGGCGTGAATGGCGCGGGCCACGGCCTCGTTGTTAAAGGCCCACAGGTCTTCCAATGATCCACCGCCGCGCGCAACGATCAAAACGTCCGGGCGCGGCACGACACCATTGGGTTTTAATCGATTAAACCCGGCAATAGCCTGAACGATTTGATCCGCCGCAGCGTCACCTTGGACCAACACTGGCCACATGATCACGCGCGTGGGAAAGCGGTCGTTGATGCGGTGCATAATGTCGCGGATTACCGCCCCGGTCGGCGATGTTACCACGCCAATGATACGCGGCATAAAGGGCAAATTTCGCTTGCCATCTTCATCAAACAAACCTTCTGCGGCCAATTTTCGTTTACGGTCTTCCAACAGTTTTAGAAGTGCGCCTTCACCCGCAACCTCCATCGATTCGACAACAATTTGATAGTTAGATCGTCCGGGATAGGTGGTCAGTCGCCCCATCGCGATGACTTCAAGACCGTCTTCTGGTTCGATCTTCAGGCGACTGGCCGTGCCGCGCCAACACACCGCATCCAGCACCGCAGACTCGTCTTTTAGGCGAAAATACATGTGCCCCGAAGACGCGCTTTTAAAGCCAGAAATTTCGCCGCGCACGCGAATAAATGAAAAAGAATCCTCAACAACCCGTTTTAAGTGTCCAGAAATTTCAGAAACTGAATATACTGGGGCATTAAGACCCGAATCCGTTTGATTATTGTCAGTTAGGTGTTCACTCATGAAGGACAGTATGTATGATATACGGGTGTCAGGTAAACAAATTCGCGCAGTATTTCACAAAATGATCAGTTAAGGAGGCTTCGGCCCATGAAGATTCTTGTCGTTGGTTCGGGTGGTCGTGAACATGCCCTGTGTTGGGCAATTGCAAAATCGCCCAAATGCGCCAAGCTTTATGCAGCACCAGGCAATGCCGGCATTGCCGATATTGCCGAATGCGTAGATATCAATGCTCATGATATCTCTGGTATCGTCAAATTTGCGACATCCACAAAAATTGATTTCGTCGTCATTGGCCCCGAAGACGCCCTGGTCGCAGGACTTGTGGATAAGCTCAATGCGGTCGGCATCAAAGCCTTTGGACCATCGGCAAAAGCGGCCCAGCTTGAAGGTTCGAAAGCCTTTATGAAAGACATTTTGGCAAAATACGACATTCCCACCGCAGCCTATGAAACCTTCAACGAACCTGATGTTGCAAAAGAATATATCCGACGCCAAAGCAGCAGATTGGTGGTCAAGGCCAATGGGCTGGCCGCTGGCAAGGGCGTCATTTTATGTCACAATAAAAACGAAGCCTATGCCGCAATTGACCACATAATGATCGAACGTGCCTTTGGCGAAGCGGGTGATGCCGTCTTGATCGAAGAATTTATGGTTGGTGAAGAAGTCAGCTTCTTTGCCCTGGTTGACGGTGAACACGCAATACCGATGGCCGCAGCCCAAGATCACAAAGCCGTACACGATGGCGGCATCGGAGCCAATACCGGCGGCATGGGGGCCTATTCCCCAACGCCCGCAGTCACGCAAAAACTGCAACAGCACATCATGGACAACATCATCACCCCCACCATCAAAGGCTTGGTCGCCGAAGGATGTCCCTACAAAGGGGTGTTGTTCTGTGGATTGATGATAACGGATGAAGGGCCAAAGGTTCTTGAATACAATGTTCGTTTTGGCGATCCAGAATGCCAAGTTTTAATGGCACGGATACAGTCAGACGTGCTTGAAGCCCTGCTTGCGTGTGCCGAAGGAAAACTCGACGACATCAATATAAAGTGGAGCACTGAAACGGCTCTGTTGGTGGTGATGGCCACCAACGGCTATCCCGGGCACTACGGCAAAGGCAGTGTCATCAAAGGTTTGGATCAAGCCGCCGCCATCGAAAACCTGACCGTCTTTCACGCCGGCACCAAAACCAAAGCCAACACCATCGTCGCCAACGGTGGGCGCGTGCTTGGCGTTACGGCTTTGGGTAAAACCGTTAAAGAAGCTCATGAAAAGGCCTATGAAGGCGTTCAAGCCATTGACTGGCCCGATGGGTTTTTCCGTTCAGACATCGGCTGGCGCGCCATTAAATAAGGAACTCAACGATCATGGATGACATGACCCAAACCAAACTTGACGCCGCCGCTTGGCGCAGTTTTATGCAACATCTGCAAGGCCGCACGGACGTACAAAACATCGACCTGATGAACTTGGCCGGATTTTGCCGCAACTGCCTGTATAAATGGCTGCTTAAGGCCGCCGAAGATCAAGGCGTAGAGCTTTCCAAAGAAGACGCCATTTTCCAAGTGTACGCTATGAGCTCTGATGATTGGAAAAGCAACCACCAGGGCAAGGCAACACCAGACCAGTTAAAACTGTTTGCAGAAACCAAACCGTTGCATTCCAAAATCAGCGGGCACTGAACGGTCATGCTGTCTTATCAACACGGTTATCACGCTGGCGGCAAGGCGGATGTGCATAAGCACGCGGCCCTCGCCGTCATTGTGGATAAGTTGACGCAAAAGCCCAAGCCCCTAAGCTATATGGAGACCCACTCTGGACGTGGAGTTTACAACCTCACCGCACCCGAAGCCCTTAAAACCGGAGAAGCCCAAGGCGGTATTCTTAGCCTTTTCGCTCAGGCCGGACCACCTTTAGGGCACCCTTACACCCGTGCTTTGGACGCAGCGCGATATGCCTTTGGTGCGGATTTTTATCCCGGTTCGCCCCTGATCGCCCGTACGCTGCTGCGCCCAGGCGACCACCTGCATTTGATGGAATTACATCCTCAAGAACATGCCGCTTTGCGCCGGACCTTGCGCGAAGATAACGTTCATATTCATAAACGCGATGGCTTTGCGGGCGTGTTGGCGATTTCCCCGCCGACCCCACGCCGAGGGCTGGTGCTGATTGATCCCAGTTATGAGGTCAAGTCCGAGTATGTGGAAAGTGCCCAATTCATCATTGCCTTGCACAAAAAATGGCCGCAAGCGGTGATTTTGCTGTGGTATCCTATTCTTTGGGATGAACGACATGAAGACATGATCGACCTTTTGACGGACGCAGACCTACCCCAATTTCAACGCCGTGAAATTCACTTTCCTGCCTTAAAGGACAGCCATGCCTTGATTGGAAGCGGGTTGATTTTCATCAATACGCCCTATGGGGTGGATGAGGCTTTGGATGAAGCCGAAGATCTGCTTGCGCCTTTAAAAACTACCGCTTGCCCTTAAAAAACGTCTTTAAAAGATGCCCTGCCGCACGTTCGTTTATTCCACCATAAACTTCAGGTGCATGGTGGCAGGTGGGCTGCGTATAAATTGACGGGCCATGTTCAACGCCGCCCATCTTAACATCGAAAGCCCCAAAATAGAGACGTCGGATTCTGGCAAAGGACGTCGCGGTCGCACACATCGCGCAGGGTTCTAAGGTGACGTAAAGATCACACCCCACAAGCCGTGTTGACTGGCGTTTGGCAGTGGCTTGGCGAATCGCCAGTATTTCGGCATGGGCCGTGGGGTCATTCAGTTCTTCGGTACGATTGCCGGTGCTTGCTAAAACCGTGCCCGTTTCCCCATCGACGATCACGCAACCGACCGGAACTTCGCCACGATCCGCCGCCGCCTGAGCCTCGATTAAAGCCATTTCCATATRATTTATCATGGCCTGAGAGTGCGATGTTGAAGCTTGTCCGTCAAGATGTCTTGCTGTTCTGTAATCAGACATCTAGACTCATCACATGACCATCAACCTTATCACGCCAGTCATTGGCATTGTGTTGGATCGCGAAACGGGCGGCGAAGGCCAATATTCCAAATTCCCGTGGTATGCGATACGCCACAATTATATCACGGCCGTTGCTGGGGCCGGCGGCTTGCCGTTATTGCTGCCCCTGGACCTGGACCTCTTACATATTTATCAAGATGACATCGACGGCTTGCTCATCCCCGGCGGAAACTTTGATGTTCACCCGTCCATGTACGGCGAAGAAGGTGTCCATGAAACCATCACCACCAAAGATGACCGCACTCAATTTGAAATGAAAATTTTACAAGGCTCCTTAAAACGCGACATGCCTGTGTTGGGGATTTGTGGCGGACAACAGCTTTTGCATGTCGCATTGGGCGGCACACTGGTGCAACACATCCCCGATGATTTCCCAGACTCAAAGCTTGCGCACGAACAACCCAACCCGCGCGATGAAGTCGGTCACGATGTAAACGTTGTTGAAGATACCTTGCTGCACCAAATTATCGGAAATTCGAATATCAAAGTGAATAGCGCACATCATCAGGCTGTTCGTGGCGAGCCCGTTGGTGTAAAGATCAACGCATATGCCCCGGACGGCGTCGTCGAAGGCATTGAAGCCATCAATATGAGCTTCTGTTTGGGCGTGCAGTGGCATCCTGAATTTGAAATCACAGATGCTGACACCCGCATTTTCGCGGCTTTCATTCAGGCCGCCCGCGAATATACGATCAAACGTGAAACGGATCATGACTGAAATTACCCCCCTCAATGTCTCGCCCGAAAACCAGCCAGAAGATAAACCGAAAGGTGACCGCGTCGCCAAACTGATGGCCCGCGCAGGCCTCTGTTCGCGGCGCGATGCTGAACGTTGGATAGCCGAACTTCGCGTGGAAGTGGACGGTGTTATCATCGACACGCCGGCTACGATTGTTGACGACCCCACCCGAATTAAGGTTGATGGTCAGCCTTTGCCCGCTTCGGTTGAACCAAAATTGTGGCTGTACCACAAACCCGCCGGATTGGTTACCACCCACAAAGATGAAGACGAACGCCCCACGGTATTTGAACACTTGCCCGAAGCGTTGGGCCGGGTGATATCGGTGGGTCGTTTGGATATGAACTCCGAAGGCTTGTTGCTCCTGACCAACGATGGTGGTTTGGCGCGCGAATTGGAACTGCCGCAAAATGGCTGGCTAAGAACATACCGCGTACGCGTATTTGGCTTTGTCACCCAAGACATTCTGGATACCATCAAAAAAGGCTGCACCGTTGAAGGTATTCACTACGGTCCGGTCGATGCTCATATTGAAAAGAAAACCGGGCGCAACGCGTGGCTCATTATATCTTTGAGTGAAGGCAAGAACCGTGAAATTCGTCAGCTTATGCGTCACCTTGATCTGCATGTAAATCGCCTGATCCGCCATTCGTTTGGACCTTTTCGTTTGGGCGACCTCAAACGCGAAGAGGTAATGGAAGTTCCCCGCCAACAGTTGATTAAACAGTTGGGTGGCAAGTTCGAACGGGCTGCCGAAGACAGCGGTATCATCGTCAACAAATCGCAAAAAGGTTGGGCCAAAGCCAAAGACAAGCCTAACGCAAAACCGAAGACGCCGCGCAAATCCAGACGACCGAAACCTGCGCCAAAGCCCCGAAAGAAGCGGTAATGCGCATCGTTTCGGGCAAACATAGGGGCCGCACCCTGACGGCCCCAAACAACCGCGACACGCGCCCCACATCTGACCGTGCCCGCGAAGCTATATTTAACGTCTTGGACCACGGCGTCCCCGGTCCGAGATTGCAAGGTGCTCGGGTTATGGATGTTTTTGCTGGCACCGGAGCATTAGGTCTAGAAGCCCTATCACGCGGCGCCAGCCAATGCACGTTCGTCGAAAGCCAAACTGCAGCCCGGCGTATACTGCAAGACAACATTCAGGCCTTAGGTGAAGACGCCGCTTGTAAGGTTATAAATCAACAAGCTTCATCAATTGGTGAAGCGTCAACCGCGTGTGATTACGTGTTTTTGGATGCCCCCTATCATCAAGGTCTTAGCGAACCCGCGTTACAGGCCTTGGCCTTAGGCGGCTGGTTGAAGGACGGTTGCGTCGTGATGGTTGAAGTGGCCAAAGCCGAMMRRMYKMYCTKGSYKSAWSRSTWCKTYSTMCWMAAAGAAARMKWRWAYSRYRYKKYGMGSRSWKTGKKWWYSMTCTANMKTGYCWWYWGAYYYWWSWKSMCTAGSTGTTTAGYCCCGGACTKTGATGCNGATGGATTTATTTTGAACCGTTCGGGCTCTTTTGTCCATATTTTGCAGRTATATTCGTGCGGGGTTAAACCTTTCAAGRTCTTCAAACGCTTTGCGAAGTTGTAGGCCTTTAAGACTGTATGCAGGTGAGTTTTGAGCTGGTCGTGGTTCTCATAGTGATAGCGTTTAACGGTTGCATCCTTGATCGTCCGATTCATTCTTTCGACTTGTCCGTTTGTCCAAGGATGATTGATTTTGGTCTTGCGGTGTTCAATCTTGTGCTCATCACACACGCGGTCAAAAATGTGATAAGAAGCGAGTTTTTGGCGGGCCTGATTTGAAAACTGGATACCGTTGTCCGTTAAAATTGTGTGAATATGGTAGGGAACGGTCTTGATGAAATTGCGTAAAAAATCGGCTGCAATTGCTTTTGTTTGTCGGTCGTGAAGCTCCACATAAACCCATTTAGACGTGCGATCAATCGCCACAAAAAGATACAATTCACCTTCTGTTGTGCGGACTTCGGCGATGTCGATGTGACCGTAGCCAATTGGGTATGTCTTAAATTTCTGCTGGGGCTTGTCACCATCAACTTTGGGTAAGCGAGAGATGCCATGGCGTTGGAACGCCCGATGCAACGAAGATCGTGAAAGATGCGGGATCGTTTCTTGCAAGGCGTACAGGCAATCATCAAGGGGCAGAAGTGTATGCTTGCGAAAGACCACGATCATCGCCTCTTCTTCAGGCGTGAGAACGGTTGAACGAGGGTTCTTCGGCCCCATGGCTACATCTTCAACAAAGTCCCGTTCTTGCCACTTCTTCACCGTCCGTGGATCAAGTCCATAACGYTCACTCAATTCCTTGAGCGAAGCTTGCGATCGCTGTATTTCTGCTCTGATGGCGTACGTCGTCTTGGCGCACCCGTGTAATACCTGTCCCATAAGTCCTCCCGTGATGATTGGTCAGTATAATATACAGCATCACAGCCCGGGACTAAACAACTAGGGTTAGAACTCATTAACCTTTATATGATTCCATATCTTGAATTCAAAATATGGAGGTTTCGAGCTATAGCGCGAGGTTTTTGGCTTACAGACGATCAATTTTCACTGATGAAGCCGTATTTGCCGTTTCGAGCGGCGGGTCGGCGGCGCGAAGATGATCGGCGCATGATCAGTGGCATCATTCATGTGCTTCAATCTGAGTGTCGTTGGCGCGATTGCCCGGCGGAATATGGMCCATCRACAACGGTTTACAACCGCTATAATCGTTGGTCTCAGAAAGGAATTTGGCAATATATGTTTGCCGAACTGACGGCGGCTCTGTYGGAACACCCTRAATAAATTTCCATTGATGCCTCTCATATCAAAGCCTAGCGATGTGCAGGTGGGGGAAAAGGGGGKCTCTTATTCMGGCCATTGGCCGMACAAAAGGAGGCCGAAACACTAAGGTTCACACACAATGCCGCCCTCTGGTCTTTGCTTTAACGCCGGCTCAAACGGCAGATATTACGGGGGCTGTTATGCTTGGTACACGCCTCCCACAAGCTTGATATTTGCTTGCCGATAAAGCCTATGATGCGGATCATTGGAGACAATATTTAAAATCTCGGCACATCGTTYCCGTCATTCCGAACACGYCTGAGTGCGCCTTCTGGAAACKGAGTGTTTCCAGGGGCAAAAGRAMTAGAAAGAAACCGCACCCCTTTAACAAAGCCAGATACAAAGGGCGCAATGTCATAGAACGCATGTTTGGGCGACTAAAGGACTTTAGGCGCATTGCAACTCGCTATGATAAAARTRCYRWAAATYTCAGGACGGMMTTATGCTTGGCAGCACTCATTTGCTCCTGGATTTAAATGAATCTCGACCCTAGACTTTTGCAACAGATCCAATAAACAAATAAGGGACTTGATGAGATTTTGGGTATGGTTGGGGTGGTAGGATGCGAAGGGTAAAGGCTGGTTCTCTGCGGGTTTGATAATATTCACCAATCCGTCATAGCAGATTGGTCGCAGGATGGGTCACTGTTTTTTAGATTATTGAATAACCAGCCCATCCGTTTTAGATGGGCTGGTTACTTTGACTTATTTTCCTTTAGGTGGATTGTTACCTCGTCCACCCCCAGAAGGATTTCCTGTGTGGCTTGGGCCGTTTGCGGGTTTTCCAGACATTTTATTTTCCTTATCCATWTTTGTAAAAACAATTATACGTTTTATAAGCAACGTATTTGCTGCCTTATTACAAGTGATCTYGGGCTGTCTATCCACCTATTCAGCAAAACATTTATCGTTGCGGTGTGTGTTGTAATGTAAGAATCTAGTAACCCTTCCAAAGAACCAAAGCCCAAACAAAAAAACCGCTCCAATTAAATGGTGGATTTCTGCTGTTTAGTAGCGGTAAYTCARCACTGGTGGTGATAACGATGAACAAAATAAAACCCTCGGTTACGGTGACACTACACTTCATGGAAAAGCTCTAACTTCCCGCGCAGATTACCTTAACCCTGACATCCTCTCAAAATAACCTAAGCGTTTTGAAACGAAGCCCTAAAATATAAAAAATGCCATAAACAAGTACCCCATTGCGTTTTTCATGTTTTGGCTGGGGAGGGATGGTTGGGGCGGTAGGATTCGAACCTACGATGCACAGCATCAAAAGCTGTTGCCTTACCACTTGGCTACGCCCCATTTCTGGAAGGGAAAATAGAGGCAAACGATTGAGATCGCAAGCGCCGAATGCGGCTTTTTGTGCTTTTTGTAAAATAGAGTGATTTAAAGCCAGGATTCATCATCAAAAACGTCGATCAATTGGGCTGTTTGAACCCACCACGCGGGCTGAGCTTGGCTTAGAACGTGGTGCGCCGCTTGAGCAGCTTGTTGGGTGGTAAATAGGCCAAAACAGGTGGCTCCCGATCCACTCATGCGCGCCAATAGGCAATCTTGTTGCTGATTTAAGGCTGTTAGGACCTCTTGAATTTGGGGAGCAAGGGCTATGGCGGGGGCGCACAAGTCGTTGCGGCGTGCCAAAAGTAAGTTCGCCAACGCTTTCACATCCGCAGGGGCTTCAAAAAAAGGAGCCGGATCGGAAAAACCCCCTTCACGCGCTAAAAACACAGCCGGAGTCGAAAGCCCCACGTGCGGATTCGCTAAAACGATCCACATCTCTAAAGGCAATGGCGGGGCAAGACATAATTGTTCGCCAATACCGCTCATATAGACCGTACGACCTTCAAAGCACACCGGCACGTCAGCACCTAATACGAGGGCTAGGTTGCCCATGTGCTGGCTAGCTAAATCATCACGCCAAGATTTGGACAAGGTTTCAAGCGCAACGCGGGTATTCGTGCCGTCGCCTATGGGCAACGCAGCAAGGCGGAGGTCTTCATCAGCAAGCTTTAAGGTCCAAAGCTTTATCAAGGCCCGCAACGTTGCCGCCGCATCGGCCGACCCGCCCCCAATGCCGGAGGCGACCGGAAGATTCTTTTCCAACGTGATATGGGCATTGGCGACCACGCCGAATCGTTCGGCCAACAAGGTGGCGGCTTTCAGGACTAAGTTTTTTGGTCCAGCCGGAACCTTCGCTGCGTACGGCCCTGTGATCGACAGCCGCAACCCATCATGCGTTTCCACGGTCACCCGGTCGCCAATGTCGGCAAAGGCAACGAGGGAGTCCAGGGTATGATAGCCATCATCCCTTTTCCCCGTGACGTGGAGATAAAGGTTCAGCTTTGCAGGGGCACGTTCAGTAAAGCGCGTCACTTGGCCTCGGGATCAACAACATCGCTTGGCGATGTGGAAACAACAAGGCCGTTCTTTAGCTTTTCCCGCAGCAAATCTGCAATTTTGGACTTAGGATCTAAGGCCAAGGCGCGTTGCCACTGGAACCGGGCTTCGCGCATCCGCCCAACTTGCCATAAGACATCACCAAAGTGATCGTTGATCAACGGGTCAGCCGGGCGCAGAATGGTTGCCCGTTCCAAGCTTTTCACGGCGGCCTTATAATCACCCATGCGATATAAGCCCCAACCCAAGCTATCGACGATATAGCCATCACGGGGCCGGAGTTCGACCGCCTTGCGGATCATGCTAAGAGCTTTTTGGAGGTGAAGGCCTTGATCGATCCAGGAATAGCCTAAATAGTTAAGGACCATCGGATGGTCCGGTTGCAAGACGAGGGCCTGCAAAAAATCGAGTTCGGCCTTAGGCCATTGATTCGTTTGTTCATAACAAATACCGCGTGCATAAAAGACGCCCCAATGTTTGGCCTGTGGCGTAGCAACCCGCGAGAGGGCTTCGTTATACACGGTGATGGCTTCTGCAAAGCGTTCATGGCCGCGTAAGATATCAGCCAGAGAGATGAGCGGACGTGCGCGGTTCGGGTGCTTATCGGCCATAGTCCGCAAGCTTTGGATGGCCTTGTCCGTTTGGTCCAAGCGATCGTAATTTTGCGCCATGTGCTGGCGGGCAAGCCAAGACAACGGCGATGTCTCTGGAATTTTAGCGTATATTACGTTAGCTTCTTCAATGCGTTTATTTTGTTCCATCGCAGCCGCCATGATCATCTCTGCTTCGGGGAAAACGGGACGTAAGTACAGGGCCATATTGGTCAAAGCCAAGGCACTGTCCCAACTGCCTTGCGCCAATAAAACGGAAGAAATGCCATATAATGCTTCTGCGGCACCTTTTTGCGCCGTGTTGACGTCAAGCAAAGGCCGTGTTCCGGCGGCAATGCGCGCGCGCGCTTGGTTTATAATGATTTCCGATTCGGCACGCGAAGGCAAAGCCTCATAGATTGCCAATGCCTGCATTGAAAGACCCTGACGTTCAAAGTTTGATCCCATCAATTGCGCAGACCGCAAGGATAATCCCGACAGCTTTTTAAGCGCACTATAGGTCTTTCCAGCTTTTTTAGTCTGTCCTAAAGCATCTAAGATTAGGGCGGTGTGGAGCAAGCGCATGGGGTGGATCTTGCCGTTTTTCTGAGTGCCTTTTAGGGCAGCCATGGCGGCGGTGGTATTCCCCTTGCCCAAATATGCCCAAGCGGTTAACGCTGGGCTGAGGAGTTTGGAGATACCTGTCGTTTCACCGGCCATAAGAGCGATGACCTCATCAAAATTTCCGGAATTCATCGCGGTGACGGCGCGCGTTAACTTTGACAGGGGTGCGGTTCCGCCTAAATTTTCAGCCTTGTCAAGGAACGTCAGTGCCGAATCCATTTCGCCCTGGGTAAGGCYYAAGACATACATYCGGCTATARAGATTKGCSGTGGCGACGCGTGGRTCGGYCGTCGCATAYTGATAAAARTTAAGCGCACGRTCCGCCTYRCCAATTGTTTCGGCRTGATAGCCTGCCAAATARTTGCCTGYWGCACTTACGTTGTCGGGCACGGCCCTCACCACCTTTTTGACGATGGGTGGCGACGCGGCCGATTCCGATGGCTGCTCTTGCGCCATTTTCGGTTCAGGAGTGTCTTTGGAGCCAGGGGCCATCATGATAAGGACCAGAGCAAGAGCGCCAACGGCTGCGATGACGACATAAGGTGTTAGTTTGCGGGATAAATTTTTCATGGACGAGAGTGTAACCGCACAAAATCCATTCGACAATTCACATATTTTGATAATTTGGTCCACTGCCCCCTTCGGGCGGCGACCAAACCATGTTTTGGCGCGGGTCTTTGATGTCGCAGGCCTTACAATGAATACAGTTCGCCCCATTTATGTGTAAGCGTTCACCTGATTCACCATCGCTTATAAATTCAAACACGGCTGCCGGGCAATAGCGCGCTTCCGGCCCATCATAGAGCCCTAAATTGGTGCTGATCGGGACCGAAGGGTCCTTGAGCTTTATGTGACAAGGCTGATGCTCTGAAGCGCTTATGTTAGCCAGATGAAGAGAACTTAGGCGATCAAAGGTCAGCACACCATCCGGCTTTGCATAATGAATGCGCCGGGCTATGGCCGCACGATCGCTTTGCWTATGGTCAAGAAAATGCTTAAAGGTCCACTTCGCCYTGCCGCGTARGATATAAGTATCGAATGCCGCGTATGCGATTCCCGCCYAYAAGCCCATGCGAAAYGCCGGGCGAATGTTGCGGGCGCGATAAAGCTCATCCCAAAGCCATGAAGATTTAAGGCTTTCTGGGTAAGCCATCAATTCAAGCGGTGGAGTATCTTGACCAAGCGCGTCACAAAGCGCATCGGCACATTCAATGGCGGACTTCATCGCGGTGTGCGTACCTTTAAGGCGGGCTACGTTCATAAAGCCAGCCGCAGCGCCAATGAGTGCGCCGCCAGGGAAGACCAATTTTGGGATGGACTGAAAACCGCCTTCGTTCAACGCCCTTGCGCCATAGGCCAGCCGCTTGGCCCCTTCGAAYARSGGKYTRATTKWKGGATGSGTYTTAAACCGCTGCATTTCTTCGAACGGCGACAAATAAGGATTCGCGTAATCCAAACCCGTGACAAAACCCACCGCGATCAGGTTGTCTTCCATGTGATAAAGAAATGATCCACCGTAGGTATCGTYGGACAGCGGCCAACCAACCGTATGCAGGGCGTGGCCGGGCTTGTGCTTTTCGGGGGCAATTTCCCACACTTCTTTAATGCCTAAACCATAGGTCTGCGGACACGCTTCGCGGCGCAGGTTAAAATTGGTGATGATTTGTTCAGACAAAGAGCCCCGACAACCTTCGGCAAAAATGGTGTGCGGCGCGGTAAGGTCTACGCCGGGTTTAAAGTTAGGACCGGGTGCGCCCTGTTCATCAAGGCCCATGTTACCGGTTACGATGCCTCTGATTTGGCCTTCGCCCCCGAAAAGAACGGACTCTGCTGCAAAACCGGTAAAGATTTCCACGTCAAGGGCTTCGGCCTGTTCGCCCAGCCAACGCGTCAAGGCCCCCAACGATGCGATATAATGCCCGCGATTGTTCATTTGGGGCGGTGTGAACAGTTTGAACGCGCGTTTTGCCGTCAACAGCACGAACTTATCATCCGTAACGGGGACGTTCAACGGCGCACCTTGGTCTTGCCAATCTGGAAATAATTCAGCCAACGCGCGGGGGTCGATGATCGCCCCAGACATCACATGGGCCCCAATGGCCCCGCCCTTGTCCACCACACACACGTTAATAGTGCGGCCGATAGCCTGGGCCTTTTGCTTAAGGCGAATGGCGCACGTAAGCCCCGCTGGACCACCGCCAACAATGACCACATCAAAGTTAAAAGTATCGCGCGCTGGAGCGTCTTGTTGATTTACCATAGGGCTTTGTATCTGTATTGGATCAAAAGGTAAAATATATGATAGTCTGCGCCATGGAAATTTTACACCATCCACAACAGATTCTGTCTTGGTCTATAAATGCCGGGGTGGATGAGGCCGTAGGCGAAACGCCGTTGAATCGTTATGCCCTGGCAGAGGAAGCTCTAAGCAAACGCGCCGCCAAGGCCGAACAGTTGCTTAAAGACGCCGAAGCAGAACGTGCGGCGCTGCCGGCGCAAACGGCTAAACGCCCCTCTTTTGGCCCGGTATCGGTGCAACCCGCCGATGAAGGCCGACTTGAGGATGCTATTAAAAAAGCTGTTGAAATGGCGGCCAGAGCCAAAACCATTGATGACGTGCGCATAGCTCTGGAAACCTTTGATGGCTGTGCCTTGAAAAAAGGCGCCATGAATTTGGTGTTTGGGGACGGCCCTGCACAGGCACGGGTGATGCTGATTGGTGACGTGCCGGGCGAAGATGAAGATCGGCAAGGCGTGCCCTTTGTSGGRTTRRGCGGCGARCTGCTCAATAAAATGCTAGGCTCTATCGGYTTGATGCGATCTGACGTTTTTGTCTCTAACRCRGTGTTTTGGCGGCCTCCCGGTAAGCGAAGGGCTTTGGCTGGCGAAATCGCGGTGTGTCTGCCGTTTATCGAACGCATGATCGAAATCATCAACCCGCAAATTCTCATTACCTTAGGGGGACCAACCACGCATACTCTGCTGGCGCAGCAGGGCAATATTTCAAAATTGGTGGGACGTTGGTTTTCCTATGAAACCTCTAAGATGTCCCAYCCCATTCAAGCCTGTAGCCTTTATCATCCGGAATTTCTGTTGAAATCTCCGGCAATGAAACGTCARGCGTGGGCCAATTTATTGATGATTCAAAAGAAAATGACCGAATTGAATGAATAAAGGTTCAATTTGCTTACTTTTGCCCGGTCACGTATAAGATTTAGCAACGATACTGTGGGATTATGATGCACCACAGGGCGTTGTCTTTGAATAAGTGAAAATGAGAACTTGTATGCAGTTAAGGCCTTCGCTCTTCTTCGTCGCTTTTGTTTTGGCGATTTTCAGTCAGTTTGCACACACCGCAAAGGCTCAAGAGGCACACTACACTGCCGCCTTGCCATTGATGCAAGTGGGCAAAATCGCCTTACCCACAGTATTGACGACCACAGATGCAGACCTTTATCGTAAAATATTTGCGGTCCAGAAAAACGGGGATTGGCGCACAGCCGATAAATTAGCAGCAAAGTTGACAGATCGTTTATTGATGGGCCATGTGATGGCGCAACGCTTTCTGCATCCCACCAAATACCGCACCAAATACAMGGAATTGAAAAAGTGGTTGGCTGCATACAGCGACCTGCATTATGCGCCACAGCTCTATAAGCTTGCTTTGCGCCGCCGTCCGGCGCATTGGAAATATCCAACAAAACCAAAATATGGTCGGGCTTTGTACCAAGCGCCGACCAAAACAGCTGTTTTGGATAAACCAAAGCGCAAATAYTTRACGCGCAGCCAACGCAGGCGTGTTTCGCGCATGAAGATCAACATCAAATCCTATTTGCGCAAGGGCCACACCCTTGCTGTCAAACGTATGCTAGGCACCGCCGAAGCCAAAAAATTGTTTGACCATTATAACATGGATTGGGCACGGGCACGTCTGGCCAAGGGCTATTTCATGGCTGGGCGTGACGCTTGGGCGGTCAAATGGGCAGAAAAAGCCACCAACCGTTCAGGTCAATATTTATCCAGCGCCCACTGGACCGCCGCCATGGCGCTTTGGCGCTTGGGCAACATCAAACAAGCCGCCGTCCATTTTGAACAGGCCGCCCTCAACGACACTTCACCCTGGACCAGTGCGGCCAGTTCTTTTTGGGCCGCACGCGCTCACCTTTTGGCGCGCAATCCGGCTAAGGTCGTGCCATTGCTTGAACAAGCGGCAGCTCATCCGCGCACCTTCTATGGCATGCTGGCGAATAAAATTTTGGGCCGCGATACGGTCTTTAATTGGACCATGCCACCCATGGACGGTAAAGACGTTTTGGCCTTGCAACAGCATACAGGCGGACGCCGCGCGTTGGCCCTTTTACAAGTGGGAGAAGACGCGCGCGCCGAAAAAGAAATGCGCCAAGTGGCAAAACTGGCCTCGCCCGACATGGCGGCGGGGATCTTATCTATTGCCGCCCAGGCTGGTATGGCGCAATTGACCATTCGTTTAGATGCGATGTTGTTTCCCAACGGCGGCGGCTATGATGGGGCTGCCTATCCGTTGCCGTCTTGGGAACCTACGGGCGGGTTCAAGATTGATCGGGCGTTGATTTATGCTCTGGTCCGTCAAGAATCACGTTTTAATCCCAACGCCAAATCAAGAGTCGGAGCACGCGGCCTGATGCAATTGATGCCGGGCACCGCAAGCTTTGTAGCCCGCGACCGTACGTTTCGATGGGGTAAACGCGTCAAATTGTTTGAACCCGAGCTAAATTTGAAGCTGGGCCAAAAATACATTTCCATGCTGTTGGGTGACAAAAAAATCAAAGGCGATTTGTTCTTAATGGCCGCAGCGTGGAACGGCGGCCCTGGCAACTTGAATAAATGGCGCCGCAACATTGACAGTATGAACGATCCGCTGTTTTTTATTGAAAGCTTGCCCAGCCGCGAAACCCGCAGCTTTATCGAACATGTATTGTCCAACCTGTGGATTTACCGCAACCAATTGGGCCAACCCTCACCATCTTTGGACGCTGTCGCTTCAGGTGTATGGCCTTCGTATCAATCTTTGGGTCAAGAACCGGACCGGGTGGCCCTCAATGTCTCAAATTAAGAACGAGCGACCGTTTGTGCCCATCCGCATTGCGGTGGCGACCATTTCCGATACCCGTAMTCTTGAAAACGACACCTCKGGCGATATCTTGGTGGCGCGCATTAAAGGGGCCGGGCACAGTGTCGCCGAACGAGAAATCATTGTTGATGATGTCAATATGATCGCCAGTTACCTGAAGGGCTGGATCGCAGATGCAACCATCGACGTGGTGATCACCACCGGCGGCACAGGTCTCACCGGGCGCGATGTCACTCCCGAAGCCTTCGCTCAAGTTTGTGAAAAAGACATTCCCGGTTTTGGCGAAGTCTTTCGCTGGATCAGCTATCAAAAGATCAAGACCTCGACCATTCAATCGCGAGCAACGGCGGGTGTTGCCAATGGCACGTACCTGTTTGCCTTGCCCGGATCGCCCGGCGCGTGCAAAGATGCCTGGGATGAAATCTTGGTGCACCAACTCGACAGCCGCACGCGGCCCTGCAACATGGTCGAACTAATGCCGCGCCTGAAAGAGCATCTTTAAGTCTTTCGCCTCGTCCACATCCGACAATTCTTTGACAAAGCCGACGGAACTGCCCTTGGAACGACCTTTGGAACTACCCTTGGAACTACCCTTGGCGAGGTTGGCTATGGTGTCGGCTAGCGCGTGCTCTGATGACCAACGCACGCCCTGAAAAGGGTCGAAAACAGTGGGCCGTCGCTTCGCCCCGACCAGCCAATAACCGCCGTCCGGGCATGGGCCAAAGACAAAATCATTGTGCTGTAAAGTCTTAAAGGCGGCCTGGATGTCTTGGGCTTGAATGTTGGGAATGTCCGATCCGATCATAACCACCGGGCCGGGTGGCAGGTGTTGCCACTGACGCAACATGCGTTGCCCCAAATCGCCGCCACCTTGGGCGATCAGGTGCCAAAACTTCGGCCATTGACGCGGTTGAAGCCGCGCTTGATCCGGGCTGACCGACAACCAACAGGTCCACCCCGGGCGATTCAGGTTATGAGCGGTCGCAAACAAATTTCGGCGGTGAAAATTCCACGCTTTGACAAACCCTATTTCACGGGCCAAGCGCGTTTTGACGCGCCCAATGCGCGGGGCCTTGCTCATCAAAACCAAATGGCGGCTTTGAGGTCCGCTCATTTATTTAGGCTTTCGATCCACCGATTGGGAGCACCGACAAAATACAAACCCAGACAGATCATATTGCGCAGGGGCCTCATGAACCAACCGCCCGTGCGGTATTTCGCAGCCGACGTGGTGACATAGGCGTACAAGGCTTCCACCCGCATGGGACCAAGCCGTTGCACCAAATGAACATCTTCCATCAATTGCAAGTCAGCAGGGTAGCCGCCGACCTCATCATAGAGGGTTCGATGAATGAGCAAGCCTTGATCGCCATAAGGAAGCCCCCAGGCCTTAGCCCGCCAATTGGCGAGCATTGCCACGCGCGTGGCGCCAGCGGACCGATCATCAAATCGTAACTGAAAATAGGCTGCCTTTTGGACATTCAGGGCAACGGCGATGTAGCGGCGAACATGGTCTTCCCAATCTGAGGGCAACACCGTGTCAGCATGCAAAAATAAGAGCCATTGCCCGGATGTGTTTGCCGCACCAAAGGCCAATTGTCGGCCACGTCCAGGGGCACACTCAATCACCTTCGCTCCGGACTCTTGGGCCGCAAGCTGGGTCCCATCTGTTGATCCACCATCCACCACAACCACATTCAGGTCGGGTAAATGATGCGCAAAAACCGCCGCCAAAGTTTGCGTAATAGAATTTTCAGCGTTCAACGTGGGGATGATGATGTTTAACATAAGGAAAAAGAATACCCGAAATTGTTTAAGTATAGCAACCTCAACCCTTCATTCACCGCAATTTTTTTCTCAGTTTTATGCATGAAAATGCGGTTATTGTTTCAACCCAGAAAATCGCCGAGTATGCGGGTTTGACGGGCATCGCCTTGGTGGTGGCCGGAGTGTTGTTGGGACCATCGGCGTTGGCCGTCGTTCATGACCTGGATCAGACTAATGTATTGGCCGAGTTGGGCGTGTTGATGTTGTTGTTCGTCATTGCCATGGAACTCAGCCTGCGCATTTTTCAACGCATTTGGACGTTGGCGGTCGCGGTTGCGGTTGCGGTTGCGGGGCTGCAAATCGCAGCCTCGGTGTTGGTCTTTTGGCTGCTATCGTTCGTCTTTGCCTGCCGGTTGAAATGGCGGTATTTATGGGCTTTGTGGTGGCTATGTCATCCACAGCGGCGGCGATTAAAATTTTGCACGATGCGGACGTATCGAAGTCGGCGTACTGATTGCACAAGACATGGCCGTGGTGCCGATGATGTTGACGGTTGGTGTCATGGGCGCAGTGAGTTTGAATGGATGACGGCGGTCAGCCTCACCGGGGCGATCCTTTTGTTAGCAGGCTTAGTTTAGTCCTTAAGTCGAGGTCGTAGATTAGAGCACCCAATCCCTCATCTGAACGGTAAAAAGCGTGAAGAACTTGGTCCACTGATGGCCTTTTCCTTTTGCTTTAGCGCTGCCGCTGTATCGGGCTTGTTGGGCTTAACTGCGGCATATGGGGCGTTTATTGCGGGCTTAGTGATTTGCCGCTCAAACTTAAAAGAAACCGTCTTTGCCGAGGTCAAGCCTATTCAGAGCATTTTGGTGATGGTGTTTTTTCTGTCCATCGGGTTGCTGATTGATTTGCCGTATATTTGGGATAATCTAGGCGCGGTCCTGGCTATTTTGTTCATGGTGACGGTGTTTAAAACCGCCATGAACGTGGGTGTGATCCGCGCCCTGGGCCAAACGTGGTCGGTGGCCGTGGGGGCGGGCATTGTGCTGGCGCAAATTGGTGARTTTTCYTTTSTGTTGGTTGGCGTYGCCGTRACCAGCGGCGTGATTCCCCCCSAAGCANNTYGSKSYTGGTGGKGGCGGTGACCGTACTGAGCCTGCTGTTRAGYCCCATTTGGACCCTGACRGCRCGCCGCTTRCATGG
Organism: Magnetovibrio sp.; assembly: GCA_016764335.1. Taxonomy (GTDB): domain Bacteria; phylum Pseudomonadota; class Alphaproteobacteria; order Rhodospirillales; family Magnetovibrionaceae; genus JANLGW01. Next base: position 19,225 of record JAESSB010000010.1, read on the forward strand.
CAKGGCCGCAGATGGYATCGACACRGKGRGTGAGGTTTGGRCCATCGCTTGGGGCNNCGCGAAACAGAACKGGCSCTTCRRGGCCTTARYCTGGCMRGCKGGCAAACSGCAAGCTTGCGCCGCAGATTGAYYGAAGCCAYCAAGCAAGYCAAAGCCAAGCGGTTGNMWMAGGCCTTGAAMCRCACKAAGCCGCCAAAGGATRCCCCYTAATATGCCTGATTTTTCWTTTGAAGCCGAATGTCKTGGRTTGGTGTGTGGTGTCGATGAAGCCGGACGCGGACCATGGGCGGGACCGGTGGTGGCGGGAGCMGCGATCTTAGACCGCAGCYTGTTRCCCMAAGATTTATGGCAAGGTCTCGACGATTCCAAAAAGCTAAAGGCTRCCAARCGCGAAGCCTTGTTGGCGCGCCTGATGGAAGCTCCTGGTGTGCAATTGGGGTTGGGCGTGGCAAGTGTCGAAGAAGTGGACCGCCTTAATATCTTGCAAGCGACCTTTTTGGCGATGCGCCGTGCGGTCGAAAATTTACCGACCGTTCCCGATTTTGCACTGATCGACGGCAATAAAATACCACCTCATTTATGCTGTCCGGCGCAAGCGGTGGTGAAGGGCGACGGTTTATCATTATCGATCGCCGCGGCCTCAATTCAAGCCAAGGTGGCGCGCGACCATATGATGGTTGAATTAGACCTTTTGCACCCCGGATATGGCTGGGCGAACAACGCCGGATATGGCACAAAACAGCATCAAGACGGTTTAGCGCGGCTTGGACTGACAAAACATCACAGAAAAAGTTTTGCCCCAATTCGCAAGATATTGAGTCTGGATGATTCTTTAGACTCAACATATAGCATTAAGCAAAAACTATAAGGYGTTGATTCTAWTAATTTCTTGACGCMGAGTCCTGAGTCGGTCAACTTATGGCTATGGAAAATTCAAAATTACCCCTCAATACTGTCCTCCTTGGCGACTGCATTAAATCTATGGAAAAGCTTCCCGAAGGTTCCGTCGATATGATCTTTGCAGACCCTCCTTACAACCTTCAACTGAAGGGCGATTTGCATCGCCCAAATAACACATTAGTGGATGCGGTTGACGATGAATGGGATCAATTCGAAAGCTATGAAGCTTACGATGATTTCACCAAGCGCTGGCTTAAGGCTGCCCGCCGCTTGTTGAAGCCCGACGGTACACTGTGGGTGATTGGCAGCTACCATAATATTTTTCGCGTTGGTGCGACCTTGCAAGATTTGGGCTTTTGGATGCTCAATGATGTGATTTGGCGCAAAACCAACCCGATGCCTAATTTTCGCGGTCGACGCTTTACCAACGCTCATGAAACTATGATTTGGGTGGCGAAAGACAAAGATGCGCGCTACCGCTTTAATTACGAAGCGATGAAAGCGTTAAACGAAGATTTGCAAATGCGTTCGGATTGGACTTTGCCGATTTGTTCAGGCAAAGAACGCCTGAAGAAAAATGGCGTCAAAGCACATCCAACGCAAAAACCTGAAAGCCTATTGTACCGGGTGATCTTGAGTTCCAGCCAGCCTGGCGATGTGATCTTAGACCCATTCTTTGGCACCGGCACCACCGGCGCTGTGGCCAAAAGGTTGGGCCGCAACTGGATTGGCTGTGACGAAAGTGCTGAGTACGCCGAAATCGCAACCCAACGCATTAAAGCCATCAAGCCCGAAAAAGATTTGGACCTTATGCGCACACAAAGCAAACGCAGCCTGCCACGGGTTCCATTTGGGAATGTGGTCGAACGCGGTCTTTTGAATGCCGGCGATGTGTTGTACGATGGCCGCCGTCGCTATTCCGCCAGGGTGCGCGCTGATGGCACCTTGGTTACACCTGATTTTAAGGGCTCTATTCACCAAGTTGGGGCCTTCGTCCAAAAAGCGCCAAGTTGCAATGGATGGCAATTTTGGTACGCCGAAAAACGTGGCAAGTTGATACCGATTGAATCGTACCGCGAAAAAATTCGCGCCGATATGCACTAGCCCAGACCAATAAGGACCCTGAGTCCTTAGGCCCCCAAAGCGCGCACAGTTCCAGGTCGCACGAGAACACCGCCTTGAGGGCCACCAATTTTTAAAGTTTAAGSATCGCTGATGTCATTTAAATGGGATGCCCGCTTTATCCGCTTGGCTCGCGAAATTGGGTCATGGTCCAAAGATCGTTCGACCCACGTGGGTGCCGTGATCGTGGCCGAAGACAAAACGCCAAGTTCATATGGCTATAACGGTTTCCCCCGTGACATTGACGACGATGTGGCTGAACGTCACGAACGCCCTGATAAGTATGACTGGACGGAGCACGCCGAACGCAATGCAATTTATAATGCAACACGTACCGGACAAACGTTGTTGAAAAACACCATCTACGTCACCCACGTTCCCTGCCCCGACTGCGCGCGCGCCATTTTACAAGTCGGCATCAAACGCGTGGTGGTGGATAAGGCTTCGGTTTCTGACGCTGATTTTCAAGCCCGCTGGGATGAAAAAGGCAAGTTTTCACAACGTATGTTCAAAGAGGCGGGCATAGATATGACCTATGCCGAAGCCAAAACCGAAGACGAAATCAGAAGTCGCGACACTTAACGATTGCCCATTACCGTTTAGGCTATTACCGGGTTGGCACAGGATCACCATCGCCGGTATAATCATAAAACCCCTTGCCCGTCTTGCGACCAAGCCATCCGGCTTCGACGTATTTGACCAACAAGGGGCACGGGCGATACTTACTGTCGGCAAGACCTTCATGCAATACGGTGACTACGGCCAGAAATGTATCCAAACCGATAAAATCGGCAAGTTCCAACGGCCCCATGGGATGATGCAACCCCATTTTCATCGCCGTGTCGATAGCAGACACCGACCCCACCCCTTCATACAGCGTATAGACGGCTTCGTTGATCATTGGCATTAAGATACGATTGACGATAAAGGCTGGAAAATCTTCRGCAGAAACCGGGGATTTCCCCATTTTTTTAGCTAAATCCGAAACGGTCTTGAACGTCGTSGGCGAGGTGGCAATCCCCCTAATCATTTCAACAAGTTCCATCGCGGGCACGGGGTTCATAAAGTGCATGCCAACGAATTGTTCGGGWCGATCCGTTTGTGCAGCAAGYCGCGTGATGGAAATAGATGAKGTRTTGGTGGCGATCARGGCCTGTGGTTTRAGAACCGGRCACAATTCGCGAAGAATCGATTTTTTGACCTCTTCGTTTTCGATCGCGGCTTCGATCACGATGTCAGCATCGCTAAAGRCGGCAAGATCRGTGCCCGTGGAAATGCGCAAYAASGCCGYATCCATTTCGGCTTGGGTAATCTGGCCTTTTTCGACGCGKCGYRCCATTTTMCCYTGAATGRCRTCGTGYGCACGGGCAGCATGAGCCTCAACACTATCTGTAATGTGAACGTCATAGCCTGAAAGAGCCGCSACMTGAGCAATGCCCAASCCCATTTGMCCGGCCCCAATGACGCCAATTTTTTTGATCGTGTCTAAAGACATGGTGTTTTCCTTATGCGGTAGACCTGTATCGTCTCACTGTTTGAGCACTTGAGCAAGCTTTGGTAAAACATCTCGTAAATCCGCAACGAGCCCATAATCCGCAACCTTGAAAATGGGGGCATCAGGATCGCAATTGATGGCAACAATAATGCGCGAATCTTTCATCCCAGCCAAGTGTTGAATAGCCCCGGAAATGCCCACCGCGATGTACAAGTCGGGGGCCACCACCTTGCCGGTTTGGCCAATTTGATAAGCATTGGGGGCAAATCCAGCATCTACGGCAGCGCGAGAAGCCCCAATTGCGGCACCAAGCTGATCTGCAATCCGTTCCAAAAGGGCAAAGTTTTCAAGCGATCCCATACCCCGACCACCCGATATGACCACCGATGACGCGGTCAGGTCGGGGCGGTCCAAAGGCGTCAAGTCTCGRCGAACAAACGTTGCAAAACTGGGCGCAACGACCATGGGCATCGTTTTTATATCCGCATCAACGCCGGTATTTGGCGCCGCATCGAATGCCGTGGAACGAACGGTGAGGACTTTTTTAGCGTCACAGCTCTGCAAAGTCTGAATCGCATTTCCCGCAAAAATGGGCCGCGTAAACGTGTTTTCATCAATCACGCTCAGTATGTCGGAAATTTGTTGGACATCTAATAACGCCGCAACACGCGGCATGACATCTTTGCCTGTGCTGGTGGTTGGGGCTAAAAAAGCTTCATAATCAATGCTTAAGTCAACCATCAGGGTCGCTAAAAGTTCAGATGGAGCGTAAGCTAACTGAGCATCATCCACCACCAGCACCGTCTCAACGCCCTTAATTTTTGCACAAATCTTAGCGACCTGGGCGCAGTTATGCCCCGCCACCAACACATCAACACGCCCCAACACCGCCGCACATGTGATGGTGTTGCGGGTTTGCCCGCCTAAATCGTGATTGTTATGATCGGCCAGAACCAAAGTACGCATCAAATCACCTTCGCTTCGGTCTTAAGTTTTTCGACCAGTTCCGCGACGGAAGCAACAATTTTCCCGGGCGCGCGCGCCGCAGGTTCCGTAACAGATAAGACGGTCAAGCGTGGTGCAATATCCACACTTAACTGATCCAACGGCACAGGCGTAATGAGTTTCTGTTTGGCCTTCATAATATTGGGTAAGGTCGCATAACGAGGTTCATTAAGCCGCAAGTCCGTCGTGATCACGCAGGGTAAATTAAGGCGCAGCGTTTCTAAACCCCCATCAATTTCGCGCACAACTTCAGCTATGCCATCATAAATTTTTAGGTGAGATGCAAATGTAGCTTGGCCCCAACCCAGAAGGGCGGCTAACATTTGTCCGGTTTGATTGGCATCATCATCAATCGCCTGTTTGCCCAACAAAACCAGATCAGGGGTGTCTTGTAACACCACCGATTTAAGAATTTTGGCCACGGCAAGGGGTTCTAATTCGGCGTCCGTTTCCACATGGATGCCGCGATCTGCACCCATGGCAAGGGCCGTGCGGATGGTTTCTTTGACGCGACGGCTTCCAATGGAAACGACAATGACTTCAGAGGCCTGTCCAGCTTCTTTTAGGCGCACAGCTTCTTCGACGGCGATTTCATCGAAGGGATTCATAGACATCTTCACGCCGGACGTATCAATGCCAGAGCCATCCGCGCGCACGCGAATTTTGACGTTAAAATCGACAACCCGCTTAACGGCAACGAGAACCTTCATAATGATCGTTTCCAGCCTGCATCAAAGACGAATAAGCAGATTAGGCACATTTGACGCAGAGGGCAATTGATTATCGTGCCGTTTAGGCGCTACCGGGTTTCCACAAAATATCAAGTTTACCATCTTGGTTTTGCACCCGCGCCAATTGGAAGAGCAGGTCAGAAAGGCGATTTAAATAGATCAGGATTTCCCGGTTAAGGGGCTGAGCCTCGGCTAAGCTTGCGACGCTTCGTTCCGCGCGGCGCACAATGGTTCTGGCCAAATGCAGGCGGGCTGCCCCTTCTTTGCCGCCGGGCAATACAAAACTGGTCAGGGGGCCTAGATTTTCGCCGAGGCTGTCGATGCCTTGTTCAAGCCACACGGTTGCATCGCTGGTCATGCGCAGGGCTCCGTCTATGTGGGCTGGCGTCGCAAGGTCTGCGCCCAAATCAAACAAGTCGTTTTGGACCTGTTGCAAGACTTCATAGGCGGTGCTGGATTTATCAAGAACAGCACTGGCAAAGCCGATTGCTGCATTTGCTTCATCAACATCACCAATGGCTGAAAATTGCGGGTCAGATTTTTTGACGCGGGTCCCGCCGACGAGACCACTTTCACCGTCGTCGCCGGTGCGGGTATAAATTTTTGTCAGCTTAACCATGGTTTTTTGCCTCAATGACGCTATGGGCAATCATTCTTGTTTTGGGGGTCTTTGTTAACGACTATGTTTAGATTTTGGYGCGAAAAYGGGAACCGCTTGTGTGTTATCGTTATAACTCCCGGAATTTGGCACCAAAGTTTTGAAGTTTNCTTCGATATATTTCACCATGCCTCTTCGGTATTCTTCCTTGATTATGGCCCACGCCACGAATAAACCACCATTCTTATCATAAACATTGATGCTTGGCTCTGTGCCGGCACTGTGAAAAGCCGATGCCATATCATTGGTCACACCCGCATAAACCCATTCTGGATGAACGCCAGCATGCCAGATGAGATAGACTCCACCGACTCCTTTGAGGTGAAGAGATTCCGGGTCTAAATCAAGGAAGGGATAAAAAGAGCCATCCTTGTTGTGAACCCAACCAGGGTCAACAGGGTTCGCAAATACAGGCCCCCTTGGGCCGCCCTTCTTTTTGTCAGACCCAAATAGAGCCATAGTGACCTCGCAAAGTGTTCAAAATTCAAAACCTCACTACATTATAGCCTGGATTTCTTAGATTTCATTAAGGTTTTTACAGCACCACTTGCGCGACCAGGGGCGCGGACAAGAGCGCATGGTCCGATGGCGGCGTTCGCGCCCTGCGGCGATCAACATGCATGAGGTAAAGGCTCCATTTTCAGCATTGTCTTCATCCCCATATATAAGGCGCAAGGTGCGCGTAAATGCACGTTGACGACCATTAATTTGATGACCGTCCCTCAAATTTATATCAACGTATAAAAATAGGCGGTCCTATTCCACGGGGTCAGGTTTTTTCCATTTCACACTCTGAGGTGGCGCATTTAAAAAGCGGCGCCTAGACCAAATGAGTCCACACTTCGTCAGAATCTAAAACAGGAAAGCGCAACAGCATAAAAGCCTCTCTTTTCCTCAGTTGGCCGGTGAAACCTTTGGCGCTAAGTCTTGAAGCAAAAATGCCTTAACGTCTTTGGCATCCCATTCCAACGTTCCCAGGACCCGGCCAAGAAATACGCCGTCTGCATTTATAAGGATGGTGGACGGAAGGCCAGAGATTCCAAATTTTCGGGACAAGAGGCCCCGCGGATCATAATTAAGGTCAAGGTTATCAAAGCCCTTGGATTTTAAAAACTGGGGCACAACATCAAGCGCCTTGCGGTCTTCGGAAATGGCGAGAACTTCAACTCCAGTCCCTTCCAGGGCTTTGGACAAGCGGTCTAAAGAGGGCATCTCACGTAAGCAGGGGACGCACCATGTGGCCCAAAAATTGACGACCAAACCCCGACCTTTCAGGTCTGAAAGGGTGACAGGCTCTTCCTTTGCGTTAAAAAAAGGTGTATTAAGAGCTTCTTCACCAGCGTCGGGGGCGAGCATCTTTGAGGCCATCTCAGCAGGCATGGAAAGAGGGCCCGGCGTTTCCGCACTTGCAAGATGCGGCAATATAACGACAATAGCAGTCAAGATTGCGGCACACCCGCGCCGTACACTGGTTTTAACTTTGTTTACCTGAATAATTTGGCTCATCTTGGATCCTAATATAATGAACGACGATACAAAAAACGATACATCAACCACCAGCACAATGTGGGGCGGACGCTTTGAAGCTGGGCCTTCTGCTGTCATGGAAGAAATTAACGCTTCCATTGGTTTTGATCAACGCTTGTACACACAAGACATTCGCGGATCGCGGGCCCATGCCCGGATGCTGGTTTCTAAGGATATCATAACCAAAGTAGATGGCGATGCCATATTAAAAGGTTTGGATCAAGTCGAAGCTGAAATCAAGGCTGGAAAATTTAAATTTTCACGGGCCTTGGAAGACATTCATATGAACATCGAAAGCCGTCTGCGCGAAATCGTCGGCGATGCGGCAGGACGACTGCACACCGCGCGGTCTCGCAATGACCAAGTCGCCACCGATCTGAAGTTGTGGGTCAGAGACGCGCTTGACGGGCTTGATGGCGCCCTTCAAGATTTACAAGCCACATTGATTGATCGCGCCGAAGAGCACACGGCGTCTGTGATGCCCGGCTTTACCCACCTTCAAACGGCCCAACCTGTCACGTTGGGACACCACTTATTATCGTACACAGAAATGATTGGACGTGACCGTTCACGGATCAAAGATTGCCGCACCCGGCTGAATGAATGTCCGTTGGGTGCCGCAGCCTTGGCAGGGACCTCATTTCCCATTGATCGCGATCAAACAGCCGCCGCGTTAGGTTTTCAAAGGCCTACACACAATTCGTTGGACAGCGTGTCTGACCGTGACTTCGCCCTGGAATACTTAAGCGTTCTGTCAATTTTAGGGGTTCACCTTTCGCGTATGGCCGAAGAAATGGTGTTGTGGGCTTCGGTACAGTTTGGCTATATGCGGGTGTCCGACGATTTTTCTTCCGGCAGTTCAATCATGCCGCAAAAACGCAACCCCGATGCCGCCGAACTGGTGCGCGGGAAGTCTGGGCGTGTGTTTGGCGCTTTGATGGGGTTGCTTACCGTAATGAAGGGCCTGCCCCTCAGCTATGGCAAAGACATGCAAGAAGACAAAGAGCCCGTTTTTGAAGCTTCCGATACTATGGAACTGTGCGTCAGTGCCATGACGGGTATGTTTGCGTCGGCGACATATGATACGGCGCGCATGGAAAACGATGCGGGCAAGGGCTTTACCACCGCGACGGATTTGGCCGATTGGTTGGTGCGCGTTTTGACGATGCCATTTCGCGATGCCCACCACGTTACAGGCGCATTGGTCAAAATGGCCGAAGAGCAAGGGGTAGGCCTGGAAGGCTTGACTCTTGAAGATATGCGGTCCGTGGAACCGAGTATCACCAAGGATGTTTTTGCCGTCCTCGGTGTTTTAAAGTCCGTAAACAGCCGCACCAGTTTTGGCGGCACCGCGCCAACGAATGTTTTGGCCGCAGTGAAAGATGCCCGGGAAAGGTTCTTGAAATGACCCGTCTAATGACATTTGTGCTTGTCAGTTTATTGATGGCCGCATCGTTAAGTGCCTGTGGCCGGAAGGGAAATCCAGACTTTCCGCCCGGCGCTAGCTATCCGCAACAATACCCATCTCCTAACTAAGGCTATACCCCCATGGATTTTTTCAACTACAAAAAAGGGCACCTTCATGGCGAAAGTGTGGCCTTGGCTGATATTGCCGATGRCATTGGCACCCCCTTTTATGCCTATTCAACAGCGACTTTAACGCGTCACTTTGAAGTCTTTGCCGATGCTTTGCGCGGCATGAATACTTTGATTTGTTTCGCCGTGAAGGCCAATTCGAATCAAGCCGTCCTGCGGACGTTGTCTGGGCTGGGTGCCGGGGCTGACGTTGTGTCTGGCGGTGAGTTGGCGCGGGCCTTAAAGGCAAGAATTAAGCCACATAAGATCGTTTTTTCTGGCGTRGGAAAACTTGACGYTGAAATTGAAGCCGCCCTAAAGGCSGGKATCAAGCAGATCAACGTGGAATCCGAACCCGAACTGGACCGCATCAGCGAGATTGCCGTGCGCCTTGGTTTGACRGCAAMGATTGCCTTGCGGGTCAATCCCGACGTCAATGCCGGCACCCATGAAAAAATCACCACCGGGCGCAAGGAAAACAAATTTGGCATCGAATGGGAACAAGCCGTCGCCGTTTATAAAAAGGCATCAACCTTACCCGGGCTGAACATTCAAGGGTTGGCCGTACACATCGGCTCGCAACTGTTGGACCTAGAGCCCTTTCGCGAAGCTTATAAGCGGACCGCAGGGTTAGTTGAACAATTGCGCGCCGATGGTTTGATCGTGAATGTCTTGGACATCGGTGGTGGATTGGGCATTCCCTATGGTGAACCACAAGAAGGCACGCCGCCACACCCAGAAGCCTATACCGAGGTTGTGCGCAACACAGTCGGTCATTTGGGTGTTGAGCTGGTGCTGGAGCCAGGGCGGCTCATCGCGGGTAATTCAGGCGTTCTGGTCACCCGTGTTATCTATGTGAAAGAAGGGCCAAGCAAAACCTTTTTGATCGTCGATGCGGGCATGAATGACCTCATCCGGCCTACGCTATATGATGCTTATCACAATATTATTCCCCTAACGCAAGCCGAACAGGGTGGTGATCTGGTCAATGTTGATATCGTTGGGCCAATTTGCGAAACCGGCGATACTTTTGCCAAGGATCGCAAGCTACCTGCTGCTCAATCTGGGGATTTGCTGGCGGTCTTGACCGCCGGGGCTTATGGCGCTGTGCAGGCTTCAACCTATAACACGCGGCCGTTGATTCCAGAGGTCATGATCAACGGCAACCAGTACTGTGTGGTGCGCGAACGCATGACCGTGGAAGACATCATCGCCCTTGACCAACTACCACAGTGGCTTGTGGATTAAGACTGTTAAAATCAAAATAAGGATATAGCCGCGGCTCAGTCCTTTCGGTGGCGCGTATTGTTCCTTTCGGTGGATGATCTGTGGATATTGTTTTAGGGCGCGCTGGCTGCGGGTGTCTGGTGCCCACCGTCTATAAACTTCACAGACATTTGGCGAGCCGTTCCCGGTGGGTTTTCGAATTCTACTTTGAAGGATACAGAATCACCAGCCTCCAAGGTCTTTTTATGCAGTTCGACAACCTGACTGGCGACTTCTTTACCCTTCGGATTGGTCAATGAGACCTTCATCGGAGGCACGGCAATGGCTTTTTTGGTGATGTTGACAACCTTGCCTTCAACAATCAGTAATTCTATCCCATTACGCACATCACGACGGGGCTTGACATCCCGCGGCGCAAGCCCTTCGCCGGGTTCAGGATGGTAGAGTCCTGATTTGATATAATAAGCCTCGGCCGGGGGGTAGATTTCCATAATTTTCTTTTTAGCGAAGTAAATTCCTGCCGCTGAGGCCACCAACAGTAAGGCCAAGACTATCAGGAATATTTTAAGCCCTCCCCCCTTCTTCTTTTCAGGTTGCTTTTTAAAGCGCGCTTTACCGACGGGGATTTCATCATCGTCGTACGGTGAAGGGTGGCCGAGCCCTTCGGGGATATCATCGTCCATACCCGAATCCAGAAAATCACCAATATCAATAACTTCGGCTTCATCGTCGTCGATGTTGTCGCCAACCATCGAATTAAAGCCCCCCGATTCGATCTCAGATGGACCGAACTGGTTGTCCAAATCCTCTTGCGAAATGGCTTCAGGCTCTGGTTCAGGGGCGGGCTCTGGCTCGGGTGCTGGAATTGGTTCTGGTTCAGGAGCAGGTTCAGGCTCGGAAATTGGTTCTGGTTCAGGAGCAAGGGGGGGAGGAGCCGCAACAACAGGAGCCGCAACAACAGGAGCCGCAACGGCTGCAGGAACCGGGACTTCAACGATCGTCGGAATAGAAACTTGTTGTTCGCGCAGTTCCACTGTATGGACAACGGATTGCTGCCAAGCATAACCACAATGGGAGCACCTAATCATCGTACCCGTAGGCTTGATGCTATGCGGCGGAACGTCGTAGTGCGTACCGCAATTGGGACAAGTGATGATCATTTAGCGCAACAATTTTTATGTTAACTTCTTATTGTTTATAGGAGTTTACTCATGGCAATGCAAGTAAGCCTATTATCAATCAGTAGACTTTTTGTATCGCCCCGTGGCATCGTAGGGAACTTCGGGGGGTATTTGCCCCCAAATTTAAATACAGGTTTTAAGGATTTCGCCTTCGTGACCCCCCAAACACCCATTGCTCATTTCGAAAATGTTGGCTTGCGTTATGGTCTTGGGCCTGAAGTTTTGCAGGATGTAAGCTTTTCGCTCAAGCCCGGCTCTTTCCATTTTTTGGTGGGGCCTTCCGGGGCGGGCAAGTCTTCTTTGTTAAAGTTAATGTATCTGTCGATGCGCCCATCGCGTGGATTGGTGCATTTGTTTGGACACGATATYCAAACCGCWWCSCGTGAYSAAYTGCCCGCSTTGCGCCGYTCYATCGGYGTGGTSTTTCAAGATTAWCGAYTGYTMGATCAYYTWTCMACSTWCGATAAYGTGGCKTTGCCGTTRCGGGTYGCCAATGTYAARGAACAAGACATYAAACGCCAYGTSGAAGAATTRTTGGCKTGGGTWGGYTTAAAAGACCACATGCATGCRCGYCCRCCRACCTTRTCSGGYGGKCAAAAACARCGTGTRTCRATTGCSCGYGCSGTGATTTCKCGSCCTAAATTRCTGATGGCCGATGAACCSACRGGYAAYGTGGATGATCGCATGGGCTTTCGTTTGATGCATTTATTTGATGAATTGAATAAATTGGGGACGACGATTGTAGTCGCGACCCACAATGAGGCAATGGTGACAAAATTAGGGCATCCGGTGATGCGAATCGAATCGGGGAGCCTTAARGTTATACCTGGCACCCGTRCCGCCAAYGTTTTGAAGGGATCAATCTAATGTTTTCCCGGCGCACCGATTTACCCTTRGATCAAGATCCCCTCAGCCGTTTTTTGCCATGGCTGATTGCCTTTATGGTGTATCTGGCCGCATTGGCCCAGTCTGGCCTTATTGGCCTGGATTCGCTGGCTGTGAAGTGGGATACCGGCATCGCCGCGACCTTAACGGTGCAAATCCCCGCCGATCCCGATGCGGATAAAGCAACCAATGCGCGACGGCTGCAAATCGCCATGAATATGATTGTAAAGCAGCCCGGCGTTGTGAAAGCCCGTGTGATTTCCGAACAAAAAGTCCTTGAACTGCTTCGTCCGTGGTTGGGGCTGGTCAAAGCGGTCGATGTCCCRTTGCCCACTTTAATAGATGTTAAAACTGATCCGAACCTAAACCTCGATGCACGCGTTTTACACCAAAAATTAGCGCGACGCATTCCCGGCACGCAAGTCGATGATCACGGTGTATGGCTGGGCCGCCTGATTGCAATGGTTCGCACCTTGGAAGGCTTGGCGGGTGGGGTTTTGCTCTTTATTTTGCTGTCTGTTGCTGGAACGGTCATTTTTACAACGCGCACGGGGTTGACTGTCCATGCCGAAGCCATTGAAGTTTTACACATTACGGGGGCTCATGACCGCTAYATTGCCAAACAGTTTGCGGGGCGAGCAATGGCCTTGGGGCTTAAGGGCGGGTTGTACGGCCTTGCACTTGCCGTCCCCACACTGTTGATTTTAGGCCATATGGCCGGACGCATGGAACGGGGTATGTTACCCGATATGCAAATGCCCATATTGGGTTGGATATCGTTGGCTTTACTGCCGACCTTTTCAGCCTTTATCGCGGGCGTGACGGCACGCCATACGGTCATGAAAAATTTAAGAAGGATGCTTTAATATGGCGCGCCCGCCACTTCATCGAAATACAGGTCCGACCATCAGCCGAGTGGGAATGGCGCTGGTTTTATTAACGGGAATATGGGGCGCAGGCCTTTTTCGGTATGCGGATGCCATTCCGATGAGCATTACCCAACCCAACCTAAAGACCGATGCGATCGTCGTGTTAACCGGGGGCAGCGGGCGCTTAGATGAAGGTTTTCGCCTTTTGGAACAAGGCTTAGGCGAACGGTTGTTTATTTCCGGAGTTTATAAGGGCGTAGACATGAAAGTCTTACGCGATGCAACGCGGGAAAATTTAAGCCGCCAAAACTGTTGTGTAGATATTGGGCATGATGCCGAAGATACCATTGGTAACGCCATAGAAACGAGAGATTGGGTCCGCAAGCAAGGATTTACCAGTTTACGTCTGGTGACAAGTGCCTATCACATGCCCCGGGCGATTCTAGAATTTAAGTACAGTCTGCCCGGGATTAAACTTGTTGAACACCCCGTATTTCCGGCGCACGTGAAGCAAGACCAATGGTGGGCTTGGCCTGGAACCACAGGCTTGATCGTTGGCGAATACAATAAGTTTCTCATGGCGTGGATGCGTCACCGTCTGATATCGCTATTTTCCAAAGGCTAAGTCATGCTTGCGCTTCGATCATTGATCTACAATGGGCTGTTTTTTTGCGGTGGATTGATTTTCGCGGTTGTGTTGCTACCCCTTATGCTTTTGCCGCGTAAGGCTATGCAGCGGGGACTAAAAGCATGGGCATGGGTGATGTTGTCCGCGTTAAAGCCACTGGCTGGCTTGACGTGGGACGTCAAGGGCTTGGAAAACATTCCCGATGAGCCCTGCATTTTTGCCTGTAAACATCAAAGTGCTTGGGAAACGGCGGTGTTTTATCTTTTGGTCGATGACCCAGCTTACATCTTAAAACAGGAACTCTTGTCGATTCCGTTGTTGGGTTGGAGCATCGCCCGGGGGGGGGCCATTGCCATTGACCGTAAAGCGGGAGCCTCGGCCTTAAAACGAATGATTTCTGGGACCAAACACCGTATCGGGCGCGGCCAGAATGTGGTGATTTTCCCCGAAGGAACACGGTCCCAGCCCGGCAAGCCCGGAACCTATCATCCCGGCATCGCAGCTCTTTACAAAGGARCGGATGCCCCGGTGGTGCCCGTGGCTCTTAATTCGGGGTTATTTTGGCAACGCCGCAGCTTTTTAAAACGCGCAGGACACATCACGATTGAATTTTTGCCGCCCATTGAAAAAGGTTTAGATCGCAAATCCTTCATGTCACAATTGCAGGACCGTATAGAAACCGCGAGCAATCAATTGATTTCTGATGCACGGGCGACTTACCCCCAAGCCCTGCCCGATTTTGCGCCGCCGCAAGAGCCTTCAAAGAAGGACGCATCGACTTGAACGTAGGCCTATTGCATTTGACTTGAAGGTCTTTGTGCCTTGGGGATAAAGTTGGCGTTTTTCATCCCCAAGGTTACCCACACCCTCTGTGGATAACCTTGGATTTTGTGAATAACAAACTGCCGTCTTCTGCGCCATGATGTGTAGGATGCGAGGTGTCGTAATCGTGAGTTGCTTTTGGGGCTAGAACATAAACAGAACATATGATACTCTTAAAGCTCATTTCACCATATCATTAAAGGATATATAGTTATTTTTGTGTTGTTTTTCAGTATGTTAAACGTATTTTTCTGATATCGTCTTACCCCTTTATTTTAGCGTAAGGCACAAAAATAATAAAATTGTATTCAAACGCGGCCCCAATCCGGTAGCATCGAACGCAGGAGCACGAACCACCATGATGCCCATCACCCCCATTTCTCAACAAATCTGGGACATGAAGTACCGCTTAAAAGATGCGGATGGGCATCCTGTGGACAAAACCATTGATGATACTTGGCGCAGGGTGGCCAAAACACTGGCTCAAGGCGAAGATACGCCCGCCCTGTGGGAAGAACGTTTCTTTGAAATCATGGCGCGGTTTCAATTTCTGCCCGCTGGCCGCATCATTGCGGGAGCCGGAGCCAAACGGCGTGTCACCCTCTTTAATTGCTTCGTTATGGGCAAGGTTCCCGATTCCATGGCCGGAATTTTCGATCAGCTCAAAGAAGCCGCACTCACGATGCAACAAGGCGGTGGCATCGGGTACGATTTTTCTACCCTACGGCCCAAGGGAGCCAGAGTTAAAAAAATTGGTGCCGATGCCTCTGGGCCGCTCAGTTTCATGGATGTATGGGATTCCATGTGCCGCACCATCATGAGCGCCGGATCGCGCCGGGGCGCAATGATGGGTGTGTTGCGGTGTAACCACCCAGACATTGAAGCCTTCATTGAAGCCAAGCAAGAAGCCGGGCGTCTGCGCATGTTTAATTTGTCGATTTTGGTCACAGACCCATTTATGGCGGCGGTCAAGGCCGATGAAAGCTGGGACCTGACCTTTGATGGAGTCGTCTACAAAACCTTGGACGCCCGTGAATTGTGGGACAAAATCATGCAGGCCACCTATGCCTATGCCGAGCCCGGCGTGATTTTTATCGACCGCATCAATCGCCTCAATAACTTGAACTATTGCGAAACCATTCACGCCACCAACCCCTGTGGTGAACAACCCCTTCCGCCTTATGGGGCGTGCTTGTTAGGCTCGGTCAATTTGGCCCGCATGGTGACAGATCCCTTCACCGATAAGGCCGGCATCGATCTTTCAGCGTTGTCCCGTTTGGTGAAAACCGCCGTKCGTATGTTGGATAACGTTATCGACGTATCTTTGTTCCCGCTTGTTGAACAAGAAAATGAGGCCAAGTCCAAGCGCCGCATTGGCTTAGGTGTGACCGGATTGGCCGATGCCTTGATCATGTGCGGGATGCGTTATGGGTCCGATCGCGCGGTAGAGCTAACCGAAACCTGGATGAAAGCTATTGAACGCGCAGCCTACATGGCATCGGTGGACCTGGCCCAAGACAAAGGTGCGTTTCCACTTTATGACGCAGACCAATATTTAAAGGGTGCCGTGATCCAGCGTTTAGATAGCGATGTACAAGAGGCTATCGCGCAGTTTGGTATACGCAATGCACTGCTGACCTCTATCGCCCCCACGGGCACCATTTCGTTATTTTCCGGCAATGTGTCTTCAGGGTTGGAACCGGTGTTTAGCTTTAAATACACCCGCCATGTCTTGCAACCCGATGGCACACGCAAGGAAGAAGCTGTCTCCGATTATGCCTATCGGTTGTACCGTAAAGTTAGGGGCGAGGCAGCACCGCTAACCGATGCCTTCGTTGATTCCCAACAGCTTTCTCCCAAAGAACATTTGGTGATGCAAGCCGCTGTGCAAAAGTACATTGACAGTTCGATTTCCAAAACCATCAATTGCCCAAAAGACATTTCCTTTGATGCCTTCAAAGATATTTACATGGAAGCCTATGACTTGGGCTTAAAGGGGTGCACCACATACCGCCCCAATGACGTCACGGGCGCGGTGTTGGAAGTTAAATCATCGGCCAAAGCGATCAAGTATTCGGTGCAAGCCAGCTTGCCGTTTGATCAACCAACGGCAGGGGCCGTCCACACAACAACGCCAGGGGCCGTCCACGCAACGCCAGGGGCCGCGCGCACCACAACGGCAACAAGATCGACTGTGCACCAGATGTTCCAACCTTTGGAACGTCCAGAATCCCTTAAAGGACACACCTACAAGCTTAACTGGCCGGAAAGTGAACACGCGCTGTATGTCACGCTTAACGATTTTCTGGATGACAATGGTCGTGAACGTCCATTTGAAGTCTTTATCAATTCGAAAAACATGGAACACTATGCGTGGACCGTGGCCTTATGCCGCATGATTTCGGCGGTATTTCGGCGCGGTGGTGATGTGTCGTTTGTGGTTGATGAATTAAAAAATGTTTTTGATCCCCGTGGCGGGCATTGGATCGGCGGCAAATATGTGCCGTCCCTGCTGGCTGCCCTTGGGGAAGTGATTGAACGTCATATGCTGGTCATCGGCTTTTTAAAAACCGATGCAACACCGCCTGAAGCTCCAAAAACCCAAGCTCAAGTGGTCAACTTTGGTGGACTGGAACATGACGGCGACACGCCGCACGTCCATGATCCCCGAAAAAGCTTTTGCCCTAAATGCAACCAACCTGCCCTGATCAAACAAGAAGGCTGTGATACTTGTTTAGACTGTGGCTATTCTAAATGTGGATAATGATATGAGTATGCGCCGCTGTCTTAAATGCAGAAAAGAATACGACAAAACCAAAACGGAATGTCCCGCTTGTGGCACCAAACATAGCCCCGGCGCTGAAAAGCTGGGGTATTTGTCTTTCGCGATTGTCGGTATTCTTTTCATCCTCCCGGACCTGAATTTTTATATGGTACACGGTCGACTTCCGGCCAACATAGATGAATTTCTGCAAGCCGTGACATCGCTGTTTTCATTTTAAGCAGATTTTTGCACTAAGATCACATAAACAAAGCCTTCCCCCGTGGCGGGGATGGTGGCGAAAGCGATTTGTTAGGTAAATGCACGTTTTAAAATAGACTTTAATCAATTCAAAGGATGATATGACCAAGCGACCACGCCGCAAGACCGGAGATTTTGACCATCCGGCAATGACCTACAAGGCTCCGAAAGAGCTGCGTAGATTTAGGGTTGGCATGGCGCTCATCGTCACCACGCTCGTGATTACAGGGGTGTGGACGGGAGCCTGGTTTATCGCCCAAGCCGTGGCCACTTCATCCATGACCGATTGGATGAATAAACAGCACGCAAATGGGGCCACAGCCCGTTATACGCGCTTGGACATATCGGGTTATCCCACACGCATCATCATGAAAATAACAGCCCCCCACTATAGCGGGCCAGTGCTGGGTGAAAATATAGACTGGCGTGGCGATAGCCTTACGATCAGCACCCGCCCTTGGAATCCCACCACCCTACACATTGAAGCTTCGGGCCGACACGAAGTGAAAATTGCCGCCAAGGGCTTAGCCTTTCAAGGCGGTGTGCAAAATTTAAGTGTTGACCTTACACCCGGTTCAGATTGGCCGAAAAATCTAAAGATCGCCGTGAAGGGCCTGAATTTACGCGATTTAACCACCGATACCCAAGCCTCTATAGGGCGTTTAGACCTCAACCTGAACGCCGATACGGCGGGGGCTGAGTTACGGTTGTCCGTGAAGGGTGAAGCCTTACACTTGCCCAAGACCGTGAAATTGCCCTTGGGCAACTTGATGCAAAGCGTGGATATAAAAATTAAGGTGGATCACCCCTTATCCCCCACACAATTAGCGAGCGATTTGACTGATGTGCTCCCGGCGTGGCAACAGCGCGAAAATAAAATTGACATTCAACGCTTTAAAGTGCGCTACGGACCCTTAGGCGTAACGACATCTGGCCCCTTAAGCTTGGATGAAGACTTGCAGCCTACCGGCGTTTTTACGGCAAAAATTGAAGGATTGTTTCACGTTTTAGAAATTTTACGCATTCAAGGCCTGGTTCGTCCTGCGAATGCGGTGATCGCCACCATGGCCCTGTCCATTTTCAGCAAACGCCCATCAGGCGGTGGACCATCATCGATCAATTTATCGGTGAAACTCAAAAAGGGAAAATTGAATTTAGGTCCGGTTTCAATCTTAGATATGGGGCACTTTACCTGGGGTATTCCCGCCCCGGCCCCCCTTGTCAAAGAGGTGCCCGCGCCCCGCAATTACAAAAATATGCCGCCCATTTTTTAGTCCGGTTTGACATCAGGAATGTGCTGTTTCAAATCAATGATACCCCGGCGAATAGCTCGGGTACGGGTGAAGGCGTCTTCCAGAAGGTCGCCGTCACCTTGTTCAATAGCGTTGGTCATGCGGTCCAAATCGTCGCGAAATCGACCTAAAATATCAAGCACAGCACTCTTATTAGATAAAAATACATCACGCCACATCACCGGGTCGGAAGCGGCTATACGCGTGAAATCGCGAAACCCGGCGGCGGAAAACTTAATAACTTCGTTTTGTGTATCGTCTTCCAACTGGGCCGCCGTATCGACGATGGTATAAGCAATCAGGTGCGGCAAATGAGAGGTAATGGCAAGCACGCGGTCATGATGATTGGGGGTCATGATTTCGACATTTGCCCCAATCATTTTCCACAACGTGCGCACCTTGTCCACGGCTTGGGCGTTGGTCTTTGGGGGCGGCGTAAGAATACACCAATGGTCGGGAAACAGGTCGGCATAACCAGCCTCAGGTCCAGAATGTTCGGTGCC
>JAESSB010000011.1 GCA_016764335.1 Magnetovibrio sp.
AGAAGGCTAACCACGCGTTACGAAAAACTCAGCTCAAACTTTTTGGCAATGGTGCATATATTTGCCATTCGGTTATGGCTGAATTGAGTCCACACCCTAGTGTTCACCGCTTTAAAGTTATGCGTCGGGGGTGTCGGCCTTATCCGTCGGGGCGCTGCACGTTTTGATGCCAAGAATGGAATACAACGGGCATGTACCAAGCAACGCTGTGCCAAGAGGAATAATGCCGATCCAGCCAGTATAGTTATATCCGGTATTTGGCATCATTCCGAATTTTGGCAAAATGGCATAACTGAGCAAGGCCAAGCCCAAGATGATGCGGAGAACTTTATCGAGGTTACCTACGTTATTTTGCATGATGTATTCCTTAATTTTACAGGTGATTTTCAAGGTGACTAAGTATACACCTAAAGGGCGTGGTGGTCTGTAACCTAGTCACACAACGCTGGCAAGGGCCTTGGGATCAATAACATCAACTTGGCCACGCGCCAGCTTAACCCAGCCCCGAATTTCAAATTCTTTGAGTTAACGACTGATCACTTCACGAGCCGAACCCAATTCGGCTGCCACGGCTTGATGGGTGATTTTTATGCGCCCCTGTGCATCTTGGTGGTCCAGCAAAATTTAGCACCGCGCACGTCGATACGGTGAAAAGCAACCTCATCAACCAGCATCAACACATCCGATAAGCGGCTGCTGTGAGATGAAAAAACAAAATGACGAAACACGGCKGAACTGTCAATCAGGCGGTGAAATGTGGCRGYGGGGACCATCACCGCATTGACCTCTGTTTCRGTGATRGCTTCGGCGGAATAATCATCATGAGACATCAAGCACGCCGTCGTCATRATACACGTCTGACCCCGTCCAACACGGTACAAAACGATTTCTCGACCATTTTGGGACACCATTTGCACCCGCACCGAGCCGTCGATCACCAACACATAATTTTCGCACGCCGACCCCATCCTAAACACAGGGCGACCAGGCGGTACTAAAGCGGTATGCGCCGTGCTCATCAGCAAAGCCTTAGCCTYGYCGTCCAAGGATTCAAGGCCATCAAARTTGGCAAARTCGATCTYRGCCACCTAACGAACACCCATGACAGAGATAGATTTAACGATCACATCGGTCCCGTCGCTGGTCAGGAGCAAACGGTTAAACCCATCGCGAAAGGTTTGATCGCGGGCCTTAAGGCTCGACTTACCATCCACGGTAACAATCATTAGGCCACCCATGTTTCGCGTCCACGCGATGGTATGTGAACGTTGATCTTCCAAGCTTGGAAGGGCGGTATGATCAATCACGCTTTGACCACGGGTGGTGACTTTAATCAAGTCCAGTTTGGCCAAAGCCCCCGCAACGCCGGGACGATAAGCCAAGCGATAGCCCGAACCGCTGGTGCCCTGGGTCAGAGCAATTTCGTAGCGTCCTTGGCTTTTCCATGAGCTTATGTCGGTGCTTAACGCGAATGCATTGGGGATGCGGGCGCGGGTCGTGATTGATGCGGCTTTGACCGGAATCGGCGGCAGAGGTGGCGCACTGTCGGTTTTGCGCTTATTGCCATTCAAAACCGCACCCAAAATCGTCATCGCCAATTTTTTTCTGTTCATTTTTGGGGTAGAGACTGGCTCATTTGTTGTCGCCATAATGACCTGATTGCGCAACCCATAACCACGTTCGACCCGATATTCGCCCGACGTTACGGACCACTGGGGATTGCGGATGTAATCACCGTCCTTGAAGTCATCAAAAATAATGCGCACGCTCAACGGATGTTCATAACGCGCCGCCAGATTTTTAAGATCGCGCAAAAACACTGGGTTTGCGGCCCGATCGCGTTCGGCTTCACGGGTCAAAGCTTTAAGCGCGTTCAGAAAACCTTGCAGGTCATTTTTTTGCGCACTTTTTACAGGTGCCAAACTTTGGTTATTCCATGCCCCATAGCGACCATTATTCTGATCATTTTGCGCAAAGGCCGAAAATGGTACACCCACCGCGCCACACAAGATGGTGGTCACGGCCAAGCGGCAAAAAAGCTTAGGCATGGCAAAGSYTCCTTYAAACAAAAAANTAATCMCGCTTTATACTATTTTGAATTGCCCCAACCCCAAAGCATAAAAAANGGGCGGTCCATYMYGACCGCCCTTTCACYRTRGTCTWTAAACSRTTTRTTTCGCCGCATTAGCACGCTCTATGCCTTCGCGAATCATTTTCTTAGCTTCGTCAACGCCTTGCCATCCAGTGACTTTGACCCATTTTCCAGGTTCCAAATCTTTGTAGTGGGTAAAAAAGTGAGCCAATTGTTCCAGTAAAATTGGGCGCAGATCCTCAATCGATTCAACAGCCTCATAATAAGGGTGCAAGCTATGATCCGGTACGCAAAGCACCTTTTCATCCAATCCCTTTTCGTCTTCCATCATCAACACACCAACGGGCCGCGACGGAATAACCACACCGGGGGATACGGTGTGTTGAGCCAAAACGGCCGCATCAACCGGATCGCCATCTTCGGATAAGGTGTGCGGAATGAAACCGTAATTGCACGGGTAATGCATAGCCGTGTGCAAAAAACGGTCAACGAACATGCAACCAGAATCTTTGTCGAGTTCATATTTAACCGGATTGCCGCCCATAGGCACTTCAATGAGAACGTTAACTTCATGGGGCGCGTTATTGCCGATCGAAAGCTTGGTAATATCCATATGATAGGGACCTTAATGCATGCGTTTATGAGGGTTAAAGACTGGGCGCTGTATGCCATAAACAAGGGACAAAATCCACCGCTTTTCAGCCATTATCAAGGTTTTTCAACATATTTAGCCACAAACACAATCAAAACTAAGGGAATCAGCCCCAATCCTGCTGTGCCTAAAAAGAAACTCATATAACCGACCGCATCCACCACCACCCCCGAATAGCCTGCGATCAATTTGGGCAATAGCATCATGATGGAACTGAATAACGCGTATTGGGTAGCTGTAAAATTGCGCGAGGTCAGGCTGGATAGATAAGCAACAAAGGCCGCCGATGCGATCCCCCCAGCAATATTATCAGCAGAAATCACCACCATCAGCACCCAAAGTTGAGGACCCATGGTGGTCATAAAGGCAAACAAGACGTTGGTCGCGGCGGCTAAAAATCCCCCCAAAAACAGCGTCTTCATCACCCCATAGCGCACCGTAATCAATCCGCCAACAAACCCGCCAACAATTGTCGCCCCCAGGCCAAAGCCCTTAGAAATACGACCAAYCTCTTGTTTTTCAAAACCCAAATCAACATAAAAGACATTGGCCATAACACCCATAACGATATCGGCGATGCGAAAGGTTGCGATCAACAATAAGATCAAGATCGTGACCCGCCCATAGCGCGAAAAAAATTCAGAAAAGGGGGCGATATAGGCTTGATAGGCAACATCACGTTGGACAAGGCCTACACGCACCAAGACAAAACCCGCCGCCAGCGATACAACAAGGCCCAGGGTCAAGCGCAGCACGCCATCCATGAAATGGGCCAAACCCTGACCCAGAACCGGATCAAACACCGCCGCCACCCCCGGCCACCAACTGAACACCAACGCAAAGACCGCCGCCACCACCACAAACAGGGCCACGAAGCGACCGTAATCGGCGGCTGTCTCTAACCGCTCGGTCAGGGGATTTTTATGTTGCGGCTCACGGATCATAAAGGTCGTGGCAATGCCAATGCCCATCACCGCAGCCATGGCCAGATAGGTACCTTGCCACGCGGCATAATCATAGCCATCAACCACGTCTAATAGACCCGCGATTTCCAACGCCCCGGCCCCCGCGACCAACATGCCGATCCGGTAGCCCGCGATATAGGATGCCGACATCAAACCTTGTAAATCATCGTCAGCACTTTCGATGCGATAGGCATCAATAACGATGTCTTGAGTAGCGGAACTAAACGCCAACAGCACCGCCGCAACGGCCATGGTCGTCAGACCGTGAACCGGGTCCGTCAGCGCCATAAAACACAGTGCAGCAATGATTGCGATCTGCGCCACCAACAACCACGCCCGCCGTTGGCCCAACGCCCCAGCAAGAAAGGGCAGCGGCAACTTGTCAATCAACGGTGCCCACGCAAACTTAAATCCATAGGCTAAGGCCGCCCAACTGAAAAAGCCGATGGTGGCGCGTTCGACTCCAGCTTCGCGTAGCCACACCGATAGGGTCGAAAACACCAATAAGATCGGTACTCCGGCACTAAAGCCCAAGAACAACAAGGCCATGACCTTAGGGTTTAAAAAGGCCCGCGCACTTTGTCTCCAAGACCGATGCGGTTTATCGTTTAAGAGGTCCGTCATATATGCGCCCTTGAGCGTGCGTTTGTCATCAATGATCCGCGCGGCTAACCTTAGCGCGGCCTTTTTTGGTATCACCGTGGTGGCGTTTATCATCTAAGCGTTTTCGTTTTGCACCCTTGCTGGGCCGCGTAGCGCGGCGAAATTTTGGCGGTGTTGCGGCGTCGCGGATCAACGCAAAGAGGCGATCTTGAGCGTCCTTGCGATTGCCGGCTTGGGTGCGAAAACGGCTGGCGGAAATAATAACGATACCATCCGAAGTCATGCGACGACCGGCAAGTTTTTTCAAACGCAAAAAAACCGCATTCGATAGCGCCAAACAGTGGCGTGCATCAAAGCGCAGTTGCACGGCCGAAGAGACCTTATTCACATTTTGCCCCCCTGCTCCGGGGGCGCGAACAAAGGTTTCTTGCAGCTCAACAGGTGATATTGAAATGGTATCGGTAACGTCAATCATGGCGCATTTTAACGCAAGGGCGTTGTCTGACAACCCACAATACGCAAGGATATAATGCAAACAATAAACACCATCCTAATGAATTTTAGGATGAGAATTTTTAGGTATCAATGATTTAATTAAACTCAATTATATCTTAGTTCCGCTCAGGCCAAAATTTTGCTATGCTTAAGGCCTGTTTCYCAAATATTTGAGATCATCTGYTGAACSCTTNATATATGGAGTKAATTATGAGKAGCAAACGCCTMAGTGACGCSATCGTTGTCGCTCATCGTATTTCCTGTGAAGAAAATAATAAACAGATCGCTTTGTTGTTAATTGAGGCTTTGGAATTAGATCTGACCCACGTCGGAGGAATATTACAAGATCGCCGCAATACAACAGGTCCAATCGAAGCCGCCTTTAACCTACATGAAGAAAATYTCGGGCTTATTATACCCGGCGACCAAAAAACCAGCCTATAAGCACCGTCCATAGCCCAARTCTGAACAGCCGAGGTCTTAACGATAGCAGATTCAAATGCGCCGTATTCTTCATCACAGGTACGCGGGACCAGATCGGTTTAAACGCGTGCCTAAGTTTTACGTCTGCATTTTAGCCAAGCCAAGCCCCATATATTCCATTTGATCCCCTGGAACCTGGCAGACTTCATATGTATCATCGCACTGTCTTGTTGGCCGAAAATTGCACGCGCCTGAACTCAGTTCGCACACCGCGCGGCCCGGTGGCCGATCCCACGATGAGACGTGCATATAGAACCGTTGACGTCTTCCCGTTTAGCGACCATGCCGTCTTCGTCCAGGTCATGACCCTGGCTTACGACGTTCAAGACATTGATTAAACACCGTRGAAACCTTTAAATGCGCAAAAGAACCTTTAAATGCGCAAAAGAACCTTGGCTTATTCGGCGTCTTCGATGAATTCTCGCGCTAACTCTTGTTCCAAATTCACCAGGTCTTCTGGCAAAGGCATGCCAAAGGCCCGCATCTGATCCAAGGTTTGGTGCAAACGGGCATGGATTTCGTGGATTTCCGTTTCCCCGCTTGCAAACTGTTGTAAGATTTCCGTCGCTAAGATTTCAAAGTCTTGTTTGTTCATAACGTCACCTCCATCCAAAATATCAAAGTCTTAATACCTTATAATAGCCCTATTTTAGCCTGCAAACTATGGCTGACTGACCTTAAGGTTTAGCAACTTACTTTTATATTCACCAATGGCGAATAGATGAAGACACATCTTGACCTGCATCTAAACGCCAACAGCACCGACCTAGACCTCTTTTATACCACGTTGCGCAGGGTTAAGACTCATTTAAGGGATTTCCAAACGCGGACAAACCTAACTCAATAGAGAAAATTTATGATGATGGCAAACGCATGGATGCCACCGGGATTCGATGTTGACTTCAAGTTATCGGGGGGTGAGGGGCATAACAAGCGCTCTTTAGCAAAAAAGCCCGAAGCGGCTGCTTCGGGCTTTTCATAAAGAATAGCTCAGATTTTAGTTACCGGGTTTGCGAGCATCGCGTTTGCGGACATTAGGGTCTAGGTAGCGTTTACGCATCCGCACGCTTTTCGGTGTGACTTCCACTTGTTCGTCGTCTTGAATGTAAGAAATCATTTGTTCCAAACTTAACCGCCGAGGTGTCGTCAACCGCACAGCTTCATCGGTGCCCGACGAACGCACGTTGGTCAACTGCTTGCCCTTCATCGGGTTCACTTCMARRTCRSYASSWYKKGMATGTTCRCCRATRATCATRCCTTCRTARATYTTMRYYTGWGSMSCRAYAAACAAYGGGCCACGRCCTTCAAGGTTRAACAAAGCATAAGGCACGGTGGCACCRCTGCAATTKGAMACCAGAACYCCATTRCGACGACCYGGAAGCTTGCCYGCGTAAGGTATRTATGAATTAAAGATGCGRGCCATAATRCCGGTGCCRCGTGTTTCGGTCAAAAACTCACCCAAATAACCGATCATGCCACGGGCCGGAACATGGAAGACCAWGCGGGTTTTACCGCCRCCTGATGGCTTCATTTCCTTCATYTTRCCTTTGCGCAGGCTTAAGGCTTCAACCACRATGCCRGCGTATTCTTCATCAACATCRAYCGAGACTTCTTCCAAAGGYTCATGCARCTTGCCGTCGATTTCTTTCATCACCACGCGGGGGCGCGATACGTTAAGTTCAAACCCTTCGCGGCGCATTTGTTCAATCAACACGCCCAATTGCAATTCGCCACGTCCGGCAACGTCAAAACCGTCCGCACCTTCACCATCCGTAATGCGCAAAGCAACGTTACCTTCGGCTTCGGCGTACAAGCGATCACGGATCATACGTGACGTCACCTTGGTGCCTTCGGTGCCCGCCAACGGAGAATCGTTTACGGCAAACATCATCGACAAGGTCGGTGGATCGACAGGTTGGGAATCAAGCGACACAGTAACCGCTGGATCGCAGATAGTATCGGCCACGGTGGTCTTGGTCAGGCCAGCAATAGCAACCAGATCGCCCGAATGAACTTCATTTACGGCAACCCGTTCCAAGCCCCTAAACGACAACAGTTTAGAAATACGCCCGGTTTCAATCACTTCGCCTTCGCGGTTCAAAGCCTTAATGGGCATACCCATCTTTGCCGTGCCCGAGTGTACGCGACCCGTCAAAATACGACCCAAGAAGTTATCGGCTTCCAAGGTGGTGGCAAGCATCGAAAATGGTTCGTCGGGAATTGTGGTCGGAGCAGGAACATACGACAAAATAGTATCGAAGATAATGTCCATATTAAGTTGCGGACCATCCGGGGTGTCGGTGGCCCAACCGTTTTTCGCCGAAGCAAAGATGGTCGGGAAGTCCAACTGATCGTCGTTGGCATCCAAAGCGGAGAACAAATCAAAAATTTCATCTTGAACTTCGTAACCGCGTTGTTCGGGCTTATCGACTTTGTTCACCACAACGATGGGCTTAAGACCTAGCTTCAAGGCTTTACCCGTGACAAACTTGGTTTGTGGCATTGCACCTTCAGCGGCATCAACCAGCAACAACACGCCGTCAACCATCGACAAAATGCGTTCAACTTCACCACCAAAATCGGCGTGGCCTGGTGTATCCACAATATTAATGCGGGTGCCTTTCCATTCCACCGAGGTCGGCTTGGCGGTAATGGTAATGCCGCGTTCGCGTTCCAATTCGCCGGAATCCATAGCCCGCTCGTCAACCTTTTCGTTGGCCCGGAAAGTTCCAGATTGTTTAAGCATCACATCAACCAGGGTCGTTTTACCGTGATCAACGTGAGCAATAATAGCGATGTTCCGAATGTTCATAATATCTTTGTCCTTGATAGTGCCAAACACGGCCTTCCGTGTGGCTTGCGGGGATTAACCCGAAAATTAACTCAGTATATTGGCGACCACTTTGTTAAGCGGCGTTTCTGGGCGCGCGCCAAAGTGGCTGATGATTTCTGCGGCGCAAATGCCGCCCAGACGCGCACAATGCGCTAGGTCGTTTTCGTATCCGTTGGTGTAACCAAAGAGGAAGCCCGCCGCAAAAGCATCACCGGCCCCGGTGGTGTCAATCACTTTGACGTCGGGTTCAGCATCAACGATATGAACCTCCTCACCGCTAATCACAACCGAACCTTTTGACGACCGGGTCAGGGCCGCAACCTTGCAATGACCGCGCACTTTTTGCAAAGCTTCGTCAAAGGTCTTAACTTGATACAGCGATATGATTTCATCTTCGTTGGCAAACAACACGTCGATGTGATGTTCCACCAACTCTAAAAAGCTTTCTCTGTGGCGATCCACGCAAAAGGGATCTGATAGTGATAGCGAGACTTCGCGCCCGGCGGCATGYGCCTGTTGCGCCGCTTTAACAAARGCCGCTTTRGCTTCTTCACGGTCCCACAAATAMCCTTCAAGATAAGTGACCTTCGCCGCYCGCACCACGTCCAAATCGACGTCAGCAGGACTGAGTTCAACACAAGCGCCTAAAAACGTATTCATCGTGCGTTCGGCATCCGGCGTAACGTGAATTAAGCACCGCGCGGTGGGCACGCCATCGCTATTTGCGGTGGTGGGAAAGTGAACGCCAATAGCTTCGATGTCGTGTTTAAAGACTTTGCCCAAAACATCATCTTTAACTTTGCCGATAAAAGCGCCAACGCCCCCCAGGCTGGCCAGCCCAGCGATGGTATTGGCGACAGAACCGCCCGAACATTCAATGCCCGATRCCATGTCGTTATATAACGTGTCGGCTGTGTCGGTGTCGATCAAAGCCATGCTGCCTTTGGTCATGCCGTGACGCACCAAAAAGTCTTCATCCGCATGGGCTAAAACATCTACAATCGCATTTCCGATGCCAACGACGTCATAACGCGCGCTCATGTGTAATCTCCTCACCAATCGACACAAGGACCCCACCGCAAGCAAAATGCGGGGGCCCTCAATTTGAAGCGCAGTATAGCCATGGCGCATTTTAGGGCAAGGTCTTATATTTTCTGCGGTTAAGGGGATGTTTGTAACCTTGCTTTGGGCCTTTAAAAGTTTACGCCCACACCCCGCATGCGCGGCGTTTGTAAAGCCATTTTAGGGCCGAGGACATAATTAAAAGTGTAGACATAAACCTTTGCACACGGGAAAGTGATCATATGATAAATGCAAAGCAACTTTCCCCCTTAAAAATCCGTCGAAAGCGCCTTGCTATCCCAAAAACTGCGGCAGAACGACCTGTCCTTGAACAGGTTAAAACCGGTCTGTATGCACGTATATCAACCAGCAATGATGTCGAAAAGCCCGAGACATAGACCCCCAGGCATCAGGACCAGCAGCCCTCGCATCAATGGCAAGCTCGGTTAACATTTGCCAAATTCACGGTTCGAAACCACACCGAACGTTCTGGATTACAAACTGCCGTACCTTGATCTAACTGGCTGCTTCCTGCGCGGCCTAAATGGCGATAACTTAAATCATTCATGTGCCTTCGTCCTTAAAAATATCACTACTGACGGACAGGTGCAACGGATTGGAGCGAACATTCAGGGGCAATTATCGTGCATATAATGTTCGACGGTGGCGCCCTCATTGCGAAGCAGCTGCACTGTAGCCGTCTCTATACAGACCAATCATCACAGGCCTGGGGTTAGGACACCCGACCCCGTCTCGTTGGACGCGTTCTGTTGCATATTATCTCGAATAAACGCGATTAAAGCAGGCTGGAAAGGGCACAAATTTGGCACAGTGTTTACTTTAAGGTAAACGAGGCAGATCAAGTTGGTCTAGGTATTTATTGTGTGCTTTTTCAGCTTTTTCGATGTCTTTTTCTAACCCGATCAGCTTGGCATTTACTTCATCCAGATCAATTTTCACCTCTGGCTTGGCGGTGCTTACGTAACGAGAGATGTTTAGGTTGAAATCATTCTTTTCGATTTCTTCCATCGATATACGCTTGGCATAACGGTCTTCTTCTTTGCGAAATTGATAGGTCTCGATAATTTTATCGATATGCTTTGGCAACAACCGATTTTGGCGTTTGCCTTTTTCAAAGTTTTCCCTGTCACTGGCATTAATGAACAAGACATCGTCGAACTTTTTACATTTTTTCAACACCAAAATACACACAGGAATACCCGTAGAGAAAAACAGGTTAGCGGGTAAGCCAATCACGGTGTCTATATGGTTGTCTTTTAACAATTTAGTGCGAATACGGGCCTCGGCACCGCCCCGAAACAATACGCCATGAGGTAAGATAATGGCCATGGTGCCTTCATCGCCCAAGAAGTGAAAGCCGTGCAGTAAAAAGGCAAAATCCGCGGCTGATTTTGGGGCCAAGCCATAACTTTTAAAACGGAAGTCTTCACCCAATGCTTCTGTTGGGGTCCACCTATAACTAAATGGGGGGTTAGCCACAACAGCATCAACGTCCAACTTTTTGGCAGGGTTCATTTCATTGAGTAATTCCCACTCGTTAAGTAATGAATCCCCGTGATGGANTTTCAAATTCGGAATCCTTGACGCCGTGCAGTAACATATTCATGCGGGCCAAGTTATAGGTCGTGATATTTTTTTCTTGTCCGTATATTTTGCCAATGCCGTGCTGGCCCAATTGATTGCGCACATTCAACAGCAACGAGCCAGAGCCACAGGCGAAATCCAGTACTTTATTAAGCTTTTTCTTTTTGCCCGTTGCGGGATCCTGACTATCTAAGGTGACGATGCGCGACAGTATTTTTGACATCTGTTGAGGCGTATAAAATTCTCCGGCTTTTTTGCCCGACCCTGCGGCGAATTCACCGATCAGGTATTCATAAGCATCCCCCAAGACATCACTGTCGCTGGAGAATTCTGCAATGCCCTCGGCAATTTTCGTAATGATGGTGCAAAGTTTGGCGTTGCGGTCAGGATATTTTTTACCCAGCTTTTCAGAATCTAAATTAATTTCCGAAAACAAGCCCTGAAAATTATTCTCAAAAGATTCGTTTTCAATGTATTTAAAACCTTGTTGTAAGGTTAACAGTAAATCATCGTGCTGGGTTCTCGCCAACTCTGAAATGCTGCTCCATAGATGTGCTGGCTTAATCACATAGTGCACTTTGCGGCGCATTTGTTTTTCAAATGCTGGAATATCCTCAGCATTGTCTTCATACCACGATACTAATGGGGCACGCTTATCATCACCCTCAAGCTTGGGGTAATCTAGGCCTAATTCTTTTTTAGCGGCGGCTTCATAATTATCAGATAGATAACGTAAAAATAAAAACGACAACATATAATCCCGAAAGTCATCGGCATTCATTGCGCCGCGTAATTCATCAGCGATAGCCCAAAGAGTTTTACCCAGCTCTTTTTGTTCTTGTTCGGTCATGACTGGGGAGCCWYYKCYGYYKWCWGCKCTRYYKSKYSYGSMMMKRRRWMAGKMWYMAARCKMWWSWYSRTCRYMAAGTCATTCAATATTTTTTTGAAATATTGTTTATTTTCTTCGACCATTTCCATAGGCTCAAAAAGCGAATAATTACCGTGACTTAATACATTGATCATCCGCGCATGAACGATGCCTTCGGGGTCATCTTTATCTTGCGTCATACAAGCTGAGAATTTTCTAAAACCGTGAAAGGTCGCTGTTTTTTCTAGAATATTACGTAATATATTAAAATGATAGGTATACAAATTACCCGACTCAACCGCCTCATGCAGTTGTGTTAACAAGGCAACATGGTGAAAAAATGGTGTGTCAGTGGTCCGGCGTAAGGTGTAGCCATGGGTGCTGGCATTGGTGCTTAAAAAATATGGCTGTAACTTTTTCGTTCCGTTTAGCTCATTCCACATCACATTAAAAAATAAGGTGTGGTGTGACGAAATAACCGTTTTTACATTATTTTGCTTCTTAAGCAATTGTGCCAAATGACTGGCCACGGCGATCGCGTTGTTGTCATCTAGTGATGAAATCGGGTCATCAATATAAATGTATTTCACCCATTCATAGGCAGAACCTTCATCTTTATCGATCGCAATTTGTGCAATGGCAAGAAAGAAACACCAGACAAAAATATTTTCTTCCCCGCGTGATATTTTAATATGCTCAACCGTTTCATGGCTGTCACCGTTGTTAACTTCGCGCTCAAAGCTGACGGTCCAGTTATCGGTATCAATTTTAAAGTCAAAATCTGCATAGCGCCGTAACAATGGCCGGATGCGGTTATCCATTTCCAAATCTTGCAGGCCAGCGAAGAAGCGTGAGTTTGAATTGATCTTCAACACCCTTCGGGTGTCATTATCCAAGTCGTTATCCCAACTAAATAAATCTTCTGTAAAAGCATTAAAATAGAGGGTGTCCGCCTCACCATTACTTTTACCAGCCTCCTTAAAACCCATAGACAAGCGCGTTTTTCCCGTACCGTTATAAGCAAACAGCAATAGATATTTTTTATTATCCAATTCAGGGGCCAACGTGTCGCGTAGATGCGTCACCAGTGCGTCTAGATCGGCAAAATCAGTGGTTTGATTGTTCATGCACCCGCCTCGTCGGCAGAGGGGAATAGCTGCTGCATCAGACCTTTTTTATGGGCTTTGAGGGCGTCAATCTTTTGGGTATGTGCGGTGATCAGATTATCGAGAGAAGACAGAAAATCGGCGATTTTTTGTTGTTCTAAAATGTCCGGGTAGGCTACAGGCAGAAATTTTATTATGTCAGCATTTAGATTTCTAATTCCACCACCCGCAGCCGCATTGAAAAAATATGTTTGGCTAAGATTAGACAATATTAGGTAATACAAATAATCACGTTCAATTTGGTCCGTAATATCTGTTACAGCTATCCAGCCATCATGAATACAGGATTTTATTTTCAGAATATAAGGCCTGCCAAAACTCATGGAGTTCGACATAATCAAATCGCCCGGATTTACTTCTCTAKTTKTWTTKWGYKYKGYTKSYKYAACTNCWCTSKWSYRWYTKMRYTMKARMCTTGGAAGCTTTATCTACATCACCAATTTTGAGCCAATTCAGACCATTTGTATCCAAAGTGAAATAATCATCTATAGGTCGGGGAGAACCGCCACGAAGTATTGTTGAGAGCCTACCTAAGTGCTTCTCATCCCACGCCCCCGCATCCTGAAACTCAGGAAAGCGGAGTTTGGGGATGGTTTTGCCTTCGGCGGGAAATAACTGCTGCATCAGACCTTTTTTATGGGCTTTCAGGGATTCAACTTTTTGAGTATGTACGGTAATAAGATCATCAAGAGAAAACAGACAATTGGCGATTTGTTGTTGTTCCTCTGGAAGCAAAGGGAAAGCAATTTCAAATTCATTTATTTGCTTCGCACTTATATGAGGAATGCCGCTACTAGTATTAATTCGGTCAACATATGAATGAAACTTTGTTGAGTTAATGTGCTGGAATATAAACTGTATGATTGTTTTGTGGTTTGTTCTCAAGCGAGCGACTCGTTGAATGAGTAACGAATCAGAATCGGCATCTGTAATTAACGCAGAGTTCTTTCCTACTTTTGATCCATCCATCCCGATGACTAAATCATCTTTTCTCAGCTTATACTTTTTTAGATTTTCAGTCTTTCCCAGAAAAAACCTGTCAATATTTTCGCTATGCCGAACACGTCCTTCAGTTATATTTATCCCTCTCATCAAAGGAATACCGCTAAAATCATCAGAGATTTCGAGACTTTTAAATGGAAACCCTGAAAGCAAGTCGACTTTACTTCCAATTGGAAGTAGCTCCCATTCCTCTGCATCCTGAAACTCAGGAAAGCGCCGTTGTGGAACTAGTGGTTTTTGCGTAGTTTTTACCATTTTATTCCAGCCCATCAGGATTTTTGGGGGCATTATGAATGGTGATTTCGGTAGCAAAATCTTTGGCTTTTAAAATGATGGTCGGCGCGAAATCGGCTAGGGGGCGATTGTTTGGCACTTTCCATTGGGCCTTCATGGCTTGGGTATTTTTGCTGAACAAGGCTTGATCCCCTTTGCTGCGGATCGTGGCAAAGTTTTGGTTGCCGCCCGTTTGTTCAAAGATCGTGTTGGACAGGTCTTTTTCCGTTGTGGTGAGTTTTTTACGGGCAGAAACCCGCTCTGCTTCCAACAAGCGTTGTTTAATCAATTCTGCTTTGCGGGTTTGCATGGCAAAATAGGTTTGGGCAAAGGCAATTTCTTGTTTTGCGGGGTCGCCATTTTGGGCAATCAGATAACAGGCATAGCGCGTGAGCATGATGTCGTTGATGTCGCGCTGACTGCCAAGGCCCAGATCGACCATTTTGTTGATACCAACAAAATGGTCTGTGGTGAGATGACCCGATACATCACAGGCTGTCTTAGCCTTGGAAACCACATGAGAAAAATTACGCCACTCTTTGTAGCCCAGCAGGTGTTGCACGTCACGGGCCAGCCAGTATTCAATACCGTTTTCAGTTTCCTGCGCATGACCTTCAAAAGATTCGGTCATCGTGTGAACCAGATCATTTTGCATTGTGGTTATTCCTTCTCACGTTATTCATACGCCGCCAACCCCGAAATATCGCGGCCTTGGGCAAGCTTATTAAGCAACGGCACAAGGTCTTCCATAAGGGCCAATTCTGCTTTGGTGCGGTCTTTCCAGCCCAGTTCTAAGGGTTCCATTAAATCGCTAAGGCGTTCACCGTCAAAGATCATGCGGTTCATGATAGCATCGACAAAGTTTTTTAAGGATTCACCGCCTAGCCCGTGTTTTTCCGCCAAAATTGCCAATGCCTTGGCTGATTTTTGAGCCTTGAAAGTATCATAGCCATTCCGAATAGATTTTTCACTGAGGATTTCGCCCGTGGGCAGGCTGTTGATATAAGCGACAATATCATTGCGTTCATCCATAAGGTTAGAATTGGCACTGATCAGATCAATCAATTCTTGGCGGGTCATTTTTTGTTTGCTCGGTGTGCCATCGGTCGAGCTGGCAATTAAGCTCATAATGTAATCATAATCAATGAGGCTTGATGAAAACAAAACCAGTTCAAAATCCAAGTGTTGCACGGGGTCATCCGCGTTGCCACCGTCCTTAGCTTGCTGGGCTTTTAGGCGTGCGGCGGTTTCCAGATACATGCCCCGGAACCCGCGCAATTTTTCCTCTGGCAACAAAGCTTTTACGTTGTCGGCTTGTTCCGCGCTTAGGTCCGTGTATTGGTCAAGCTGGGTTGTTAGGCGCTGGATTTTTTTAAAGTGATTGATAAATTCGCTTCGGGCCATATCGCCTTTTAGGTTGTTGACTTCTTCTGGGGTGCAGGCGAGCCCTTGCGAGCCCATAAAATTTTCCAGTTGGCTGACTGCTTCGTCTAATTGTTTAATAACTTCGGGCGCGGGATCGACCAGCCAAATTTCTTTGGCCTTTGCTTTGTTGGCACCGGAAAATAAAGCAATGGCATCATCAACGGCTTTTTCCTGATACCGAAAATCTAAAATTTTGCCATGGGGTTTAGTGTCATTCAAGACGCGGTTGGTGCGCGATAGGGCTTGAATTAAGCCATGGTATTTAAGATTTTTATCCACGTACAGGGTGTTTAAATATTTGGAATCAAATCCCGTAAGCAACATATCCACCACAATCACGATATCGATTTTGTTTTTTTGCGGGTAATCTTTATTGCTGTATTTTTGGTCTTTAATGCGTTGCTGCACATCTTGATAATACAGGTCGAATTCGTTGATCGTGTGATTGCTGCTGTATTGGCTGTTGTAATCGGCAATGATCGCTTTCAGGGCGGCTTTCTTTTCCTCAGGTGCTTTTTTGTTGTCTTCTTTTTCCTGTGCCAGATCTTCTTGAAACTGTTGCACATCTTTATTGCCTTCGGCAGGGGGCGAAAAAATGCAAGCAATGTTTAAAGGCTGATAACCATCATTTTCCGTTTGTTTCTGCGTTTGTACAGCCTTAAACAATTCGTAATATTCAATCGCATTGTTAATAGAAGCCGTCGCCAATATTGCGTTAAAACGTCTTTGGTTGGTGGCAGCATCGTGTTTGCTGATGATTTCATTCACCACGGCTTTGGGTATCGGAGAATTTGACTTGGGCTTGTTCTTTTTGCCTGGCTTCCCTTTTTTTGCTTTTGGTTGTTCCCCAAAATAATCAATATGAAAACGCAGGACATTGCGGTCATCGATGGCATTGGTAATGGTGTAGGCGTGCAGTTGTTTTTGGAAGATGTCTTTTGTGGTTTTGTAAGTGCCTTGGGTGCCATCAATTTTCTTGTAGCTGGCGTTGTCTTCAAAAATAGGCGTGCCGGTAAAACCGAACAGTTGAGCCTTGGGAAAGAAATTTTTAATCGCTTGATGGTTATCCCCAAATTGGGAACGGTGACATTCATCAAAAATAAACACAATGCGCTGGTTGCGCAGAGGCTCTAACCGTTCTTTGTAAGTTTGCTTGCCTTTATGTTTGCTGGCTTGGTTGCGCTTGCTGGTTTCATCCAGGGCTAGCCCCAGTTTTTGTATAGTCGTTACGATCACTTTATCGGCATAATCTTCAGACAGCATGCGCCGCACCAGTGTTTCAGTGTTGGTATTTTCTTCAACACAGCCTTCTTGGAATTTGTTGAATTCTTCACGGGTTTGGCGGTCAAGGTCCTTACGATCGACCACAAACAGGCATTTATCAATGTCTGGGTTATCTTTAAGCAGAGTAGAGGCTTTAAACGATGTGAGAGTTTTGCCGCTGCCTGTCGTATGCCAAATATAGCCATTGCCTCGATTTTGGTGGATACAATCAACAATGGCCTTCACCGCATAAATTTGATACGGGCGCATGATCATCATTTTTTGCTCGCTTGCCACTAAGACCATGTAACGACTGATCAGTTGCCCAAGCGTACATTTGGCGAGAAAGAGGCCGACAAAGTCATCAAGGTGGCTTATTTTTTTATTGTCTTTATCTGCGAGTTCGTAAACGGGCAAAAACTGCTCGTCGGCATTAAAGGCAAAGTGCTGATTTTGGTTGTTGGCAAAATACTGGGTCTTAGATCGATTGCTAACAATAAACAACTGCATAAAGCACAACAACGTATTGGCATAACCATTGCCGGAATCATTTTTGTAATCGACAATTTGTTGCATGGCGCGGCGCGGGCTGATCTCTAATGTTTTGAGTTCTATTTGCACCACAGGCACACCGTTGATGAGCAAAATAACATCGTAACGGTGATGGCTGTTGTCCGTGTTGATGCGAAGCTGGTTGATAACTTCAAATTCGTTTTTACACCAGTCTTTGATGTTAACCAGTGTGTATTGAAGTGGCGTGCCGTCTTCACGTTGAAAAGTATTACGTTCACGTAAGGTTTTAGCGGCTGCAAATACATCGGCATTAATAATTTCATCACGCAGGCGGGCAAATTCTGAATCGGTGAGATGAACGCGATTAAGGGCCTCAAATTTTAAACGGAAGTTTTGCTCAAGCGTCGCTTTATCGCGAATATCAGGACGATAGACGTATTTGAGGTCCTCTAGCTTGGCAATTAAGGCTTGTTCGATCTCGTTTTCTTTGGTCATACATCTACCTTAATCGTGCTTGGTTCTCTATTTTGATCTTAGCCCGTTTCCAGCAAAACACGCCAATTTCAAGATTATGCTATCCTGAAATTAAGGGCTAATCTTACCCTTCTAATCATTAAATAAAATTAATGAAAAAGAGCATACCCATTACAAAACATATTTCCACTCATTTATACTGCCAGAACCGAGTGCTCAACAACACAAACACCCTCAAGGATAGGTAGGGCTCCAAATTATGATAAAGGCTGTTTTGGACCCGCTCTATTGTTATGGAGAACCATAATCTCGTTACGGGCATTTTACCTTAAGCGATCGGCCCCTTTAGCTAAGGGAAAATACGTTTTGGAATGGATTGTTTAAACTTCAATTCATCGCTCCCTTAGCTAAGGGGGGGTAAATTGGAAAGGGTTGCCTTAGGGAATGAAAACGGAGACTGCCTTAGCTTAAACATTCCTTTTGTTAATTATGATCCGCGCTGTCGGCGGTGGGATGTTCTTGATATTGAAGCCCATGCACAGCCGAAAGGACAGCAATTATGCGTATCTACAAACGAAATGGTGGGCCGATGCTTTAGCGGTCGATACACGAGGCGTGATGTTCGGAACTCTTTAGACTTGATTGGCAGAATGTCAACCTGGACCGAGGCTTCGTTACGTTTACCAACACTAAAAACAAAGAAGACCGTTCGTGCGTTTAACTAAACGGGCAAGGCAGGTGTTGTTAGACTTAGGCCCAACTGCACCGGGTTCCGTCTTTACCTATAGAGGGATGCCCATCAAAGACGTGAAAACGACTTTTGGAAAGGCCCGCAAAAACGCTGGAATTGAAGATTTTCGGTTTCATGATCTAGGGCACAAGTTTTAGAGATGGTGCAACGTTACGCGCACCTTGCGCCTGACGACCAAACCCAAAAAGGAACATAACCCCTCGGTTTCCCAAGGGGTTATGATGGTGCCGCCTAGGTGACTCGAACACCTGACCCCGTCATTACGAATGACGTGCTCTACCAACTGAGCTAAGGCGGCATTGGGTTCTTAAAGACGCGCTGTTTTAATCTGCATACGCGCTCACGTCAACGCGTTTAAGACGTTAACGCTTCAATTTTTAGGGTTTGACTGTCAACGATTTTCAGCGCGCCATAGCCCGGAGGCGTTTCCCAGGTCAAAGCACCAAAGCTTTTGCATTTGGGACAATGGGGTTGCCATTCGGTTTCGACATGACCGCAACTGGAACAGACCCAAGCTGGATCTGCTGCCGCTTGGGCTCCACGCGTCAACCACGCCCGTACTTTTTCCTTATCGCCCCGGTCTTCGTCTTCTAACCGCGCCATTAAGGTGTAAAGTGTGCGCGTGTTGCGTCCTGCGTCCAGGGCCGCTTGCAAATGGCTGCGCGCCTGACCCCATAATTTAGCATCCAGCGCCACCGTTGCCGCCGTGATGTGTCCGTCTGGCGCACCGGGATGCAAGACCAACAGTTTGGCTGCGGTGGAAACGCGTTTAAGGCCGTCTTCACAGCCCGAGGCTTCCATATAGAGTGTTGCCAAGTCCGGGTGCGGGGTCAAAACCCAGGCTTTTTCAAGCACGTTCACCGCCCTACGGGTATTACCTGCTGTAAGGTAAAGCCGTGCCAAACGCAAAACGGCGGGGATCAGCTTTGCATCTTCACGCACCGCCTTAACAGCAAATTTTAGGGCATCCGCCGGATTTTTGGCTTGTTCCGCGTCTAGGCTTTGCCCCAACAAAGCCACCGCACGGCGATATTTGCTTACGGGGCCGGGTAAGGCTTTTAATTTTATCACTTGCGTTAAAGCTTCGCTGGCTTGAGTCCAACGACCGCCGCGGGCTTCCAGTTCAAATAAGGTGTTAGCGGTCCATACACTTTTGGGTTTTAAAGCTTGGGCACGTTTGGCCAATTTRAGGGCTTGTGMATCGTCACCGCGCTTRAGSGCTTGTGTRAGYAAGCCRCGYACCCCTAAAAATTCCATTTCCGGATCGTCAAGCATGGCCTTAAAAAACGTGGACGCTGCGGTTTCATCGCCACTCAATTGAGCCGCCTGCGCCTTTAACAASAAGGTCAAGGGCGGTTCGCCCAAAAGACCATCCGCCTTTTTAACCTGCGCCTGGGCTTCATGAGCATCGCCCGCCGCCACGGCCACCATGCCCTTGGTCAGAGCCTTGTAGCCTTTTTTCGACCGGCGTTCTTTTAAGGCCACCCCGATACGGTCCGGCGCACGGGTGAGAAACAGCCAAAACCGATACAYAAGGGCGRYCGCRATGGYGAACGYRCCGATGATSARCRSCAAAAYGCCGGCGCTGGTTTCAATTTGCCASCCGCCCCAATTAAGGCTGACTTGACCGGGRTGATCSACCAGCCACACAGYYCCCCACGCGACARCAACCAWARCAAAGAGGAAAATAATTAAACGCACCATAGCTTATCCTTAGTTTCCGCCAACTTGAGCCATTGCGGCTAGGGCTTGGTTATAAAGTGTTTCCAGTGCTGCTTCGGCATCAACGCGGGCACGGGCATCACCCAACCACGCCGCCACGGCTTCGCCGGCGGAGCCTTGTAAGGTGCTTAAGGCTTGAACGGCTTCATCTAAAGCCCCTACTTGTAACGCCGCTTCGGCAACTGCAATTGCCCGGTCTACCTCATTGGTGATCATTTTAGGATCGGTGCGGCGCACGGTCACCAGCCCGAATAGGCTATCTTTTACCGCGCCCATCCAACCGGGTTCGCCGCTGATACCTTTGGCCCGCACGATGTCCGCGGCCACAGTGGTAAAGCGCAACGCTAGGTCAGCCTTACTGGGCACACCCCCTTCGGCATGGGGCCGCAAACGACCGACGGCAACCAAAACCGCAGGATCATGTCCGGCAATGCGTTCCAAGGCGTTAAGCTCGGCACTAAAGGACGCGCCCCCCAACAAGCGAACGCGCAATTGAGTTGCGGCCAACACCAACGCTTGCGCCGAAACGGCATCTGTCGATTGACGAGATTGTTTTGAACTCAAGTCTTGCACGGCCGCATCCATCTTATCCAGACGGCCATTCAACGCAGATATCACAGATCGCAGATCTTGGAGCGAACGCGATAAATCTTCATTAACCGTTACTTTTTCTTCAATCATTGTCAGACGCTCAACAAGACCCGCGATATCTGGGACCTGTTCACCGTTCAACAGCACGGGTTCAACGGGTGTGTTGGATGGGGCAGCGTCTGGTATGACCACGGATGGGGCGGATAGGGCGACGGATGGGGCTGGGGTTCCCTCGACAGGCATTTCGCTCATGGCGCCATCCGTTGGGGCTTGGGCCAAAGGTGTTGGAGTTTGCTCAGAGACAATTGCGGAGGAAACAACGCCAGGTTCAGAACGTGGGCTGAAGCCCAGGCGCATCCGTACATCGGCAACCATCGGCCACACTTTGTCTTTTACAGAATCGCCAATATAGGGCCAGCCAGCCATAACTGAACCGGCGACTAAGATGACCAACATTAAAAACCACAGAAGACTCTTCCCACCGCTTTTTTTACCGTTTTGGGATGCGGTTGAGCTTACCTTGGACGCTGCGCTAGACCCATTTTTTGGAGGCGGCACGGTCAACTTTTCAAGATCAGGTTTGGCGGCGGCGGGCTTTACGTTATCCGGGGCATCGGGCTTGGGCGGATCTGCTTTATTTTGATCGCCGCTATTGGTGTCCGTCATGGCTTTGTCACATCCTTTATTGATCGACTTTGTTGAGTGTATTGTGCTTAAGCCATTACAGCAAAGCCAAAAGCGCATCTTGATTGGGTTGAGGGGCAATTTTTATGCTGGCCCAGCCTAAATTTGAGACCATCTTTGCCACCGCACCACTTAGACAATAAGCCGTTAACCCTGTTATTGTGGGTTCAAGTTCACCGTCATGTATTAATTTCGAAAAGGCTGTCGCTGTGCGAGGAGAATAAAATAAGACCCCCTGCACAGTCCTAGATTGAAGAGCCTGAACCGCCGTATCCGGCAAAACCTGGACTTTGACGGCGCTGTACAAGATTTCGCGGCGATAGGTAAAGCCCGCTTGTTCGACGCTAGATTTTAAATCCCCGGCCACACGACCTGCCGCAGGGTGTAACAGTTCGCCGCCGTTGGGCTTTAGGGTGCTCAACACTAAGGCAGCCAAGGTCGCGACATCACCATTGGCACTTTTCACCTTTGTAAAACCTTCTGCCGCGGCTTGTTGGGCCGTTGCAGCACCAACGCAAAGCACGGGCTTTGATCGATTAACAGACCGTCTGGCAAAAGCCCGTACCCCATTGGCGGACGTAAACAACACCGCCTGAACCTGGGCAAGATCTAACGCTGGGCCATCTGTATAAACAATATCCATCAGCGGRGCCGCGATCCCTTCGATCCCTAGGTCCGCCAGCTTCGCCGCAACGCGGTGTGCATCTAGATAAGGTCTGGTCACAAGAACCCGCATCGCCTAATTTTTGGCCAGCGGTGCGGTGTTGGGTGAAGCGTTTAGSTCTGCGGTCACCAGAAAGTCTTTGCCGATTTTGCCCTTAAGCTCAAGCCCCGCGTCATGACCCATGGATTGAGCCCCAATCAAATTGGCGGGGCCTTGGCGCGTAATTTCATGCACCTTTGAACCATCGGGTTTTGCCACCAGTCCATGAAAGGACAAYGCATGATCACCGACATACCACGCATGCGCGGCAATCGGTGTYCGACAAGACCCATCYAACACCGTCAAAAAGGCGCGTTCTGCCGTCACACGAATTTGCGTCATTTCGTGATTCAGGGCGGCCAAAATATCATTGATCCGTGTATCMTTRATCATGCAAGTTAGGCCGATGGCGCCTTGACCGACGGCGGGGATAAACTCTTCGGCATCCAAAGCCTCTGTGATGTGCTGTTCCATGCCCAAACGTTTCAGCCCAGCAGACGCCAACATGGTGCCCTGAACATCCCCGGCTTTAAGTTTTTTTAAACGGGTTTGTACAGAGCCGCGAATGTTTACCACTTGCAAATCTGGGCGGCGCGCCAAAATTTGTGATTGGCGGCGKAGGGATGCCGTGCCAATCACWGCRCCTTGGGGRAGCTTCCACAAGGAATCGCACACCGTAGAAATAAACGCATCGCGAACGTCTTCGCGGGCCAATAAACACGGCAAATGGATGCCGTCWGGYAAGTACGTTGGCACATCTTTCATRGAATGCACGGCAATATCKATKTTWCCRTCCAACATGGCATCRTCAATTTCYTTGGTAAAAAGSCCCTTACCCCCAATTTCCGYTAAKGGRCGGTCTTGGATTTTATCGCCCGTGGTTTTGATGACGACGATCTCAATCGCRCCCGGTTTTGCAAACTCGGGAAARTCAGCGATTATRTTATCGCGRGTTTCATAAGCTTGGGCCAAGGCCAAGGGRCTGCCACGGGTGCCGATGCGAAGGGGTAATGCGTTCATATAATTTGACMTCCCTGTCTAGAAGTTCTGGTTTACACGGTGTGCTTTGGGGTAAAGTCCAAAGCTTATAATAAAAAGGGTTATACATGAAAATTCTGGGCATAGAAACCAGTTGTGATGAAACCGCTGCTGCGGTTGTCACCGATCAGGGGCAAATTCTGTCCGATGTGGTGTTGACGCAAATCGAATTGCATCAACCCTTTGGCGGTATTGTCCCCGAAGTTGCCGCCCGTGCACACCTTGAATTTGTGGACCGAGTCGTAAACGACGCCATGGTCCAAGCCGATCTTAGCTTTGGTGACCTTGATGGGGTTGCGGTAACCGGAGGACCGGGGCTTATTGGTGGGGTTATCGTTGGGGTGATGACCGCCAAAGCCATCGCTATGGCTCATAATTTGCCGTTTATAGCCGTTAATCATTTGGAAGGTCACGCCCTTACCGCGCGTCTCACCAACAACGTCGCATTTCCGTACTTATTACTTTTGGTTTCAGGCGGGCATACCCAATTGTTGGCGGTGCGTGGCGTTGGTGAATACACCCGGCTTGGCACCACCATCGACGATGCCGTTGGTGAAGCTTTTGATAAATCGGCTAAAATCTTGGGCCTTGGTTATCCAGGTGGGCCAATGATTGAAACGCGCGCAAAGCTTGGTGATCCGAAACGATTCGCATTGCCCCGTCCTTTGCGTGGAAAGCCGGGCTGTAATTTTTCGTTTTCCGGCTTAAAAGCAGCCGTCAAACGCCAAGTCGATGCTTTACCACCCGGCAAACTGGCCGATCAAGACGTCAATGATATGGCGGCTTCCTTTCAAGCCGCCGTGTGTGATGTCATCCGTGAGCGCACCCGCAACGCCATTGCCCAGTTTAAAATCCTCTGTCCCGATGGGAAGACCTTGGTCATCGCCGGCGGTGTCGCCGCCAATGGCGCATTGCGACACTGTTTAGACCAGGTTGCTATCGGTGAAGGTCTTGAATTGGCGGCCCCGCCCTTGCAATTGTGTACCGATAATGGGGCGATGATTGCATGGGCGGGGATTGAGCACTTACAACTAGGTCATATAAATGATCTTAATTTTAAACCGCGTCCGCGTTGGCCTTTGGACCCCGGTGCGCCAAAAGTTGGCGGCGCGGGGATAAAAGCATGACGTAGGACTTGTGTCAGGGTTCCACCCAAGGCATAAATTAAYAAACATTAGATTGGGAGCAACAGTGTGCACAGCATCGGAATATTAGGCGCAGGCGCGTGGGGAACGGCGCTGGCAATGGCGGCCCGGCGTGCTGGGCTTGATGTTGTGCTACAAGCCTTTGAAGAGAATGTGGCTGAGGCCATCAATACGCGTCACGTCAACACAACTTATTTACCAGGTGCAGTGCTTGACCCAGCCATTCGCGCCACCACCAGTCTGGCCGAAGCGGTTCAGGCCGATGCGGTTATTTTGGTTATGCCCGCACAATTCATGCGCCAGGTCTGTGAAGCTGCCAAACCCCATTGGCGTGCAGGAACCCCCGCGATTATATGCGCCAAGGGCATCGAACAAGGTACGTATAAATTGCTCAGTGACGTGGTCACAGAAACATTGGGTGACCTGGCCCCGATTGCCGTTCTTTCAGGGCCAACATTTGCCATCGAAGTTGCCCGCAACATGCCGACGGCCCTGACCCTGGCCTGCGCTGATGAAGGCCTTGGCCAAGACCTCAGTAACGCCCTCAGTAGCCTGTGTTTTCGACCCTATTATAGCCCCGATGTGATTGGCGCCCAATTGGGGGGAGCCGTTAAAAATGT
The DNA here is from genome assembly GCA_016764335.1 of Magnetovibrio sp. Classification (GTDB taxonomy): domain Bacteria; phylum Pseudomonadota; class Alphaproteobacteria; order Rhodospirillales; family Magnetovibrionaceae; genus JANLGW01. The sequence continues at coordinate 25,029 of JAESSB010000011.1, forward strand.
TTTAGCCATCGCATGTGGCATCGTCCAAGGCCGCGCCATGGGCGACAACGCACGCGCCGCGCTGATCACCCGTGGTTTAGCGGAAATCGTTCGCCTAGGCGTCGTCTTGGGCGCACATGAACGAACTTTGATGGGGCTTTCGGGCCTTGGTGATCTGACCTTAACCTGCACGGCGCTGCAGTCGCGTAATTTTTCCCTTGGCGTTGAGCTTGGAAAGGGTCAATCACTTGAGTCTATTTTATCTACCCGCTCATCGGTGACCGAAGGTGTGTTTACGGCGGCGGCTGTCACGGAACTGGCGCGCCGCTGTCAAGTTGACATGCCGATCTGCCAAGCGGTTRATGCAATTTTRAATTTGAACGCTGATTTAGAGTCTATTATCTCGGGCCTTTTAAGGCGTCCCTTAAATATTGAATGATTGTGAGTAACCCATGTTTTTTGCTATATTTTGTACGGACAAACCAAATTCCTCGGCTATTCGTGCCGCCAACCGTGACCTTCATCTTGATTAYATCCGTGGGGTTATGGACCGTGTTTTCATCGCCGGACCAACACTAACGGATGATGAAACGGGCATGAACGGTGGCTTGTTAATTATGGAATTTACSGATAAATCTCARGCCGAAGACTTTGTYGCTCATGACCCTTATACCAAAGCTGACCTGTTTGAAAGCGTCATTATTCGRCCCTGGAAGAAAGTCTTTCCGGATAATTAGGTTTATTTAAATATGTTTAAATCAAAAAAGCTTATGGACCTTAGTGCGCTTGAGGACGGGGAAAGTACGGCCGTTGTTGCCAACATTAAAGGGGAACCGCGCAGCCTTATTGTTGTACGTCAGGGCCAGTCGGCCTTTGTCTACCTGAATACCTGCCCGCACATCGGAGCACCTTTGGATTTTGAGCCGGGTCGCTTTTTAAACCTTGAAAAGGACCTCATTCAGTGTGCAATGCACGGTGCGTTATTTACGATTGAAAGCGGCAATTGCGTTGCCGGGCCCTGCCTTGGCAAACATTTAACACCGGTTCCCATCCAAATCACAAAAGAGTCTATTTATCTAGCCTAGACGCCGCCTTCCTTTTCTTGAATACTTGTGGGGAATGAATGATCACCCCGTTTTGAAGGGCTTTAACATGACCGATCCGCAAATCTTCCCCGTTCCAACCCAGCTTGCCCAAAACGCATGGGCTGATGAGGCTAAATACCTTGCCCTGTACAAGCAATCTATTGAGGATCCGGATGGTTTTTGGGGGGAGCAAGGACGACGAATTGATTGGATAAAGCCCTACACCAAAGTCAAAGAAACCAATTTCAATATTCCCGGAGTCTCCATTAAATGGTTTAGCGATGGCACCTTGAATGCTTCCGTGAACTGTATTGACCGTCATTTACCCGCCCGCGCCAACCAAACGGCCATTATTTGGGAAGGCGACGACCCCACYGTATCCAAGMACATCACKTATCAACARCTGCACGATGAAGTCTGTAAATTTGCCAACGCCTTGAAGGCACGCGGTGTCAAGCGCGGCAGTGTCGTCACTRTTTATATGCCGATGATCGTCGAAGCGGCCTATGMCATGCTGGCCTGTACCCGGATTGGGGCCATTCACTCGGTGGTTTTCGGCGGATTTTCACCCGAAGCCTTAGCGGGCCGCATCCGTGATTGTAACAGTAACGTTATCATCACCGCCGATGAAGGCCTGCGCGGTGGGAAATCCATACCGCTCAAAGCCAATACAGATGCCGCCGTTGCCAAATGCGATTGTGTCGAAACTGTATTTGTTGTTAAACACACCGGTGGGGCCGTGACCTGGAATGATGACCTTGACGTATGGGTTCACGATGCCACCTCTGCCGTTCCCGCGACCTGCGAACCCGAAGAAATGAACGCCGAAGACCCGATGTTTGTCCTCTATACCTCTGGATCAACGGGCCAGCCCAAAGGGGTTTTGCACACCACCGGCGGATATATGGTCTATGCCGCCATGACCCATCAATATGTTTTCGATTATCATGATGGAGACGTTTATTGGTGTACCGCCGATGTTGGTTGGGTCACAGGTCACAGCTATATCATCTATGGCCCGTTGGCCAATGGCGCCATAACGCTCATGTTTGAAGGCGTGCCCAATTACCCCGATACATCACGGTTTTGGCAGGTGTGCGACAAACATAAGGTCAATATCTTCTATACGGCCCCAACAGCTATTCGCGCACTGATGCGCGATGGAGATGGCCCAGTCCTTAAAACATCACGTAAATCGTTGCGTTTGCTGGGTTCTGTCGGCGAACCCATTAATCCCGAAGCCTGGCGTTGGTACTACAACGTCGTTGGCGAAGGCCGGTGCCCCATTGTCGATACCTGGTGGCAAACAGAAACCGGCGGCATCATGATCACCCCATTACCCGGCGCCACCGCCCTTAAACCCGGATCGGCATCCTTGCCCTTCTTTGGCGTCCAACCCGAACTCGTCGATGGGGAGGGTCAGGTGCTGGACGGCGCAAACTCCGGTCATCTTTGTCTTACAGAAAGCTGGCCCGGACAGATGCGGTCCATCTATGGAGATCACGACCGCTTTGAACAAACCTATTTTGCAACATACCCTGGTAAATATTTCACCGGCGATGGCTGCAGACGCGATGAAGATGGCTATTACTGGATTACGGGTCGTGTTGATGATGTCATAAATGTTTCTGGCCACCGTATGGGTACGGCCGAAGTCGAAAGCGCCCTGGTTGCTCACCCAAAAGTGGCCGAAGCCGCCGTCGTCGGGGCTCCGCACGACATTAAGGGCCAAGGTATCTATGCTTACGTGACTTTAAATGCTGGAATCGAGTCCAATGATGACCTTAAGACCGAATTGGTGAAATGGGTGCGCACAGAAATCGGCCCAATTGCAAGCCCCGATTGGGTGCAGTTCGCCCCCGGCTTGCCGAAAACCAGATCAGGTAAAATTATGCGCCGTATTTTACGTAAAATTGGCGAAAATGACTTTTCAAACCTTGGTGACACCTCAACATTGGCTGATCCAGGCGTTGTTGACGACCTTATTTTAAATAGGCAAAATTATTAACTCTTAAATTAAAATTCGCCCGCTCGATGTATAATTTAAGCATAAATAAAAAGCTCTAGGTAAATCCCTAAGATAACGATCTAAAATCGTCTCAACCCCTTGATTAAATTGGACGACTCAAAATGATGAGTCTCTGTTGTTAAAATGCCACTCACATTTCTTTATACATGAGCCTTAGCACGGCCCTACAAAAATACGCCTTAGCGCAACTTATGGAAACAAAAATTTTCCAGGGGTCGGCCAAAATACACCATTAGAACACCATTGAATTTCCGCTTAGGGCGCTATGCTTGAGTCCAAAAGTTCTCGATACCGTTGATGTAATTTTTCTGGTCTACAAAAAACGCAGAACGGTTGATCCGAAAATGTTTAAATTCAGAAACATCCCGCACGTTATCGTCCCGCCAACAATCCGAATAAACGATGATGTCTTGGACAATCTTACGGGCAATCATTAGATATAGGGTTGCCGATGAAGCATCATGAATACCCTTTGTCTGGACCTTGCCTCCTCGCGCTGAAGGCCAAATACCGGGACTTTTCCGCCTGTCTCACGGCGGCATTTGCCTTTTCGACCGTCATCAAAGTACGCCCTAGCGCGCCTTCGTCTCTCAGGACCTCTTCTGGGGCAAAGCCCAAGAGAGGAACACAACGTTTTCAGGGGCGGCTTACATCGACGTCAATTTCCCCAGSAAAGAACGCGTACCTTTCTTGTTCGCGTTCAAAATAATAATCTCACGTAAACGATGGTAAAATACGCGGTTATAGATTTGTCGACACCAATCAAAGCGGCTGCCGTTCGTGCTGTTGAACTAAAACAAAAGGATCGACCTAGAAGTCTTAGTTTAAACATTTAAGCGCCTTTTTCTCAAACGACCCATGGCAACACCTTTTATATGTTCTCTAGCGCAGCCCTAAACATTATGTATCCTCGGCTTCCCTTAAACGCGACTCTATTGCGTTGTAATTTCCCCCAGATTGCCAGAAACCTAATAATTACGTGTGGTGCGCCATATTATGAATAAAATTTTCTAAAACACGATTTCTACTCGTATGAGACCCGACTATTGGCCCATCGTCTCAATATAATCACCTATAAAATTTTAGGAGTAATTAATAATACTTAAAATATAGACACAGTAGCGATCTTTAAATTTAGCATAAATAAAAAATCATAAAGTATATTTTTGTCCTATATATTTGATTAAAATACCTATTTCCCCATTTAAACCAGAAAAATATAGCCCCTCACAAACCGCCAAACAAGCATACCTTAACCTTAACGCCCTATCGAGACTTGCACATGATCACCCAAACACACCTAACGTGCCCCTTTGCCCAAAGATCATCATCAGCGTCCTTAAGAAGACAAGGTTTACCTACATATGCAGATCATACATAACGCTGTTGCGCATGTGAACTTATCATAACACCAAAAAGTAAGCTAAAACGGAACGATAATCTGTGCCTAAGCGCACATCCAGAAAACGAGGAAGAATCGATTCTCATCAGCCTCCCTGAACACCCGCATTGTGCCGATCGGGACAAATTATATATTACGATACATATAGGATCATTGACCCTGCGTTAAGAACATAAATAATATATATCGAAATGACAATAATGATCAAAAATTCGATACTCAAAGTCTAGTAAAACCCAAACCAAGAGAACACGGTTTATTTTACTCGCCCTATTATATAGATAATAAATGATGCCGTTCATTAAAAGCAATGAAGAAATGGTAACACAATAAGATTAATTTATTATGGTATTTCAAATAGATATACCTTACTCTTTATAAGAAGATTATATTTAACCCCACAAACAGCATCATTTTATATTGATATCAAAATGATGCTATAAATGCGGCAATCTGCGGTATAGAGCGCCTCCTCTATGGCCTATTTATCCAGCCGACAACACCCATTTTTCACACCTTTCTGTATTCCTCTCTGCCTTGTCGTGGTATACGAACAATGAACTTTTCACCAATACACGGACCCGCCATGCCTCGCGCTGCTGCTTACGATCTTTTAGAATGTGTACTCGGACAGAAACGCCTGCTCGACGAATCCATGGATAAGACCTTTAGTTTTATCTCCCTTCCAGATCGGGACCGTGGACTCGCGGCATTGATTACGCGAACAGCACTACGCCATTTAGGCGAAATTGATGCCGTGCTTGACGCTTATTTAGATAAGCCCCTCGGCAAACGTGGGCGGGGGGCCGTCAACATCATACGCATTGGCCTCACCCAATTGCTCTTTTTGGACATAGCCGAACACGCCGCAGTCAACACAGCCGTTGAATTGTGYACGGGTGGGCATTTGGCCCCTTACCGTAAACTAACCAATGCCATTTTAAGGCGTGCGCAACGCGAAGGTAAAGCGTTGCTGTCAACGTTGGACGCCGCCAAACTCAATACGTCACCGTGGCTATGGGACAGTTGGGTAAAGGCCTATGGGGAAGACACCGCGCGCGCAATCGCTGCTCAACACCTTAGCGAACCCCCTATTGATCTGACCTGCAAAGAAGATTCAGACACCTGGGCCGAAACGCTGGATGCTGACCTTCTCCCAACCGGTACATTACGGCTGCGAAATAAGGCTTCAATCCTCAGTTTACCAGGCTTCGACGATGGGGCATGGTGGGTTCAAGACGCCGCCGCTGCCTTACCTGCACGGTTATTAGGGGATGTATCTGGCTTAGATGTTATAGATTTATGTGCTGCGCCGGGCGGCAAAACGATGGAACTATCGGCCGCAGGGGCCCGCGTGGTCGCTGTTGATCGGTCCGAAAAACGACTCGAGCGCGTGGCTCAAAACCTTGAGCGCACCAAATTACACGCCCAAATCATCACCGCCGATGCTGAAACCTGGCGGCCTGATCATCTGGCCGACGCTATTTTACTGGATGCGCCATGTTCGGCAACGGGTACCGCACGGCGCCACCCCGATGTTTTGCACCTCAAAACCCAAAACGACGTCATCAAACTGGCTAACCTGCAAATGCGCTTGTTAAAGGCCGCTGTCGAAATGGTGCGCCCCGGCGGATTGATTGTGTTTTGCACCTGTTCATTACAGCCAGAAGAAGGTGCCCAGCAAATCGAAGCCTTGATCGCAAGCGGTGCTCCGGTGGTGGTCGACCCGATTAAACCCGCCGAAGCCGGAACCCTAACCGCCATCGTCACCGCCGAAGGTTACTTACGCACATTGCCGTGTCATTTAGGCGATCAAGGCGGCATGGATGGCTTTTTCGCGGCGCGCCTTCACAAGACCTAATTTTAGACTGTGATCGCCGTCATTGTTTAACCGTAATAGTATTGTTACCCTCTATTATGATGCACAAAGAGCCACATCCGCTGCCYGGAACAGCACMCCTTGAACAAGGTGGTTTTAAGTCATCGTGGCTTTATCGCCTRATGCTYTGYGGCMCCRCATCAAAGCGACCSCGCTTTGATRTSSCCGAACTMTGGCCCGGTGAYCCCRSCCGTGGGCACRATATTTTGTGTGGYAATTTTWCTTTTCAAGAGGARACCCACGYYTTAACGTCTTGCTTGRTTCCCCCCGCCCATGCGTCTCCTCAATGGCWKGCWTGGTTTCATGGMCTTTGTTGGCTTACCGATTTAAAAGCCCTAAGGGRCACCAGYCACAGCTCTGAAGCCGCAGAATTTGSTCGTAAATGTRTCTTAGAGTGGRTCACKGCYAATCRYAAATGGACCCACCCTGCKTGGTTAGCYRTCGTCACGGCSGACCGTATTGTGCACTTRTGTTCTGCTTGGRATTTYTTATGTGATASCGAAATGAATRCKRGGTTTGAAAAAWCSTTRCGCMAAACCGCGGGCCGCGATATGCGCCACCTRTTCAAATCGACACCAACTCMAGACCATGATTATGCYAGATTKCATGTCATCAAAGGSCAATTTTTTGCAGCMTTTRTYTTGATGGCAAGYRAACGWTGTCAACARAARRYAAYATTACGRYTAGAAAAWGAAATTGCCGCACAAATTTTACCCGATGGCGGTCATATWGAACGTAATCCCGAATGTTTRAGTTGGGTRCTGCACGATTTRTTGGACCTGCGCGTGTTGTGYTGCACCGCCCTTGGYCATGTCCCGCCTTTTTTRCAAAATGCCATTGATCGATCAGCCCCTATGGTGCGGGCGTTGCGCCATAGTGATGGTAAGCTTGGCGTTTTTAACGGTGGATTAGAAGGTGATGCACTAACCCTTGATCGGCTGCTTGGCCTGACCGATCCGACAACCTTACCTCCGATTAGCGCACCCTATACGGGCTTTCAAAAGATCAGCACGGGCGCAACGTCGATCCTTATGGATTGCGGAAAACCGGGCGGTCCCGGCATCAGCCACCACGCGGGAACCCTCAGCTTTGAGGTGTGCGTGAAACAATATCGCATGATTGTGAATTGTGGCGCGCATGTCGGCCCGTCTGACCCCTGGCGAACGGCGCTGGCCGCCACCGCGGCGCACTCAACCCTCACCATCAATGATACATCTTCGGCGGCGTTTGACCTTGATGGTCGTTTAAGACGCGGCCCGGGTGATGTCACCTGCGTGCGCGAAGACGGCGAACATGGCACGTTGATCGAAGCGCGTCACGACGGCTACGACGGAACTTTTGGCCTTATACATCAGCGCTCTTTGTTTCTCAGCCCGACAGGCAGCGATATATGCGGCGAAGACCGGATCATCGGCACGGGTGGGGAATATGCAACCGTGCGATTTCATCTTCATCCCGATGTCCACGTTTCCTTACTGGGCGGCGGAAATAGTGCTTTGTTGCGCATTGGTACTAAAATAAAACAGACTTGGCGTTTTAAAGCTTCAGTCGGCGATATTAAATTAGAAGAAAGCATTTATTTAGGGCGTATCGGCCACCACCGTCGCACCGAACAAATCATCATTACGGCTCCACTATCTGGGAACGGCACATTGATTAAATGGTCTTTAACCCAAGAAGGAAAATGATCCAAATGAAGATGTTAAGCGTTGTGATTCCCTGCTACAACGAGCAAAATACCCTGGCCGAAGTGATTGCAAAAGTGACTGCTGCAAAAACATCCGGATTAGCAATGGAAGTCATTATCATCGACGATTGCTCTTCTGATAAATCCTGGGAAATTGCTCAGAATCTGGCGACAGAAGATCCGCGTATCCGGGTTTTCCATCATGAGGTTAATCGCGGAAAAGGGGCTGCTTTGCGCACCGGATTCGCGGCGGCCAGCGGCGACCTCATCATCGTGCAAGACGCCGATATGGAATATGATCCAGATGATTTCGAAAAGTTATTGAAACCAATTCTTGAGGATCAGGCCGACATTGTTTATGGGTCAAGGTTTTTAGATCAAAGTGCGACCAAGGTCCACTACGTGCTCCACGGGCTGGCTAATCGTTTTTTAACCGGATTGTCCAATAAGTTGACGGGACTAAAGCTCACCGACATGGAAACCTGCTATAAATTGGTACCCAAATCGCTGCTGGATCAAATCACCATTACGGAAAATCGTTTTGGCATAGAACCGGAAATTACGGCCAAGCTCGCCCATCTAAAACCTAAACCTCGCTTTGYCGAAGTTGCTGTCTCTTATAACAATCGCTCCTATGATGAGGGTAAAAAAATYGGCTGGAAAGACGGYATCAGTGCCATTCGGTGCATCATTAAGTTTAATCTGTCGCGCTCTTCTCAGAATCACCCCTAAAACCTGACGTTTTTGATGATAAAATCTTTACCACAAAGTCATTTATGACTTTGTGGTAAAGGGCGTTATGCTAGAACACTTAGAGTGGTCATTTCGCCATTGTCCCAAATAAGGTTCGCGCCCGCATGGCTCTGTTGCCAAAAAATTTATTGCCCAATCCACGTGCCGCCATTGCATTTATTCATGATGTAATCATGGTGGCCTTGTCGTTTGGTGTCTCTATGGGCTTACGTTTGGGCTTTAACATTGACCCTTTTCATGGCCAAGCCCTACTGCCCGGCGCGCTCATTTTCACCGCCATCGCCATTTTAGTTTTTTTGAGCATGCGTTTGTATCTCGGCATTTGGCGCTATGCTTCCATAAAAGATCTTGTCGCACTCTCAAAAGCCGTGACCATTTTGGTTGTGGTCTTCGCCCTGGTCACACTGGTCGCGGCGCGGTTGGAAGGCTTGCCGCGTTCGGTCCCGTTTATCAATTGGTTTGTCCTGTTGGCGATGCTGGGGGGGCCCCGCTTTGCCTATCGAATGTTTAGGGATCGATCCTTCAACACCCAACAATCTGCCAAAGTTCCGGTGCTGTTGGTCGGCGCWGGGGATGAAGCCGAACTGTTCATTCGCGCCATCGGGCGCTCAAATTTTGCACCGTATCGCCCCGTTGGTATCGTTGCCGAATCCCGTCAGCGCGTTGGGCGCCGCATCCACGACGTTACGGTGTTGGGTACAGTCACAGAAATCGAAGACGTGGTCGCGGCCCTTAAAGGGACCAATCGACCACAACGTTTGGTGCTGACCAAAGACGCCTTCAAAGGGGCTGAGGTCCGAGATCTTTTAGAAACGGCGGAACGCCTTGGTATGAGCTTGGCACGGATGCCCCGGATGCACGATTTAAAATCCGGCGCCCAAGATGAAGTGCGTGTTCGTCCCATCGCAATCGAAGACCTTTTAGGGCGGCCACAGCAACCGCTTGACCGCGCCGCCATGGCCACCTTGATCAAAGGCAAACGCGTATTAATTACCGGGGCCGGCGGATCCATTGGCAAAGAATTGGTGCGCCAAGTCGCTTCTATTGGACCGGCTGAACTGGTGCTGGTGGAAAATTCAGAATTCGCACTTTATGAAATTGACCGGGAAATGATCGAACACGCCCCCAACATCACCCGTCACGCCGTCATCGCCAACGTTCGCGATCGCCATCGCATCGACCAAATTTTCACGCACTATAAGCCTGAGCTGGTGTTTCATGCCGCTGCCCTTAAACATGTGCCGTTGGTCGAAGACAACCCTTTTGAAGGGGTGCTGACCAACGTTCAAGGCACACGCAACATCGCCGATGCCAGTGAAGCCGCAAGCGTCGATGTCATGGTCATGATTTCCACAGACAAAGCCGTCAACCCAACCAACATCATGGGGGCCACTAAACGCATTGCCGAAACGTATGTACAGGCCTTAGACCTCCGCCGGGGGGCCAACGATGGCACTCGGTTTGTAACGGTTCGGTTTGGCAACGTCTTAGGCTCAACCGGATCCGTGGTGCCGTTGTTCCAACGCCAATTGAGCGCGGGCGGGCCATTAACGGTCACCCACCCTGACATGACACGCTATTTTATGACCATCCGCGARGCTGTAGAATTGGTTTTACAAGCCTCAAGTTTGGGSGCCAGYAGTCACAAAACAGATGGCAAAATTTTCGTGCTTGATATGGGCGAGCCGATCAAAATCGTCGAATTAGCGCGGCAAATGATCCGCTTGGCCAATTTAAAACCCGATATCGATATCGACATTCAATTCACGGGCATCCGTCCCGGCGAAAAAATGTTTGAAGAAATTTTCCATGGCTCAGAACCCCCCATCGCCACCCAGGCCCCGGGCATATTGCTGGCCTCTCCTCGCACCCAAAACGCGGACCAGGTCGCAGGTATCTTGGATCAACTGAAAGAAGCCGCCATCGCAGAAAACCGCCCGCACCTCATGTCCGCAATCAAAGCCTTAGTCCCTGAATATGCCCCCCCCGAAAGCAATGTAGGTTCTTAAAAAAAACCTGGCGTTACAGGCTATAAAAGGGTGGTATTGCAAGGGTGGGGCTGGTATATCGAAAATGATCTTAAATCTCGACGACTATAAGGACTAAATTCCATGTCAGAGCCCATCCGCCGCGCTTTACTTTCCGTATCCGATAAAACGGAAATCGTTGAATTTGGCCGCTTTCTTGCCGATCAAGGTGTCGAGATTTTATCAACTGGCGGCACCGCCAAAATGTTGGCCGACGCCAACATCCCCGTCACCGAAGTGTCCGAACACACGGGCTTTCCGGAAATTATGGATGGCCGGGTGAAAACGTTGCAGCCTTCTATCCACGGCGGTTTGTTGGCGGTACGGGCCAATGCTGAACACCAAAAGGCGATGCAAGATCACAATATTGCAGCCATCGACCTGCTGTGCGTCAACCTTTATCCCTTTGAAGAAACGCTAGCACGTGGTGCATCTTACGATGATTGTGTTGAAAATATCGATATCGGTGGTCCCGCGATGATCCGGGCGGCGGCGAAAAATCATAACGACGTGACTGTGGTGGTCGAACCTGAAGATTACCAGCGCGTCATGCAAGAAATGTCCGCAAATTCTGGAGCGACACATCTTGAAACCCGCAAATTCTTAGCCCAGCGTGCCTATGCCCGCACCGCCGCCTATGACGCCGCGATTTCCACCTGGTTTGCCGACCAAACTGACCAAACATGGCCCAAGCGCCTATCGTTTGCAGGCGAACTTAAACAAACCCTGCGGTACGGCGAAAACCCACACCAAACAGCCGCATTTTACGTCAATGGCGATAGCCGCCCCGGTGTGGCCAACGCCACGCAATTGCAAGGCAAAGACCTAAGCTATAACAACCTCAACGACACCGATGCAGCGTTCGAACTGGTGGCTGAATTTACCGACACCGCGTGCGCTATTATCAAACACGCTAACCCGTGTGGGGTCGCCATCGGTGATAGCCTGGTCGATGCTTACAAACGCGCCTATTCCTGCGACCAAGAAAGTGCGTTCGGCGGCATCGTCGCCTTAAACCGTCCGCTGGATGCAGCCACCGCTGAACAAATCATCAAGGTCTTTACCGAAGTCGTCATTGCCCCCAGCGTTAACGCTGATGCTTTAGCCATTTTAGCCACAAAGAAAAACGTTCGCGTCCTGACCACCACCACCATGCCCGACCCATTGGCAGGCGGTCGCACCGTGAAAATGCTATCAGGGGGCTTGTTGGTCCAAGGCCGGGACAACGACTTGTACGAAGACCTAAAAGTCGTCACCGAAAAAGCACCCAGCGATGCCGAACTGGCTGATATGAGATTTGCTTATACCGTTGGCAAGCATGTTAAATCCAACGCCATTGTTTATGTCAAAGACGGCATGACCGTGGGCATTGGTGCCGGACAAATGAGCCGTGTTAATTCATGCCGAATCGCCGCCTTTCGCGCCGAACAAGCCGCCAAGGTTGCGGGGGCTGAACACAGCTGGGCCATTGGCTCGGTGGTGGCATCCGATGCCTTCTTCCCGTTCTCTGACGGCTTATTTGAAGCCGTTGAAGCCGGGGCCACCGCCGTGGTGCAACCGGGTGGGTCTATCCGTGACGAAGAGGTCATCGCAGCCGCCAACAAGGCCGGTGTCGCCATGGTCTTTACCGGCATGCGACATTTTCGCCATTAATTTACGGCGCTGTACGTTTTCAAGCTGACGAACGCGATCAAGGTGATCCATCAGATCCTGTACGACCTGTTTTTGTGTGTCATTGAAAAGAATGCCATCTTCGTAGGTGTAATCGACAGGCCCCCTGCTCGCTTCGATCTGGGCACTCCGTAAATTCACCAGCCCTAAAGTCCTTTTGAACTGCCCGAGGTCATCGTGACAATTTAACATTTAGGGATTCCCAACGGGGCTAAATGTGATTTAAGCTTTCTTTTAGAAGAAAGCGTGAACCCAGAACGTTTTGTTATCACCGATCAAGTTTGGACACAGATTTCCCCCGTTTTATCAGGGAAATCTACGGATTGTGGCGTAACGGCCAAAATACCCGTTTATGTCTAGAGGCTGTGTTGTGGCGTGTGCGGACAGGCTCCCCTTGGCGTGATTTGCCTTCTGGGTTTGGACATTGGAACAGCACCT
>JAESSB010000012.1 GCA_016764335.1 Magnetovibrio sp.
CATGTACTTTCCGCCTATGATGGTAGCTTATTGCGGACAAACAATGGATCACCCGAAACAGCGATATTATTGGGCGGGGCCAGCCCGGCCGTTGATGGCGGCATCGTGGTTGTTCCTTATTCTTCCGGAGAACTCGTGGCCTTAAAGGTCGAAAATGSCMRCSMAKTRWSSMTTGATNWSWYWRASAKYRSGKYKGSRCAYRGMCTCGACGGCATCCATGGCGCATATCCGGGCCAACCCCGTCATGGATCGTGGTCGCGTATTTGCCATCAGCCATAGCGGGTTGATGGTCTCCATTGACCTGCGCACGGGTTTGCGGGTTTGGGAAAAAAACATCGGTGGGCAGCAACCCATTTGGGTCGCGGGTGATTACCTCTTTTTCATTACCGGRAATGAAGAACTAACAGCCCTTGAACGCGATACSGGGCGTGTCATTTGGGTACATTCTTTGCCCCGTTGGACAGATCCTGAAAACTTTACGGGGCCTATTGTGTGGACAGGCCCACTCTTGGTGAGTGATCGCCTTATTGTTGCCAGTTCTCGTGGCATCGCAGTCGCGTTATCCCCATATACGGGGAAGGTCCTTGGTTCCGAAAATATGCCGGACGGTGTTTCCGTACCACCGATTGTTGCTGGCGACATGGTCTATTTCCTTGCCGATGATGCCACATTGGCGGCTTATAAGTAATCTGATCCACACGGACCTATTATGGGGGCGCCTAAGCGCCTTGAAAGACAAGTCATGAGTTTTACCGTCGCCATTATTGGCCGCCCCAACGTGGGCAAGTCAACGCTGTTCAATCGTTTGGTTGGCAAGCGTGTCGCCATCGTTGACGACCAACCCGGCGTCACCCGTGATCGCAGAGAAGGCGAAGCGACCCTCAGCGATTTAAAGTTCACGGTTATCGATACGGCGGGACTTGAAAACATTCACGATGACAGCCTTGAATCGCGGATGCGAGAACAAACAGAGGCTGCCTTCAAAAAAGCCAACATCGCTTTGATGATGATTGATGCCCGTACGGGCGTCACCCCTGTTGATGAACACTTTGTACAATGGCTACGCCGCCACAAGACCCCTGTCATTTTAGTCGCGAACAAGTGTGAAGGTAATGCAGCTCAGGCCGGAYTCATGGAAGCCTATGCTTTGGGTTTAGGGGATCCTATTCCCTTGTCTGCAGAACATGGCGAAGGTTTGGTTGACCTTTACGAAGCCCTCCAACCCCACGTTGATGCCGCCAAGGCTGATGAAAAATACGCCCTAACTCAACAGCCTATTGACAGCGGTGAAGAAGATGACGATGAAGCCGTCAACGCACGCCCTTTGCAGCTGGCGATTGTTGGGCGTCCGAATGTCGGCAAGTCCACCTTGATCAATAAAATGTTGGGCGAAGAGCGCATGCTCACCGGACCCGAAGCCGGCATTACCCGCGATTCCATCACCATTCCGTGGTCTCATAATGGGCGCGAATTTAATCTTGTTGATACCGCAGGCTTGCGCCGTCGCGCCCGTGTCAATGACAAGGTCGAAGCTTTATCCGGGGCTGAATCGCGCCGAGCCATCGACTTTGCCCAAGTGGTGGTGTTGGTGCTTGACGCCAATGACATGCTGGAAAAGCAAGATTTGACCATCGCGCGCACCGTCATCGAAGAAGGCCGCGCCTTGATTCTTGCCGTCAACAAGTGGGACACGATTGAAAATTCCAAAGAGGCCTTAAACAAACTTTACGATCGCATTCAAACATCCTTGCCTCAAATTCGTGGCATTCCTGTCGTGACGATTTCGGCGAAAACCGGACGGGGCATTGAAAAGATGCTGGATGCCGTTTTGGATGTGTATGAAGTTTGGAACCGCCGCGTCCCGACGTCCAAACTCAACCGCTGGCTTGAAGAAATTCTTGAACACCATCAACCGCCATTAATTTCAGGTCGCCGCAGTAAAGTCAAATACATCACCCAGCACAAAACCCGTCCCCCAACGTTTGCGTTGTTCGTCAGCCATGAAAAAGGCTTGCCAGAATCTTACGTCAGGTACATGTCCAATGCATTGCGCGAAGATTTCGAACTTTGGGGCATCCCTCTACGGCTCATCGTRCGCAAAGGCATAAACCCCTTCGCGCCGACAAAATAGAAATATCCCCCCAGCCACAAATTGGGGGTATTTCCCCACCGCATTACCCCGCCCCAAGGCAAGGCCAAGGGCCGCCGCGCGTATGCGGGTTCTAAGAAAATAAGATCTTTTTTTTGATTTTATATCTGTAGCACTCTGATTTTAAAATCTAAAAAACACTATGGTGTGACTCCAATTTAACGTATTGAATTGTTAAGGCAAAGTGTGATTCTATCCTTCTCAGGAGGATTTTCATCATGAGATTTGATTGATCAGACCACGATAAAGGCCGCTATTGAGCCACACTTGCCACAAGGTGGGCGCGGTCCCAAACGCGTTGATGATCACCGTGTTTTAAACGGTATTTTCTCTATTTTACGAACAGGTGCGCCGTGGCGCGATCTGCCAGAACGCGACGGCCCTTACACCACCATTTACAATCGTTATGCCCGTTGGGCACGGCGTTGCATTTGGACATCAATCATCGATGCTCTTGCCCGTCAAAACGAAGATAGCCTGTTTTTATCGACAGCTCTATCGTCAAGGCTCACCGCGCGGCAACGGGCGCAAAAGGGGGAACTGGCGCAGGATATTGGCCGTTCACGCAAAGGCTGCACACGTAAAGTTCACGCCGTTGTTGATGAAAGCGGACGCCCCCGGCACCTCATCATAACGGGCGGTCAAGTTCATGGTCATCAAGTGATGATTGACCTTTTGGATGGTGCCGTGGTCGCTGATAAGGCTTATAACGCAAACGCAATCCGCCAACGTATCGCAGGTCAAGATGCGCTTGCCGTTATCCCAATGAAAGACATGAGAAGGTTGACCAAGCGATCTGAAAAACTCAGCTCAAACGTTCTGGAAATGGTACATATCTTCGCCATTCGGTTATGGGTTCTTTGAGTCCACACCCTAGTCGTTCTTTAGGCCATCCGCGATATTTACCGATGCAGCCGCCCCGTCTTGAGCCACCGTGTAACCGTCTTTCTGATTTATATCTTGGTCATTGGCGGTTATGCTTACGTTGGCATCATCGCCAAAGGTAATTGTGGTGGTATCATCCGCATTGTCGGTAACAGGTATGTCTTCGGCACTGAACTCTGGGCCATCAAAACGAAGTTCATCCTTTGCGCCAAGGTCCATAATGTCGCCATCACCGTCACCTGCATCAAAAACAAACGTGTCAGAACCTTGGCCGCCCTCAAGGGTATTATCACCCACGCCACCCGATAAGGTGTCGTCACCCTGTTCACCATCGAGCGTATCATCACCCTGGCCACCGAAGATTTCATCACCCACACCGCTGGCAACAGTATCGAAATTAACGTCAACGGTATGATCGATTGAAGACATTACGCCCGATACCAATTCGACCGAAGTCGCCGTAACATTTAAGGAAAAGTCTTCGTCGGGAAAGCCTTCTGGCAGGGCCATGGTGAGGTTGTTCATGTTTTCAAGGTTGGACCCCGCAATCAGCCACGAGCCATCTTCTCCCGGTAGGCCAAGCGATAACGACGCCCCTTCTGGAACGCCTGATATTTCTACGCTGAGGATTTCCGACCCATCAACATCGACAAGTGCCGCGTTGATATCAAGGCTAACGTCTTGAGCCTCTATAGGGTCTGATGGTTCTGGTTCTTCACTGGCCGCCTGAGCATCACCATAAATAATATCGTCACCCTTGCCGCCTTCAAGGGCATCGGATCCGGCGGTCTCCATCAAAAAACCGGTATCCTTGGTACCGTTCATGTCCTCACCAGGGCCAGGAATACTGTCGATGACAACATCGGTCACGGTAAGTGTCGGCTGACCTGCGGTGAGGGCCATCGTAACGTCTAAGCTTTGAGCCGTAGTTCCACCGCCTGTGGACGTTGCCGTCACGTTCAACCCGAGGCCCCCACTGAAGTTTTCCGGCGGCATTAGAATTAGGCCGCTGAGTTGATCCGGAGGAACAGTCCAACTGCCATCCGCGTTATCTGTGCCCGCACTTAACGATGCCCCGCTTGGCATGTCAGATATGGTCACAGAGGCGATGCTTTCGTTCGTTCCCGCAGGCATAGCTGCGGCGATCACAAGTATAATTCCCGTATCTTCACGGCCCACCGAAGGCGCCACAGCCAAAAGCGGAACGTCAGGGACCGGAGTAACACGAATAGACACCACCGCCACAGCCGCCGCCCCCGCATCATCGGATACTTGATAAGTAAACTGATCAGGTCCCGAAAAATCACCATCGGGGATGTAGGTAAAGGCGCCATCAGAAGCAATGCTCACCACGCCATTGCTGGCTTGTCCTCCTTCAATAAGATTAAAAAACAACGCCCCACCTTCCAAGTTATTGGCCGCCAATTGCCCCGAAAAAATACGATCTTCCGCGGTCAAAATGCTCCCCACCTTAGCCGGTGTCCGTGCATTTTCTGGTTCTGGTGCGGGTTCCAGCGCGGACTCTGGTTCAACTTCAGGCTCTGGGGCAAGTTCCAAGGTTAGCACAGTCTCAATGATCGGCTCTGGCTCTGGAACAAAGTCCGGTTCCCCGGCGCTTGGTGGGGTTATTATGATTTCGCCCATGGCAGCGGCAGCTATGTGTTCGGCCGCCTCCATAGGCTCAACATTTTCACCGAATTTAACGTCTTCTGGTGGCGTTTGTTCGCCCGCAGCTGTTTCGAACCCAGAAATTTCTTCACCAGCGGTATCTACAAGCACGTCTTCTCTGCCCGCTTCATCGAACGTGGACAAGCCACCTGACCCAATATGGGTTTGGGCCAAAACTGCGTGCAGACCGTAGTCATTCGCTGTACTCACCTCGGTCGGTAAAAAGGCAAAGGTTACGCCAAAGGTGCTTAACAATGTCGAATGGGTAAATATTGGGGCCAGAACAGGGACGATATTTGAAGCCGCAACCTTCAACGATTCATACGCCTGATCAATCGTCATTGAGCCAGCATCATTGGTGACCGTCAGCAGCCCTGTACCACCGCCCACACTTTCCATCATCACCACGATAAGGCCGTTTTCACCGCTAAAATTTAGGCCAAATTGAGAATTTTGAACGTTAATGGTCCCRTGTGGGGTATGRAYYRAAGCTTCGRCRGAGACGATGGTGAARACACCAAACTCAACCGTWAYAGCYRCRTTTCCTGTTTGTGYGGTTGGGTCRAAMACCACGTCRTCTAAGACCATGCGTCCYTCGGCTGCCATCGACACCGATGTGCCATCGGCCAGCAAAAGCCCAACACCTGAATCCAGACCCGTTTCGATCGTATCCCCCCCGAACACGGGATCTCCGGCGTGCAACGTTTCCCGCGYACCATCCGCATGAACAACGTGAACATCGCCAGTGAGCGTTGAAACCCTACCAATCGGGGCAACAATGCTCGGGGCCAAAGCGTCAGCACCCGCTTCCATTATGCCGGCAACTTCGTCACCCGAAAGGTTCACGCCACCCGTGCCGATCAAAGTCGGCGGCGTTTCGCTCATAAAATAATCAGCGATTATGATTTGCTCTCCGTCCGCCCCGGTCAGCGTCAAGTCTGGTCCTGCACGTTCAAACGAAGCCCCGGACAAATCAAAGTTTTCGGGAAGAAGAACCTCATCACCGCTGGCGACGATATAAACTTGTTCTACGCCGCCCGTAGGTGGCGTATCCGGTGCACGAAAAACCTTAGGTAACATTTCTGCCCTTCCTTAAATTCTGTAAGCAAAACCAGCCCAAACGCCGGGGCGCAAAAGAGGACTCCGATTCCATATTAAAATTATAGCACTTTAGCCAGATTTTTTAGAGCTTTGAAACACGGCATTTAACGATACCGCGCCCCGGAAATCACACCATCACCACGGCCGCACCGACGAGGGCACTGACGATGGTGGTTTGGTTCCTCGTATACTTGATGGTTTTGAACACAGAACCATCGGCTAATGCCTTTAAAACAGCACCAGGTTCATGCTCACGCGCAGGGCAATCCGGGCAATATTTCATCAACGGGTTGGTGTCTTACAAGGGGTAACCGCCCATTGCCGACTTCACTTTAAATGGGCAACCGTTGTTTTTCCCACCACCAAGCCGTGACTTTTACATCGCCGATCCCTATATATGCACTATGCAAGACAACTTTGGCCGCCACATTGACTATTTACGCGTTTCGGTGACTGACCGTTGTGATTTTCGGTGTTTTTATTGCATGCCCAAAAACATGACGTTTTTACCGCGTTCTAAATTGCTAAGTTTTGAAGAACTTGATCAAGTTTGCTCAACGTTTGTAGACAGGGGTGTAACAAAAATACGCCTGACGGGTGGCGAACCTTTGTTGCGGCGTGGCATCATGGACTTCATCAAAGGCTTTTCCCGACACCTGGAAAGTGGCGCCCTACATGAATTAACGCTGACCACCAATGGCAGTCAATTGGCAAAGCATGCCCATGATCTTAAAGCCTGTGGCATTAACCGCATCAATGTCTCTCTTGATACACTTGACGCCGAAAAGTTTTCAACCATCACCAGAGGCGGACACTTACCCCAAGTGCTCGCGGGCCTTGATGCCGCTGTCAAAGCCGGATTATCCATAAAAATTAACACCGTGGCGCTTAAATCCTTTAACGAAAATGAACTGAGCGCCCTGGTCGGATGGTGCGGAGACCGGGGCTTTGATTTAACCCTGATTGAAACGATGCCATTGGGCGATATCGGTGGGGACCGCACTGAACATTACCTTGCCCTAGATGACGTCAAAGTATCCCTACAAAGCGATTGGGACCTTACCCCAAGCCCCCACACCACCAACGGCCCATCACGCTATATGGACGTCACAGCAACCGGACAGCGCTTGGGATTCATTACCCCCCTAAGCGAACACTTCTGCGACACCTGTAATCGTATGCGTCTAACCTGTACAGGAACCTTGTTCATGTGTTTGGGGCAAGACAGTTCGGTCAACCTTCGTGATGCCTTGCGCGCCGACCAATCTTTAAGACTTTTAAACGGAGCGATTGACGAAGCGATCACCTTAAAACCTAAAGGCCATGAGTTTTCAATTGGGGACAACGATGATAAACCCACCCTCAAACGACACATGAATGTGACGGGAGGCTAAAAAGTGGCTATGCTCTTGTCTAAAGTCAATAGGTTACGGATGTTCCACGTATGAAGTACAAGACCGTCGCCTTTGTCGCGGCCCGCCAAAAACAGGCGCAAGACGCATTGGTATGCCTCAAAAAACGCTACGCTCATGTTCAACCTTCAAGGGCAGACGTGATTGTTGTTTTGGGGGGGGATGGTTTCATGCTGCGATCGGTGCATAAATATTTGCACAGGGGCGTGCCTATTTATGGCATGAACCGAGGATCAGTGGGTTTTATGATGAACGCCTACAAAGAAACCGGACTGCTGCACCGCTTAGAACGTGCCGAACCCATTATCTTACACCCGTTAAGCATGGAATGTGTGGACACCCGAGGGCGCAAACACCACGCCCTTGCCATCAATGAAGTTTCGGTTTTACGGCAAACCCGACAAGCGGCCAAAATTCGCATTTATGTTGATGATCAATTGCGGATGAATGAACTGGTTTGTGATGGTGCCTTGGTTGCCACTCCCGCTGGCAGTACGGCTTATAACTTGTCGGCCCATGGCCCCATTGTGCCTTTGGGTGCGGACCTTTTGGCCTTGACACCGATTAGTGCTTTTCGCCCCCGCCAATGGAAAGGCGCATTATTGCCTGGCACAGCAACGGTCACCTTTGAAATCATCGACCCCCGCGAACGCCCCGTCAGTGCGGTTGCCGACGATACAGAAATTCGCCGGGTCAAGCGGGTAACCGTTTATGAAGACCGGACGATCGAACCGTTGTTGTTGTTTGACCCTGAACACAATCTTGAAGACCGCATTGTGCGCGAACAATTCTTGGTTTAGGCCGTCCCTTGACCGACCGCATCCGCAACGCATGCAAAACCTTCGGCTTTCAAGATATCCGCCAACTGCTGATTGACGCGTCCGGCCATGGCTGGGCCTTGATAAACCATCGCGCTATAGAGTTCGACCAAGCTGGCCCCAGCGAGAATTTTTTGATAAGCCCCCTGCCCGTCTTCAATACCGCCAACACCGATCAGCGGTAATTGCCCCTTGGTTGCCGTATAAATTTCAGACAACACACGGGTCGAAGCTTCGAACAACGGCCGCCCACTCAGCCCCCCCGTTTCCCCCTTGTGCGGTGAGATTAAGGTATCAGGACGTTCGATTGTTGTATTGGTGACGATCAATCCATCTATATCACATTCAATCGCCACGGCACAAATATCGGCTTTGTCTTCATCCGTTAAGTCCGGCGCAATTTTTAACAGCAAGGGCGGCGTGACACTCAATGTGGTCGCTGCATTCAAGGCCGCTTTGGTGCGCGTTAGAAGTTCACGCAAAATTTCCGGACCCTGCAAGGCACGCAAGCCCGGCGTGTTGGGCGATGACACATTTATGACAATAAAGTCCGCCAAAGGCCCAAAATTGCGCACGCCAATTTCGTAATCCGCGACAGCGTCTTCGGTCAGCTTGTTCTTACCCAGATTTACACCGACGATACCATGGCGCCCGTTGCGCTTTTTCAGACGTGCCATAGAGGCTTCATGGCCTTCTGAATTAAAGCCCATACGGTTGATGACGGCTCCGTCGTTTTCCAAACGAAACAGGCGAGGTTTGGGATTTCCGGGTTGAGCCTGAGGGGTGATAGAGCCAACTTCGACAAAGCCGAAACCTTGCTCCAACATTGGCTTAAAGACCCGTGCATCTTTGTCGAATCCAGCAGCAAGACCAACAGGATTGGGGAATTCCAAACCCCATAAGCGTTGCTGTAAAACAGAATTATCAACTTTTTTTGGCTTTGGCACGACGCCCATTTCCAAGGCTTTGACGGCAAGCCCATGGGAAAATTCAGCATCAAGCCGGCGAATCAAGGGCCACGCCAATTGATAAAAACGAAGTATAGATTGAGACGTATAAGACATGTTGAACAGCCTAACCGATTTGCACGATTCGCATAAATGACTTTTCGAACTCAGTCTTTGCTATCACCGCCGGAATGCCCAGAGCCGGAATTTGAGGCCCCGCCATCACCCGCACCAGATCCGCCACCTTCTCCATCACCGCCGTCACCGCCACCGTCGCTGCCATCGCCACCGCCACCGTCACCGCCACCGTCGCTACCATCTCCACCATCGCCAACACCGTCGGAAGAGCCTTCATCGCTGGAAGCTCCATCACCTTGATCACCCTCTCCTAATGAGCGATCACTCTCGTTCCCATCATTTGTTATTTTTCCGTTGTTCTCGCCGATATACTGACCATCAGAAAATTCTCCATCTGGGGAATCGCCCTCATTTCCGGCTGGATACGCATCGTGTTTATCATCGGCAAATTCGGCTATCGAATCGTCTTTTTTCACATCGTCAGGGCCATGCCAATCGGATACGCCTTCAACATTGTTGTCGACGTCCTTATCACCCGTCAGGTCGAGCCCTTCTCGGGCATCTGATACATTGCCTTTTGCATCGGTATGGGCCGTACTGCCCAACGAAATTTCGGTTGAAGAATTGTTTTCACGGGAATGCACGAAAGCCCTGCCCTTCGTGACACCCACAGATGTGGCCCCATTAGGTTTCACATTAATCAAAAGTTCTGTGCCGCGAATACCAATCACTACGGTTGGTGTAATCAAGCTGACATTTTTTTTAGCCACCTTGCCGGACACAAAATAAAATGCCCCTTCGGTAAGCTGAAACACAACGCTGTCATTTTCGTTGCTTAAAGGATTATAGACCATTTCATCAATCGCCATCTTCGCGTTCGCACCCAATTTYAGGATGGTGTGATCTTTGAAAGTGATGGTCGYAGACGACTTATAACCCGTTGCGATGACTTCAYCCTTAGAGATGATATCACCTTTATTTTTGTCATATTTAGTACGCCACGTCGTCTCGCCCCAAACCTTACCCTTTGTGCTGTCAACAGCCCCAACCGGCACAGGCGGAGCAGCCGTTGCGCCAGAAATATAAACGGTCGAAAAAATGTATGCCCCGACCAAAGCCATGGAGAACATGTAGGACACATGATGAGAAAGAGGTCGAAAACGCCAAAAAGCCATTAAAAAAAGAACCTGATGTTGTTATGCCTGTGCAGAGACAACGCGCGCACTGCCGTATTAATCTCTGTATAATGGATTATACATTTTACGCCACCTTAAAGCGCCCTAAAATGGCATGCTCGCATCAAAATCAATAGACTTATTTCTTCTTTTTACCCGCAGATTTTTTCTTTATGGACTTCTTCTTTGCCGATTTCTTCTTTGCAGCCTTCTTCTTTGCCGATTTCTTTTTAGCGGCCTTCTTTTTCGCCGCCTTCTTTTTAGCAGCGGCTTTCTTTCTAGCTTCGTCCTGAACTTCAGCCGCGTGTTTAGCTGCAGCTATTTTTTCAGCAGCAATTATTTCGGCGGCTGCGGCGGCCTTTGCTGCTGTAATTGCCGTTCTAGCTGGAGTCTTCCGCACGGTGGCCGTGCGGGCTGGAGCCTTCTTCACACCAGCGGCCCGGGGCGTGGTTGTCTTCGCAGCAGTCCGACTGGCGGGAGCCTTCTTCACACCAGAGGCCCGGGGCGTGGTTGTCTTCGCAGCAGTCCGGGTGGCGGGAGCCTTCTTCACACCAGCGGTTCGAGGCATGGTTGTCTTCGCGGCAGTCCGGGTTGGAGCTTTACGAATTGTAGATGATGTGGTCGTCATTTTTACCATATCGGTTAACTCCAGTTTTTAAATTTTCCACACACGCCAAGTCATTCGGCTGCAAAATTAGTGAGTTTTAGAACATAAACACATGAAACAAGATGATCGCCCAAGCTAAAACCCCTTAATCATAATATGTTAACACAACATATTTATATAAACATACATTACGCAGCGCTTCAACATCAAGATCTGGCGGGCAGCTTTACATCCATACCCTCACCATCTTTATTAAGTTCAGCATGGGCCATCAAATCCGCCATCATTGACATACAAGCCTCAATCGTCCAGCGAATTTGGTCCTCGCCTGCTGTATTTTTTGAAGCCACCGCCTCGGGCAAAATGTGTTGCTGGAAAAAACCGGCAACCCCGGCCAACGCGCGCGCTGTGATTCGTAAATCGCACGGCAAAACATGAAATGAAGATGCCCCGGTCTCAAGTTGGGCGATAACACCGTCAAGAGTATTCATTGACGCCGCCACATCTAAAGGCTGGCGATCTGTTTTCTTCGCTACAAAGCGTAACTGGGCTATAAAAAAATCGTAATTCATGATGAACAAAGTGTTACCATATCTCAACCTAAACAGCATCGAAAAAAATGGRACCCCTATGTTAGAAATTTATATTGATGCTGATGCCTGCCCGGTCAAAGACGAAACTGTAAAAGTCGCCTTGCGCCACAATATGCGTGTTATCATGGTTTGTGATGGTGGCATCCGCCCTCATCCCAGCCCTTTGGTTGACCTTGTGGTGGTCGCTACCGGTGCCGATGCCGCCGATGATTGGATTGCCGAACACATTGGTCAAGGCGATATAGCCATCACCAATGACATCCCGTTGGCAGACCGTTGCATCAAAGCCGGTGGACGGGTTTTGCGGCCCAATGGTCAAGTTCTTAGCGAAGATGCTATCGGCATGGCTCTGGCAACGCGAGACCTTATGACGAATTTACGGGAAGCCGGCACGATCACCGGAGGCCCCCGCCCGTATTCCAAGCAAGACCGTTCCCAGTTTCTCAACATTTTAGAAACAACTGTTCAATCCGTAAAACGCGAACATGTTTAAGATCGTAAGGTTTCGTCTTTTACTTAATGAATTTGACGCTGTCAGCCAGTGTTTTCACATCATAAAATTTAGCGGCCATATTCAAAAGCGATTTTTTATCGGTGGCTGCTTTCAAACTTTCCGCCGCAATATCGCGGATTTTTTCCATATCCTCTCGAAGCCCCATCAACATTAAACGAATGTCATCACGTTCTTCCGATACGTCGACCAGCGCAGCTTCTAGGTCCAACACCTGTTTGGTCAAACGCACGAGTTCTTTTGCTTCTCGTTTTTGGGTCTCCATTATATCACTGATCAATACATTTTGATCCTGCGTTTCCTTTTGCAGGAGAACAATCGTCGTTTCTGCAGCTCTCAACAGCTCTTTAGTCTTCATTTTATTGCTCACGACGGGTTCCTTTATCATTGTTGAACTTAAACTTTAACGGCTAACCTTAATTTCGACAAGAACTCTCACAAAAAACCCCAGCTCCTATATGGACCTGAGACCTTTTTATGAGTAGGTCTATGACCTCCCCGAACAGACGCCCACTTTTCAGAGGCACCAATTCACAAAGTAGAACCAACAAGACCAAAACTGGGCAGCATTCAGAAAATGCGGCGGCTTTAAACACTTGTTCAAGCCAAGGAACATCGGCCGTCGCTTACATCGACTAACTTGTAATAAGCATTACAAAATCCACTCCCACTGAAATTCATCACCCCCTTCATTTCATTTGTCTCCAACAACAATCTGTGCCGTCTGCTCGCGGCCATAATAACGCCGGGCAAAGTATGTCAGGGTTCCCTTAAAGTACCGGCCCAGCTCATCGTATTCGACCTTTCCATCACCGTTGCCGTATGGTTTGACATCGGCCTCGCCGCTCATGCCTTTTAGGAAGTATTTGGTGAACAGGCCGCTTGATTTATCTTGTTCCCATGATGCAATCTGATTTGCGGCTCCGGCGGCGATGACGGTGATGTTTGAGGGGACCCCCGTTTCTTTGGCAACCAAGTTGATGGGGGAAGCTTTCGCGATAACGGAACCGGACTGGCTCGCACCGGAAAAACAAGATTCCAAGACAACGGTCATGGATTTTGCCGGGATTTTACTGAGGTTCTTATACAGTGTTTTCAAAGAATAACCATTCAGGTCGATCATCGAAGACTGGGCATCTGTGGGCACGATATAACKATCCCTTTCGGCCCCGCCGGGGGCACCGTGACCAGAATAATACACAAAAACCCGCGACTTTCCGGCCTTTACATAATTRAAYAATTGSCCCCTTGGGTTGGTTTSRCTTCCAAAGGTGGCGATCAAGGAGGCTTGGCTGGCATCTTTGAGGTAAATGATGTTTTCATCTTGAATGCCAAGAGATTGTTTGACGTATTTCCTGATTCCGGCGGCATCGGCATAGGCCGGGTTAACGTTGGGAATATCTTTGCCTCTTTCATAGTTTGCATTGCCAATAATAACCGCGATGTCGTCAGGACGAGATCTGACCTTAGAAAAATGCACGGCAACCGGCTTGGTGGGGAATTTAGAAACGGTGTTGGTGTTGGGTTTAGGCCTAACGATGGGCTTCGCCTTTTGCGCCATTAACCCTTCAATGCGTTGTAATTGTTTCTGCAACGTGGAAAAGTCTTGTAAAGTCGCCGTTGTCGCCTGCTATGGTTTTCTGGCGACGGAAGAATCTACGGTTTTTTTTGTTGAACAAGATGCCMGKTSCGGGCYATCCTCTGRCCCTCGGCAATCTGGGCTGGGGTCATCATTTTGGCAACTWTATTGCGATTTTCAATCGCCRGCTTAWYCCMCTGGGYGGCGGCCAATACCCACCAAGAATATGCYTGGGYATAATCCTGGGCAACGCCTTGCCCGTAGGCATACAGGAACCCGAGATTGGATTGAGCCGAAGCAATCCCCTGATCGGCKGCCTTGCGATACCATTTTACGGCCTGGGCATAATCCTGGGCAACGCCTTGCCCGTTGGCATACTGGTTCCCGAGATTGAATTGAGCCGAAGCAATCCCCTGATCGGCGGCCTTACGATACCATTTTACGGCCTGGACATCATCCTGGGCAACGCCTTGCCCGTTGGCATACAGGAACCCGAGATTGAATTGAGCCGAAGCATACCCCTGATCGGCGGCCTTACGATACCATTTTACGGCCTGGGCATAATTCTGGGCAACGCCTTGCCCGTTGGCATACAGGACCCCGAGATTGAATTGAGCCAAAGCATACCCCTGATCGGCGGCCTTGCGATACCATTTTACGGCCTGGGCATCATCCTGGGCAACGCCTTGCCCGTTGGCATACAGGATCCCGAGATTGAATTGAGCCAAAGCATACCCCTGATCGGCGGCCTTGCGATACCATTTTACGGCCTGGGCATAATCCTGGGCAACGCCTTGCCCGTTRKCATACAGGACCCCGAGATTGGATTGAGCCGAAGCATACCCCTGATCGGCGGCATTGCGATACCATTTTACGGCCTGGGCATAATCCTGGGCAACGCCTTGCCCGTTGGCATACAGGACCCCGAGACTGTATTGAGCCTTGACATGCCCCTGATCGGCGGCCTTGCGATACCATTGTACGGCCTGGGCATCATCCTGGGCAACGCCTTGCCCGTTATCATACAGGACCCCGAGAATGGATTGAGCCGAAGCATTTCCCTGGTCAGCTAAGGGCTTAAGCTCCCTAAATGCCATGGCGTAATCGCCATTAAAATAGGCATTTTCCCCAGCCAGAAAGTCTGCCATTGCCGGAACCGACCAGATCAATAATATCATTAAAGGGGTCATCAAACGTTTCATCATTTTCACTTTCAATTTTTCACCACCACGACCACCACATCGCGTTCATTTGGATTTCCGGCGACATCTTTGATCGCCATGCGCAGACGGTGACGTCCGGGTGGGAGTGCGGCTTTGCTAATTGCCAAGTTCTCGCCTTTTATATATTTACGCAAACGATCTGTTATATTGATATTGAACAGGCCAACCAAAGTAACGGTCAGGGTTTTCATATCAGGCAACTGCCCACTTTTCCCGGGTGTGAAGGTGATGAAGATATCAACGGGTGAGGCAAGTCTGGACAGAACTTTTGGCGCTTTGACCGTGATCTCAGGCCCCGGCCCCTCTTTGGCGGAAACGAGTTCTTTAAAGTCACCGACAGAGGCGCGTACTTTTGCGGCCTCTGTCGGTGTGATCAGCCAGTTGGTTTCTGCTAAGGCTATGTTTGGCGTGCTAAGGAAAAAAGTCGCCAACATAAGTCCTGCTATTTTTTGATTGAGCATCAGCCTACCTTCTATAAGTTACTTTGTGTCCCGGGCCTTCTTAATTTCATCTTCAAGATCTTTGAAAGCCTGGGAGGCCCGTAACCGACCGTTAAGAACGCGGTTCTTTTTCACCTGATCAATCAGCATCGCGTTGGCCTTACCCAGAGGATATTGCAGTAAGACATAAGCTCTATATTGATTACCCTGCGGTAAAACCTTTGCATTTTCTTGTTTATAACCCGCAACGTTAACTTCTGTGATTAAATTTGACGTCACGCGTTCGACCTCGCTAACAACGGCTGTATCTTCTCCGCTGCCAACTTCGGTGACAAATTCCTTCATCTTGCTGCTGAGTAAACTATTGATACGGTCAGCTAGGGTTCGTTTTGCATTTAGGGTGCTTTTGTCTAGGGCCAATTGCAGATCGGGTGAGGTTGCCGTACCCACAGCATAAACGCTGTTGGCATCTGAGGGCATGGTTAAGAACCAGTCCGGCAGTTCACTGACCGTTTCTTGTGTCGCTTCAGCACGGGCTTCGGCCTGTACCTTTTGTTGTTCWAGMRCSRMTTSTRRKGMYYYGGGCKTRKRGMTTKYWSAKMYWCWYWMYAKYMMSKYKWKTAAANWYASKSMGRCSGWSTRWCWCRAATKTYWTTTTTGGATAAATCATTTTAAACATTGTTTGGTTTTCCTTTTGTCAGGGACTTCAGTGTTTCTTCGAGTGTTAAAATATCTTTTTCACGTTCAATGCTCATTTTGGCCTCACCACATTGTAAGCTCKYCKAATGATGCGGCGGTCTTGTCTGGAAATCTCTAAAATCCGCGCATTAAAGTCTTCACGAGAATAAGCATCCCGAAATGAAATTGGCTTTCGCGTCCCGAGAACCATCAGGTACTCATCGACCAGTGTCGTCGTTTTCTTAACCTCCTTTGGAAACGCAACGGCCATATCATATAGTTTCCGACCTTTTTGAGTTGGGATCGTTCCCTTCTTTTTAAAGAACTGATCTTTATCAAATTGATTTGGGAATATCCGCACGACTTGCTTGTCCCCCAACATGTACGGCAGGAACTGAAAAACATTAATGTACATGGGCTGGCTGGGGGAAAGGCTGACTTCTAAGATTTCACCATCTCGAAATGTTGGGCGGTTTAGGTTCACTTGAATATCAAAACCAGGGTCAGGTGTTCCCGTTCCCACACCAACATCTACATCCATGCTAACCTGACATTTACGGTAACCGCTKATGCCTTCAACAATGGTCGTYTTTTTATTGCGAACACCTTTAATCAGGCCGTCTATGGTGCTCCACGTGAATCGGTTCAACGAACACTCAGCRGAATCTTGACTTTCAGARCARACCAAAYGRTCATCGGAAGAAATTTTTTCCCCNGTTACGGCCTTTAAAGCCTTTTCYTSTGCTCTACGTTCYGCTTTTTGACACGCATCGMTCGCTGACATTTCAGGGCCAAARTTRTATTCATTATGAACACTAACCCACGCCGCCTTCACATCTGATGCAAAGATCGCCGCRAACATCATAAARARATAAAAGAATTTGTTCATTTTTCCTCTGCCGCGACAAGAACGACTTTGGCCAACATCAGTTGGTACAAGTCTTCAAGGCTGAGTTCTGGTGCTGAAGATTTCTCACTGGTATTGACGGGGATGTCTAAGAATTTAAGGAGCCGACCAACCTTGATCGCAAGGTTCACGTCTTCGGGTAAGGACCCTTTTTGCTCATAAATTTTTGTTGTATTCAGCTTGGCGACGGCAATGCCGATCAAGCGTCCTTGACGGTCAAAAATCGGCCCCCCACTATTTCCTTTGTTCATTTTTGACGTAATTTGAAATGTATTTGGATTATCATTAAAACCACTCGATTTGCTGACAATCCCTTCTGTTAAAGAAGGTTGTTGCCAACCAATTATGCCGGCCATAGGGAACCCCATAACAACGGCTGCACGCCCGGTTCTTGCATCATTCATTTGGCTATATGGAATGGAATATGTGTCCGGAAACGGTTTAGAGAGTTCCAAAATAGCAAGATCGTCATCGCGTGCAATTTTTATAACGCGTGCCGTGCGGACTTCGCCATTACCATTGCGAATTGCAATTTTCCCGGTATTGGCAATGACGTGATGATTTGTAATGACATACTTCCCATCATTAATAATGAATCCACTGCCCGTTTTAAGCATGGCTCCATTTGGCAAAGGTAATGGATCKGGACGTTTTARGACTTTAGATAAAACGGGRGTAGGACGTTGAATTTCGGGAAGTTTAGCCACMTCAACACGAGGGAYCGGAGCCGCCTTAGGCGGTGGAGGGACCGTGCCGGAATGAACAGGTGCAGATTTAAATTCAGGTTTATGCCCTGCCTTCAATTGACGGATGTATTGCCCACTTGRGTCATGAGCAGAAATCCATCCTTTGACGGCATTRGCTTTAAATTCATTGCCAAGGGCCTGAAATGATTTTGCAGCAAAGGTTCTCATTTGCAAAGCATCCGTTTGGCGATTTTGTTGCCAATAGAGCTGTCCGAGGAGGTCACTCGCCTCAGCGGTWAAAGGCTCTTTATCAACAAATGTTTTAAGGACCTTTATCGCAGAATTTATGTCTTCACGTTCAGAGAGGAATTGAGCGTATGCGACCACAACCGGTTCGCTGCTTGGCTKGTTCTGTAAAAGRTTGGAAAAACGTTCTTTCGCTTTAGCCATTTGCCCCGTACGATCATCGACCCGAGCAAGGACAAGATGGGCTCTAATCAAGTCCGGGTTCGTTTTAAGGGCAACACGAGCATGCTGACGGGCTTGTCTCAATTGTCCAAGAGCTAGCTTTGCCTCAGCTAGGCCTAGATAAGCTTCAGCATCATCCATTGATGAAAAGACAGCTTTTTCAAAGAGATCTGCCGCCTTGGCGGGTTTGTGGAGGCGTTGATATATTTTTCCAAGAAGAACGTCAACTTTTGCAGAAACCCTGGACGTTTGAGGGTTTATCGCTTTSAGAACAGAYAARGCMTCYTCCAGTCTTTCRACMGAGATCATCTGGTCCGCTTGYTTGAGYTGATCGGATACAYKAACASCCRTTGTGCCCATAGATRASGTYTGTGCCKGCACASWAAAACCCGCACCGAACAAAACGCCCGCCACGGTCATAGAAACAACACATAAACGAGATATTCCTTGCATCTTCATCTCCCTAAAGCGGCATAGGCTAAAAAATGGGGCTTTAAAAGYTGACTTAGTTTTTCAGCWCCATCGTTAATGGCCTGTTTCACAGCCTTTCTTTTCGCCAGCCTTCGCGACCCACCTGCAGCGCGGCCCGTACCGTTTCCAACAACAGAAATCATGGCACCATTCACCTGGCTCCTGGCTGTAAGCCGAACAACGGCATGCGCAATAGASGMMGATGATTGAGAYATAAGAACGGMCCCKCCTTSRCTACTGAACATCTTCYGCATCACYTGAGAGGCCTGAGTACTATTATCTGTACCCTCYTCAAAAACAACATCAGAAAYACYAATATTCACAATCGTCTCAAGACCATTAAGYCCAACACCTTCAAGATCAACAATTCCAATATTCTCTAGGTACTTTGCTGCAATATTTATGTAGGATGTACCCCCATAACCTTCGCCTCGTGACATAGATAAGACAATATTCGGGCTGTAGATCCTAAAGTCTTCTCCTGATGAAGGCGTCGTMATCAAAGGCTGYGAAATACTGTTGGAAAATTTMGGACGTGATTGTTTTTTTCCATRMGGCAAGGCACTCACAATAGTCGCATCATCACCATAAACGAATGAAGTTTGGTTGCGCTTAAACTTCCTCTTGGCGACATACGACATCTCACCATCAAGCCACAGTTTAAGTTCTTTAAGCGTGACCTTTGAATCACCATTGCCATAGTCCCCACGATCCGCAGCACCGTAMGCKCCCTCCAGAAAGTAATTTGTAAACAAGCCATATCGCGCATCTAAGTCCCAATTGGCGAGYTGGTTGCCTTCTGCTGCTGTAATCACCGTTATACCCTTTGGAATGACAGGCTCTTTTTTTCTCAGAAAAACGGCTGACGCTGTTTTAATTAATGGGCCTGCAACAGACTGACCCGAAAAACAGGCATCAATAACCACCTGAACAGTTTTGGCCCCCAATAAAGACAAGTTCCTATACAGTTGYTTGAYTGGRTAKCCGTTWATTTCYGCAAAATCCGGWGCTGCRTCAACAGGCAACAAGAAACTACGTCCACTTTCAGGACCGGGAACACCATGGCCCGAATAGAAAACAAATACGTTTGATTTATTTTTGCGGACATATTGGAATAAGCGGCCTTTGGGGTTGTCTACAGATCCAAACACGTTAAGCATCTCACTTTGCGTCGCATCCAGAAGTTCAATAACGTTAGACTCTTTGATCCCTAAAATATCAATGACGAATCGCTTCATGGCTTGCGCATCACGACGCGCAAATTGAACAGAAGGAACCGGAGATGCGTAATTCTGATTGCCTATAATAACGGCCACATCRGAAGAACCAGCCCAAGCGGAAGACGCAAACAGTCCCCAAAAGGTRAAAAAAAGYAAYAACCTTCTGATCAGATTTTTACATCCATACATTCGACTTGGCATAAAGTTATTKTGGAACYTTCTCATAAAGGTAWKTAAATTCATGTCTYTCGTCYCCAAYSTTCACGACGACATGAACMGGAATAGCCTTGTCACTTGKCTTTGGCATTTGAACSACCATAGTTCCACCATACCATTGTCCTGGGGCGACGGTCTGCATTTTCAAAATGGTTCTTTTTAATTCGGATATATTTTGCACGCCCTCCGCTTGGATACGCGCAAAATCTGCGCTTGTTTGTTCCTGAGCGACAGATTGAGCTGCCTGTGCCTTATATGGGTCATATGAATAGCCACCTTCCGAACCGTTGCTGTATCCAGCATTTGAGGCTTGCATAACCCGACCAAGTCCGCCTAATGCTGCTGCGAAGGCTGCTCCGTCTTGACGTTTTTGTTCCGCTTGTATTAAATCTTGATACGTAAAGACTTTAAGGGCCGTACTTGTAACGATAGGCTCCAATGAAGGGAGGGGGGCTATTGGTTCTGGCGTTGATGCCTCAGCTTTTGAGACTCCAAATACTTCTAAAAAATTAAAGCTTGCCAGGGCTGTTTGTTCATTCGATTTGGGCTCTGGAATTCGAATAACTTCAAAATTTGCAGTTATATTGTTTGTCGAAAACACAAAATCGCCATCACCTTGGTTTTTAACCGCAACAACAAACTTGGCCTGATTGGACTGAATGAAAATAGGTTCCGACGGTGCAAGTGTGACCACATTATCTTTTTCTGAAATAAGGACGGCTCGCCCATCTTGATAAACAATTTTTTGCCCATCAGCTTTCTGAGGTGTCAACTTCACATTTGTGGAACACCCCGAAGTGGTAAGAACCACAACAAATATTGATAACAAAATATAGCCCGCACGCAGATTAATAATCATAAATTCCCCCAGTCAAAATACACCTGATTATAGCAGTCAATTTCATATATAATAGTATATATTTTAGAGCATTCCGACTTGTCCCATCAAATACGTTTCAGGAGCTACTTGTGTTCCTACGTCCTGATTATTGACCAACCACGATCTGAACCTTCTCATTACGCCCTTCAGAAAAATTTTGGCAAACAAGCTGTGAGACTTAATCCTTTTCCCAAGATACCGTTTGGTTTGCCTCTCCAGCAGAAATGACCAGGATGTTAGACGGGATAGCTGAGGCCTTTACCTTGACGTTTATCGTTGGTTGGCAAAGCAACGACATAGGCGGAACATTGGTTCGCAGTATCGTCTTGGGGCGTGCTATAAGTGCAGCTCATTGTGCACAAATTCATCTCAGGAAGAGCCTATGAAAWTCATTGTATTAGGTGCCGGAATTATCGGCGTCACAACCGCTTATGAACTCTGCCGTGATGGTCATGAAGTGACTGTGATTGAGCAACGTGAAGACGTGGGCTTGGAAACCAGCTTCGCCAATGGCGGACAGTTGGCCGCTAACCATGCTGAACCTTGGGCTGCGCCCGGCACCATCTTAAAAGCGATAAAATGGTTAGGCCGCAAAGATGCCCCACTTTTATACCGCCTGCGTTTAGACCCGGCGCTATGGTCGTGGACGTTAGAATTTTTGGCCAACTGTTCAGAGCCAAAATTTTGGGAAAATGCTGCGCGAATATTGCGAGTCGCTCTGTATTCACGTGAACGTTATCAAGCTATTCGCAATGAAGTCGACTTTGACTATAACCTTCGCCAACACGGCATCCTCAATATTTTTCGCGATGGCCTCGAATTTGATGTAGCTCTAAAAAAATCCCACACCATGACGGAATTGGGCTGTGAGCGCCGGCCATTAGACCGCAACGGCTGTATAAAGCTTGAACCCGCCCTCGCCCATTCMACCCAATTGCTCACCGGAGGCACCTGGTCACCCCATGACGAAAGTGGRGACTGCTTCRCCTTTACRCARAARTTAGCTGAWAARACCCGCGAAATGGGGGTTGTTTATAAATTTRRCACCACCGTGTTGGACCTTGAAACCGAAGGCKACAAARTTRTATCRGCACAGACYGACCAAGGCACCGTTTTKGGCGATTTATTTGTACTTGCCCTSGGCTGCAACAGCCAGCACMTTGCCAAGRCGATGGGGCTAAAGCTGCACATATATCCTGCTAAGGGCTATTCTGTAAGYCTACCCATYAYCCATCCKGATTCRGATGAAGCCCCMYACACCAGCCTAACAGATGATCGCTATAAATTRGTSTTTAGCCGTTTGGGCGATACCTTACGSGTTGCGGGCACMGCCGAATTTTCWGGCTATAACACAGASSTCAATCAAAGCCGYRCCAAGYTGATTTTGGACACCACCCTMAARTTGTTTCCYCGTTCKGGCGWYCCTRAACAAGCCAWATTTTGGGCSGGTCTGCGGCCTGCKACRCCAGATGGWRTTCCCCTTTTGGGTCGCGGCAAACATGAAAACTTGCTGCTGAACACAGGACACGGCACACTAGGGTGGACCATGGCGGCAGGRTCSGCACGYATCATTGCSGAYCTTGCCAACAGGGSCACCCCCGACATTGAYATGRACGGGTTAGGTTGGGAACGATTTACCTAATNCGACAACAGGAGANCAAAGWCTTGGAAATATTAWAYCCCATCGTAAGCACCCTACACGTGCTCGCCGCCATCATATGGGTGGGTGGCATGTTCTTTGCTCACCTCATTTTACGTCCCGCCTTAATGAAGGAACAGCCCGGTATTCGATTAGGCGTTTGGTCACGGGTTCTGCCTCGGTTTTTTTCTTGGGTCTGGTTGGCCATCTTGATTTTGGCAGCGACGGGCTATCACATGGCATATGTGGATTTTGGCAGTTTACAGGCTGCGGGCTATCATGTTGAAATCATGCACCTCCTTTTTTGGGTGATGACCGGGCTGTTTGCCTATATGTATTTCAAACCATTTTCCGCCTTCAAATCAGATGCCGATGCCGATGATTGTGATGCGGGCTTCAAACACCTTGCGTTGATCCGGCGCATTGTCACCATCAATTTAATACTGGGCATTACCGTGACCATTGTCGGCGTTTCTGGACGATTTTGGGGATAGGCCCGTTATCCTAACTCTACTTTAAAGACTCTGAATTATATGTTGAAATACGAAGCATGAGTTACATGTAGACCTGTTGCAAAAGTCTGGTGAATCTTTGTTCACTCAAGTGTGATTCAACAGCGCATGGCTTATTTACAAACGACACGTTAGGTCCCTAACGGGCGTTGAGGCGGACACCTTCCGAGACGTTGGTTGAGCCTTTTCGTCCTCATTGGCAAGAGCAGATTGTCGCCCCGAAGCGGGCGTCCGTGAGGCGTGGGTGGGCTTGAAGATCACCTCTTGGTCCTGTTGATTTTGTACCGATGTGCAATCACGCAAGATTTTATGGCCTGTCTGTACCGGACCGAAAACCAGCCATCAAGCAATACTGGTTAGAAAGTGGMTGTGCSTATGGYTAYCGCAACATCACCAAAGRYATGAAAGATCAMGGCGAAAGTTRTGGYAAAAATCGTSTGYAYCGGATYATGCRRAMTGCAGATATTCGCTCTCAACGGGGCTATAAACGCCATAGAGGTTTTAARGGYGGYGGTGTCWGTCAYRTCGCMCCAAACACCTTGGATCGTCAGGTCTAAGTGCCGCAACCCAACCAATCTTGGGGCACAGACTTCACGTATGTCCGAACCCATGAAGGTTAGCTATACCTGACCATTGTCTTGGATTTATTCTCTCATCAAATCATCGGCTGGAGCCTGA
Organism: Magnetovibrio sp.; assembly: GCA_016764335.1. Classification (GTDB taxonomy): domain Bacteria; phylum Pseudomonadota; class Alphaproteobacteria; order Rhodospirillales; family Magnetovibrionaceae; genus JANLGW01. The sequence goes on from JAESSB010000012.1 coordinate 23,542, forward strand.
AAAACAATCCTCGGCCCGACCTGGTGATCAATGCCTTGTTGATGGCTTTGTGGCGACGAAAACCGGAACGTAAAGTTCTAATCCATTCTGATCAGGGCGTTCAATATACATATTCAGACTGGCGAAATTTCCTTGTAGACAACAATCTGGACGTCAGCATGAACCATCGAGATAACTGTCACGACACGCCTTAGCGCGCCTTCGGAAACACCGTTTCTAGGGGCTACGCAGTTGCCGAAAGCTTCTTCTCACTGTTGAAGACGGAACGAATCCAACTAAGGATATACAAAACAAGGGCTGAGGCTCGATCAGACGCCTCCAACGACATCGAACTTTATGACAATCCAAGGCGTCGCCACAAAAACAACAATGGGCTGTCTTCAATCGAGTTCGAAAAGGTGTTTAAAGAAGATCGCAAGTGTCTAGTGAACTAGGGGCCTGCCAACTAGCCCTCAAAAAGCGTCAGCTTAGGTTCATATATACAACATTGAAATAACCATATCATTTTTGGTATTTTAACACGTTGTGGGCATCTAAAAATAACTATAAATAGTTTATGAAATTATCATCATGAAATATCGGGGGTTGAAAACTCCTCCAAAATCAAAAGCAGAAATACTTATTTGGATGGCCCCGTTAGTAGCAACCCTTGATTCTAAAGGTGGGCAGGCCCGCCCACGCGAAGTTTACGAAGAGTTAGCGAATATTTTTAAGCTTTCTGCCGAAGAACGAGAAAGAACAAATAAAAGAGAGGTTGTCCGTTACGAAAATAAAATCGCTTGGGCACGTTCCTATCTGGTTAAAACTGGATACTGGACTTGTCTGAAAAAAGTAGACAGCACCTTCGAGATTAATCAACGTTGCCCCTGGAAACGATGTTTTCCTCCCTCGGGGCTTTACCCCAGAAGAGGTCCTGAGGGACGAAGGCGCGCTAAGGCGTATCTTGGAGGATTAAATGACACGCAGAACCAACACAGACGCGTTCCGCGCTGAGGCCGTTAAATTGGCTTTAACAAGCGAATTATCACGTCGCCAGATTGCAGAAGATTTGGGGATCGGAGAGTCAACACTTGGCAAATGGATCACAGCACATAAACATGCGGACCTCATGTCAGGGCCGCATSACGATGTTCAAAAGGAGCTTYGACGACTTYGYAAAGAGAACMGGATATTGCRTGAGGAACGTGATCTACTAGGACCTGCTGACAATCACCTAGCGGCGATTATGCCCGCTGCTAGGGTCCAATTTGCACTATAGCTGACATCAGTTTTGTCATATCGCGTAGCAATGCCCCTCAATTCCTTGATTTTAGCAAAATAGTTTTCAACCAAATGCCGTCCTTTATAGGCTTCTTTGTCGTGTGGAATTTATAACGTTCTATTGCTCTTTGAGGGGATAACAACACTGGCTTTGCGTTCTGCCCGTTCGTCACGTAACCAATTTGCATCAAAGGCTTTGTCACCGAGAAAGGCCGCAAATTCTATAGCCTTGATCACAGTCTCAACCCCAAGCAGATCATGGCGTTGACCCGGAAGAAGCGTCAATCGAATGAGGTTTCCCAAGGCATCAACAAGAGCTATGATTTTGGTGGTCAGACCGCCCCTTGAACGTCCTATGGCCTGATTCTTAAATCTCCATTTTCTCCGCTGGCCTTCTGATGAACGCTAACGCTGGTCCCGTCAATCATGACATATTCAAAATCGATCTCGCTGGACAGGCTCTCAAGTATTCGATCAAAAATGCCACGCTGTGCCCAACGCCGAAACCGTATAAAGGTGCTGTTCCAATGTCCAAACCCAGAAGGCAAAACACGCCAAGGGGAGCCTGTTTGCACACGCCACAACCCGTAGATTTCCCTGATAAAACGGGGGAAATTTGTGTCCAAACCTGATCGGTGATAACAAAACGTTCTGGGTTCATCGTTGCTTTATTCTAAAAGAAAGCTTGAATCACATTTTAGCCCCGTTGGGAATCCCCTAATTGTCAACAGGCCCTAGCAGGCCTGCGAAAGGACAGGGATTTATAGAGGTGCCGAACAATTAAAATCGAAATGAAACCGGCTGAAGTATGATGTATTGTTGTATAAAATCACGATTATACAACTGCGTATGGTGGACGCTTGGGCCAACTTTCTGCTCACTTTATGATCCAAGATCACCATAACCATTTGACCGAGCTTAAGTGCCACCTTACAAGTGTTTTTATGTTAACTAAGATTATATTTACYGTTGYTGTCGTGTAYTTGGCGTGGAAGGCCTTTGCGGYCTTTGGGCGTCTTCAAGAACAGCGCAAAAACCGTGCCCRAGAGGATTTGGACGCGGGGGCTGGACGGCAAGGTGGTGTTGAAGATATGGTCGAGTGCTCGGTGTGCAAGTGCTATACGCCGCGCGGATCAAAATCGTGCGGAAAAGACGGCTGTCCGTTTAACGGCTGAACGCACTCGTAAAATCGTTTGTTAGAGTTTTAACCATGTCCATATCCCGCCAAGTCCCGAACCCTGATACATGCTTTCAGAACCTGATTCTCAAGTTGCAAGGCTTTTGGGCCTCGCAGGGGTGCGTGTTGTTGCAGCCTCAAGAYCAAGAAGTYGGCGCGGGYACKTTTCACCCGGCGACCACGCTTCGGACCTTAGGGCCTAAGCCTTGGCGCGCGGCTTATGTCCAGCCTTCCCGGCGTCCCACCGATGGCCGTTACGGTGAAAACCCTAACCGTTTGCAGCATTACTATCAATTTCAAGTGGTGATTAAGCCGTCTCCCCTCAATTCGCAAGACCTGTATTTGGACAGCCTGAGGGTCCTTGGCGTGGATCCAAAAAAGCATGATATTCGCTTTGTTGAAGACGATTGGGAAAGTCCAACCTTGGGCGCGTGGGGGCTGGGTTGGGAAGTCTGGTGCGATGGCATGGAAGTGTCGCAGTTCACCTATTTCCAACAGGTCGGCGGTATCGAATGTAATCCGGTGGCAGTGGAACTGACCTATGGATTGGAACGACTGGCGATGTATATCCAAGGTGTCGAAAACGTCTATGACCTAGACTGGAACGGCCTTCCTGATGGCGAAGGTGGAGTACGCTATGGCGATGTATTCTTGCGCAACGAACAAGAACAATCTGCGTTTAACTTCGAACACGCCAACACCGACAAGTTGTTGCGCCAGTTCGATGACGCCGAAGAAAATTGCCAGGATTTGCTGGCTTTGGAAAAAGCCTTGGCCATGCCCGCTTATGAACAATGTATCCGGGCCAGTCACATTTTTAACCTGCTGGATGCGCGCGGTGTGATTTCGGTGACCGAACGCCAAGCCTATATCGGACGCGTGCGAAACCTATCGAAAGGTTGCTGCGAAGCSTGGCTGGCTGGYGAAGAAGGRGGRGAAGTCTAATGGCACAATTGCTTCTTGAGCTCTTTAGTGAAGAAATTCCCGCCCGTATGCAAGCGCGTGCCGCCGATGATTTGCGGCGTTTGGTCGAAGTCGGCCTAACCAAAGCGGGGCTGAGCTGGGACACGTCCAATGCCTATGTCACGCCGCGCCGCTTGTGCCTGGTGGTCGATGGCTTACCTGAAAAGCWGCCCGATGTGCGCGAAGAAAAAAAAGGCCCCCAAACAAGTGCTCCCGAACAAGCCCTAAAAGGCTTCGTAGGCTCGCTTGGCAACATGTCCCTTGACGATTGTGAACAACGCGAAATCAAAGGCAAAACGTTCTATGTCGCCGTGATTGAAAAGAAAGGTCTGCCAACGGCGGACGTGCTGGTGGCTATTCTTGGTGGTGCTTTCGATGCTTTGCCTTGGCCTAAATCTATGCGCTGGGGCCGTGGTACCAAGCGTTGGGTGCGCCCCCTGCACAATATTTTGGCCTTGTTTGACGGTAACGTTGTGAACGTGGCTTATGAAGCGATCGAAGCCAATTCGCAAACCTTTGGGCACCGTTTTTTGAATCCGGGTGCCCTTACAATCAGCGACTTTGCCGACTACAAGGCTAAATTAAAAAAGGCTCATGTGATGCTTGATCCTGCCGATCGTAAGGCTTCGATTGTYRTCCAGGCTGAACAGCTRGCRGCGGATRYGGGGYTGACCTTGCGCGTAGACGAAGGCTTGCTACAAGAAGTCACCGGGTTGGTTGAATGGCCCGTCGTGTTGCTGGGCCATATTGATGCAAGCTTCATGAACCTGCCGCCCGAAGTGCTGACCGATACCCTGAAGGTGCACCAAAAATATTTTACCCTGTTGAAGGCCGATGGATCGTTGGCCCCTAAMTTCATAACGGTCGCTAACCAAGTTGCCCCGGACGGTGGCAAAGCGATCACGGCGGGTAATGAACGGGTCCTGCGCGCGCGTCTATCTGATGCTAAATTCTTTTGGGACCAAGACCGCAAGGTGACGTTGGAAAGCCGCATTCCAAAACTTAAAGACATCGTGTTCCATGCCAAGCTGGGCACTGTCGCCGAAAAGGTCGAACGCCTGAAAACCTTGGCGGGTGTGTTGGCTGAATTTACGGGTGCCGACAAGGCTCAGGCCGAACGGGCCGCATCCTTGTGTAAATGTGACTTAATGACGGGTATGGTCTATGAAATTCCAGAAGTGCAAGGCGTGATCGGGCGTTATTACGCGCTTAACGACGGTGAGGCCCCAGAGGTCGCTAACGCAATTTCAGAACACTATTCCCCGGCTGGCCCAGGTGATTCTTGCCCAACTGCTCCGGTTTCTGTGGCGGTGTCCATGGCCGATAAAATCGACACCTTAGTCGGGTTTTGGACCATTGATGAAAAGCCCACCGGATCGAAAGACCCCTTTGCGCTCCGCCGTGCGGCGTTGGGCGTTATTCGCCTGATTATCGAAAACAAGCTTCGTTTGGGCCTTTTGGGCGTRTTTGGSAAAGCRGGTGGCGAARATMWTGCCTCAAACCTGSTYGCSTTCTTCGCCGATCGCTTAAAAGTCCATCTGAAATCTGAAGGCGTGCGGCATGATTTGATTGATGCCGTGTTTGCGTTGGGTGGCGAGGATGATTTGGTGAGGCTGTTGGCGCGGGTTGAGGCCTTGTCGGCCTTTGTCGGCTCTGACGATGGTGCTAATCTCTTGACGGCCCATAAACGGGCTGCAAATATTTTACGCATCGAAGAGAAAAAAGACGGTGTACACTATTCAGGTGCGCCGGATGCAAGCTTGTTTCAACAAGATGAAGAGCGCGCCTTGTTTGACGCCTTGTCAGGTGCCGGGGAAAGTGGTCAAACTTTGGCCCGCGCAGAAAAATTTGTTGATGCCATGGCGGCCTTGGCGAAACTGCGCAGCCCTCTAGATCATTTCTTTGATAAGGTTATGGTTAACGTAGAAGATAAAAATATTCGGAGCAATCGCCTGCTGCTGCTCTCTCAAATTTTGATGGTCATGGGTGAGATTGCCGACTTTTCTAAAATCGAAGGTTAGGAGCTAATCGCATGGTGGACAAGTGGACCTACGCATTTGGAAATGGGCAAKCCGAYGGGRCAAAGGACATGCTCGATTTGCTGGGCGGCAAGGGGGCSAACCTGCATGAAATGTCMGCCATTGGGCTGAACGTGCCGCCAGGATTTACCTTAACCACCGAAGTTTGCTCTTATTTTGTTAAAACCAATGGAGGTTATCCGCCTGAAATGGAGTCCCAAGTTCTTGAGGCCGTGCGGCAGCTGGAATCCATTATGAAGGCAAAATTCGGCGGTGGCGAAAGTGACCCTGTGTTGTTGTTGTCGGTGCGTTCCGGAGCCAAGGCCTCTATGCCTGGCATGATGGATACRRTYCTKAAYYTWGGYTTRAAYGATRAAACYGTRAWWKYTTTRGCMAAKWMSACAGGGGATGAACGCTTTGCCTACGATAGCTATCGCCGCTTTATTCAGATGTTTGGCGACGTTGTCTTGGGTGTTGATCGCTGTCATTTTGAAGACATGCTGGAAGACTATAAAGTCGACAACTCATTGACGTTGGATGCGGATTTATCCGTCGATGATTGGAAAGTGTTGGTGCCGCAATTTATAAAGGTGATTGAAGAAGAAACCGGAACGCCATTTCCGACCGACCCCAAAGAACAACTTTGGGCGGCCATTGGGGCCGTGTTTAACAGTTGGACCAACAAGCGCGCCCAGACTTATCGCAAACTGTATAATATTCCCGATGGCTGGGGAACGGCGGTCAATGTTCAGGCCATGGTGTTTGGTAATCTTGGTGAAAATAGCGCCACAGGCGTGTGCTTTACGCGCAACCCTTCAACGGGCGAAAATGTCTTGTTCGGGGAGTTTTTAGAAAATGCTCAGGGCGAAGACGTGGTTTCAGGCATTCGTACCCCGCAACCGCTCACGGTGGCCGAAAGACAGGCAACGGATTCAGATTTACCAAGCCTTCAAGACATTATGCCCGACCTTTATGCCCAATTGGACGATGTGCGTCATACGTTGGAAAACCACTATAAAGATATGCAAGATATGGAATTCACCATCCAACAAGGGCGGCTATGGATTTTGCAAACCCGCACCGGAAAACGCACCATTGATGCGGCGGTGAGCATAGCTGTGGATATGGCAACGGAAGGCTTAATTGATAAGAATACAGCCATTCTCCGGATTGATCCATGCCATTTGGATCAAATTTTGCATCGAAGCCTTGACCCGGATGCTCCTTGTGAAATTTTGGGGCACGGCCTTCCTGCCTCACCGGGGGCGGCGTCGGGTAAATTGGTCTTTAACTCCGACGATGCGGATGTTTGGGTGGCGCGCGGTGAAAACGTTATTTTGGCCCGTGTTGAAACGTCCCCCGAAGATATTAAGGGCATGTCCGTCGCCAAGGGTGTCTTAACCATGCGCGGCGGCATGACTTCGCACGCTGCCGTGGTGGCCCGCGGTATGGGGACGCCGTGCGTGTCGGGTGCCGGGGGCATTCGCATTGATTGCGTGGCGAAAACCCTGTCGTCGTTAGGTGTCGTGCTTCACGAAGGTGATGTGATTACCTTGAATGGCGTGACCGGGGAAGTGCTGAAAGGCGAAGTTCCCACCGTTGAGCCAAAGCTTGGCAAGGCCTTTGCGACCTTGATGGAGTGGGTGGATGAGGTTCGTGTCCTTGATGTCCGCGCCAATGCTGAAACTGTTGAAGACGCCGTTGCAGCCCGCAATTTTGGSGCWSAAGGCATYGGNCTTKGNCCGSACAGARCATATGTTYTTTGAYSCRRASCGSATCATTSMWRTRCGTSARATGATYTTGGCGGASRRCTTGGAWRSYCGSSWWWYAGCSCTRGMKAAACTKTTGCCWWWKCAGYGCRRAGAYTTCGWWGRSATWTTTRAARTTATGSAYGGSYTGCCSGTMACGATCCGCTTGCTTGATCCCCCTCTTCATGAATTTTTGCCAACACATCCCCGCGATATTGAAGATGTAGCGAAGGAATTGGGGGTGACTGTTGATGTCGTTAGAAGGCGTACGTCCGATTTGTTTGAAACTAACCCTATGCTCGGCAATCGTGGTTGCCGTTTGGGCATTAGCTATCCTGAAATTTACGAAATGCAGGTGCGGGCAATATTTGAAGCCGCCTGTAACGTGGCAGCCCATGAAATGACCGTATTGCCGGAAATTATGATCCCCTTGGTGTGTGATGGAGAAGAATTTTCCCGTCTCAAAGCGTTGATTAAAAATGTTGCCGATACGGTTTTGGCGGAATATGGGGCAAAGATTCCCTACACAATCGGATCCATGATTGAATTGCCCAGAAGTTGTTTGCAAGCCGGAGAAATCGCCAAAGAATCTGATTTTTTCAGCTTTGGTACCAATGACTTAACGCAAATGACGTATGGTTTGTCGCGTGATGATTCAGCGACATTGTTGCAGACCTATCGTGAAAAGGGCGTGTTTAAACACGATCCCTTTGCCAGCCTAGATCAAAGCGGCGTTGGGGAGCTGGTGAAAATGGGTCTGGCACGTGGACGGGCGGTCCGTCCCGACCTTAAAGTTGGTGTTTGCGGTGAACATGGCGGTGATCCGCGATCAGTGCATTTTTTCCACAGTGCAGGACTCGACTATGTGTCGTGTTCACCGTACCGTGTTCCCATTGCACGTTTGGCTGCGGCTCAAGCTGCTTTGGGTGCTGTGTTTGAAGACAAAAATACCTAAGCAAGACAATTATATTTTGATATTGATGGTGGGGGTGCGCGGATTGGTCGATTATGCTCTGAATATACTTTTTGTAAGCACTCGTAATTCAAGCCGATCTATCATGGCAGAGGCCTTGCTCAATAAACTTGGGCGAAAGGCTTTTCAGGCGTTCAGTGCGGGCCGTAAACCACACGGGAACGTAAACGCCTTTACCCTAGAAATCCTTAAGCAAACGGGCTACGATACGTCTAATTTACGGTCAAAAAGCTGGGACGATTTTGCCACGATCCAAGCCCCACGCCTTGATGCTGTTATCGTTATCGACGGTGATGGCAACAAGGAACGTTACCCCATTTGGTTTTCTGACCCGGTCATCGTGCGTTGGAATTTTGCAGATGTTGACAGTATTCAAGGGACGGATCAGGAACGCCAATACGCTTATCGGCGGTTGTTTGGCGAAATGGAACAGCAAATCTTAAAATTGACGGGTTTGGATATATCCAAAGCCCGTGGTGCGGACCTTGAAAATCGCCTCAAAAGAATCGCACCCTAAAGAGTCCTCTGACGTTTTACGATGAGGGTGAATTCATTGTCGTCGTAATCGTCAATCAGCTCTATTTTGGGTGATAAGGTTAAGGCGTATTCGGTAAACTCTTGCGCATTGGCATAGAAAAGATCCGGGAAATTCTTCGTCGACTTTTCAGACAACAAATTGAAGGCCATGGCTTTGGTTGTTTTTGACCAGAGCGCGTTAAGGCTGGTTTTTATATATTGCCGCCACATAACGGCATCGGTTCCCATATACATATTATAGGTGCCGGAGACAAAACTGTAATCCGCCACTTCGGTTGCCACAGGGCTGGTGATGAAACGCGTGCGGAAGTCATGATGCTGGGTTTTCGCGGTGCGGATCATTTTTTCAGATATATCATAGCCTATGTAACGACCACTTTTCATCATAGGGTCTTTGGCAATCAGATCGAACAAAGCCCCATATCCGCAACCCAGGTCGTTGATGCTGATCGGTCCCTTTAAATCTTCGGGGAAAATCGCCTTCAACAAGACTTCATACCTTAAGACCTGTAAGTCCTGACTGGACCAAAAAACACCGTTTGCGACCGGACCACATTCGTTGATACGGTAATCATAGACTACGCTGATGAATTGCAAGAGGTCGGGGATGTTGTCGGGCAGGCGTTGGTCGCTCATGGTGGTCCTTAAGTATGGTCTTGGCCTTGAAATACGACCCAGTCTGGAACACTGGGGGTTAACGTTGTGTTTCCATAATGGAACGTGACATCATTTGCAAGCTGATCAAGGCGCACCAGRGCYAGYCCAACATCACCTTGGCTGGATTTCATTTCGCCGACTTCATGGYTCCCTGACATCAAAATAGAGCCATAGGGCGGGGGGGTGCCGTCAATGGTTACGGGTAACAGGCGCTTTTTAACCAAACCGCGATACCGCGTGCGGGCGGTAAGTTCTTGGCCCATAAAGCAGCCTTTGTTGAACGATACACCGTCAAGTTCTTCAAACCCGTTTTCCAAAAGCAAAGCCTTGTTGATCGTCATATCCCGTGATCCGTCGGCAATCCCCGTTGTCATACGTTGGTGTTCGTAGTCTTGAAAATCGCCAGGCGAAAGGCCAAGGTTTGGGAGGGCGTTATCGTCCTTTTTAAGAACAATGCGACAGCCCATGCTGCTGATCCGAGGGTCAATGAAAATGATCCCCGAAGCCAACGGCTTTGCTTCGCCGCGGTCTTGATCGATAAAGCCAAGGGCACTTGAAGCGTTCAAGACAGCAAAAACCTGAAAGTCGGCACTGATGTTGCTGAGTTCAACGTCTGAGCGAAGTTTGTACATSGAAAGGCGTTTYAAAAGGCTKGCRGCCAAGCTTTCTTCGCACTCTAAAATAAGSGCGCCATCCATTTCAAAACAGAAGAAATCGACCTGGAATTTACCCTGTGGGGAAAGCAGTGCCGCATACACAGCATGAGTGGCCGAAACACGGTGCGTGTCTTGGCTGATAAGGCCTTGTAAAAAATCACGAGCATCTGGACCCGCAACCTTAATGAGGGCGCGATTATTAAGGGGAATATACATGTATATGAAAGTGGGTCTTTTCGGGGGAAAAGGCAAGAGGGGCTGGGAAAATAAGATGCCCCCCCTTATAAAGGGGGCAGAATCTATCCCTGCCGATTCTTAGTTCAGTTGGTGAAGCTTTGACACGCATTTTGTTTATTACATCTAACCGGTTGGGTGACGCTGTGTTATCGACAGGCATACTTGCGCGTATGTTGGACGAATACCCGGGCGCTCGTGTGACCGTTGTATCTGGACCGGTGCCTTCTGGTTTGTTTGAAGGTGTACCAAGATTGGAAACAATCGTTAAATTGGCGAAGCAAAAATATTCCCTACATTGGTGGAAAATGTGGCGACACTGTGTTTTAACGTTGTGGGATGTCGTTGTCGATTTGCGTAATGCTCCGCTCAGTTATGCCCTGCCTGCCAAACGGAAAATCCATCTGGGTCGTGCCGGTAAATTAGATGTCCACCGCGTGGTTGCGATGGCCTCAATCTTAAACGTTCAAGACGATCCACCGGCGCCCAAACTATGGACCTTGCCTGAGCACGTAGACCAAGCGAAACAGCTCATGAGCGGCGATGGGGCGGTCTTGGCCGTGGGACCGACATCGAACTGGTGCGGAAAAACGTGGCCAGCCGAACGATTTGCCGCATTGGCCTTGCGTTTAACGGCCAAAGATGGAATTTTGCCGGGCGCGCGTATMGCCGTGATTGCGCATTCGTCTGAGTTCGCATTGGCRGAACCCGTGTTGAAAGCGTTGCCTGCTGATCGCACCCTTAATCTCGTCGGCGATATCCCCCTGTTGAGCGTGTATGCGTGTCTTGAACGCGCCGATTTTTACGTTGGCAATGATTCAGGCCTTATGCACATGGCGGCGGCTTCTGGAATACCGACGTTGGGCTTGTTTGGGCCTTCGCGTGAACAGCATTATGCCCCATGGGGGGTAAAGTGTCGCGCTGTGCGGGGTGAAAAAAGCTATGACGAAGTGTTCCCTGAACATTACGATTATAAGAACGCACCGTGTATGATGACGGACATTAGCGTAGACTTAGCACAAACGTCTGCGCGACAATTGTGGAACGAAGTGACATGACCGCCGATAAAGAACCCAARTTGACSGCTCTGGTGGTYGCCCATAATGAAGAAGAACACCTGGAWGCCTGTCTYCAAACGCTTGGRTTTKCCGACGAATTGGTGGTGGTCTTGGATAAATGYACGGATGGTTCAAAAKCCATCGCCGCCAAATAYACWGACCGCCTGATTGAAGGCCGTTGGGATATCGAAGGCCCCAGGCGTCACGCTGGCCTTGATATCTGTGAAGGTGACTGGATTTTAGAAGTCGATGCGGACGAACGGGTATCGACAGAATTGGCAGMGGAAATTCGCCAAGTTATTCAAAATGCACCGTTCGGCCATTTTCTAATYCCCTATGATAATTACATCGGCAAGACCTTGGTGCGTCAGGGGTGGGGGTGTTCTTGGGGGGTGAGTGCTACKGTGCGCTTATTTTCCAAGGGGGCTAAGGTCTGGGGACAGCAACGTATACATCCCGGTGTTAAGCTTTTGGGCGAACGCATGTGGCTGAAAAACCGCATGATGCACTTGGTTGATAAAGATATTTCCGATATGATCATGCGTCTAGATCGTTATACTACGGCGCGAGCCCGCGAYCTTCGKGMTTCCGGCGAAATTGGRTCGTTTGCCAATAACATTCGYCGGTTGTTTTCGCGRTTYTTCAAATGCTACATCGGACGAAAAGGTTATAAAGAAGGCGGTTACGGTTTTCTGATTTCGTTGATGGCTGGCTTATTCCCATTGCTTTCTTATTTAAAAGCCCGATTAGAGGACGACTAAAATGCGTGTATTACAAGTTATGGCTGGGGCTGAATTTGGCGGGGCAGAAGCCTTTTTTGTGCGCTTGGTGATTGCCTTGCACAAAGCGGGTCTTGATCAACGCGTGGTTATTCGTGAAAACGATCAACGCGCGGCACTGCTGCGGGCCGTGGGAATTGAACCCGTGACGCTTAAGTTCGGTGGTGCTTTGGATTTCAAGACGCCAATGCAGATCAAACGCCAACTGAGGGAATTCAGGCCACAAGCCGTTTTATCCTGGATGAACCGCGCGACATCCAAGATGCCCCGGCGTCGYCCRGGGGATTTRAATTATGTRCTCGCAGCAAGAATGGGCGGGTACTACAGCCTCAAATATTATCGTAACTGTGCGCATTTGGTCGGCAACACCATCGACATTTGTGATTACTTAAAATCCGAAGGCTGGCCAGAAGAAGACACCCATTATCTGCCTAATTTTGTTGCGGCAGATACGGCCGTTGCGGTGACCCGTCGATCGTTGAATTTACCCGAACGCGCCAAGTTTATTTTAACCTTGGGGCGTCTGCATGAAAATAAGGCTTTCGACACGTTAATCCGGGCTTTGGTTAATATTCCCGGCACTTACCTAGGAATCGCGGGTGAAGGGCCAGAACGAGGACGTTTGGAAGCCYTAGCCCAAGACCTTGGCGTGCGCCCGCGTATTCGCATGTTGGGCTGGCGCGAYGATGTTCCAGCYTTGCTTGCGGCGGGCGATGCGTTTGTYTGTCCATCACGGCATGAGCCTTTGGGCAACGTGGTCATTGAGGCCTGGGCGCAAAACTGCCCCGTCGTGGCTGCGGCCAGCCAGGGGCCGTCTGCGCTGATTAAAGACGGTGTTGATGGCGTTCTGACACCTGTCGATGATGCCCCTGCGATGGCCACGGCCATTAAGCGTGTGTTGAACGATGATACACTTTCTGCTGATTTGGCCCAGGCCGGACGGCGCCGCTACGAATTTGAATTTACAGAGGCACAAGTGGTGAAACAGTACCTAAACTTCTTCCAACAGATCGCAGGCTGACCTTAAGGAACGACAATCATGTGTGGCATAGCTGGCCTTGTTGGCAAGCCTAATGCAGGCGTCATTGAACGCCTCAGTAATGCGTTGGTGCATCGCGGTCCAGATGGGCAGGGGGCCTATGTCAATGGACCCTGTACGTTGATCCACACACGGTTGGCCATCGTCGATCTGCAAACGGGTGACCAGCCGTTTGTCCAGCAGCGCAAAGACGCAAGTGAAGTGGCCTTAATCGCCAATGGAGAAATCTACAACAACYCTGAACTTCGTTTGCARATGCCCCATGTGRGCTTTASGTCCAATTCGGACTGTGAACCTCCGTTGCACTTGTATTTGAAGCATGGCTTAGATTTTATCGATCATCTGCGCGGCATGTATGCCATCGCCATTTGGGATAGTGCGACCGAACATTTGATTCTAAGCCGCGATCCCTTTGGCATCAAGCCACTCTATTACGCAATGACGGAATGGGGCTTTGCCTTTGCCTCTGAAGCCGGGGCATTGCTGGCCGCTAAATTGGTTGAGCCTCAGCTTGATGCCGCCAAACGTGACGAGCTGCTGCAACTGCAATTCACCACCGGGTCAACGTTGCCCCTTGCGGGCGTTCATCGCGTGTTGCCGGGCGAAACGTTGCGGATTAAGGACGGACARATTATCGAACGGCGSGTACGCCAAGCTTTGCCKAYRGGKGGMCCAAGGGATATTTCWGCARRTCAGGCYRTSGATGACTTAGATGAYRTCTTGAATGATACGATCTGTGTGCATCAACGTTCTGATGTGCCTTATGGGATGTTTTTATCCGGCGGCATTGATTCTTCAATTTTACTGGCGATRATGAACCGTTTRAACGCRAAACCKGTGCTTGCTTTTACGGCCGGRTTCAGCGGAACGCTCGCCCCCGAYGAACGAANATTWNGCYCGTAAYCTTGCYAAATTTGWAGGRGCYMAGCATATCGAAGTCGAATTTGGGGCYGCTGACTTTTGGGCAACSTTGCCGCAAATCGCCAAGCACATGGACGATCCCGTTGCCGACTATGCTATATTGCCGACGTGGAAACTGGCTGAAAARGCYAAAATTGAAGGCCTTAAAGTGGTGCTGTCGGGAGAAGGYGGTGATGAGTTGTTMGCAGGGTAYGGCCGTTACCGAACGGCCAATCGATGGATGTTGCCCAAGGAAATGTATCGCAAGGGTATCTTGGAAGGCTTAGGCGTGTTGCGTAACGAAGACAAAACCCGCGTGTGGCGTGCGCAGGTTATCCAGGCGGGTATTGATGCTAGAAGC
>JAESSB010000013.1 GCA_016764335.1 Magnetovibrio sp.
TCAGTCGTCGTGGCGCTGCCGTGTAAAATTTGTCCCAGAGTGCTTCCTTCCATTCTAGGGAGAATATTGCACCATCAAATGCCGGGACTAAACATCTAGGGCACCCCAAGTTTAAATACCAATGCAACTGTCATAAATATAACCTTGCACTAATTTGTTATGTAGTTTAATTTATCCACAATAATTTTTCGTTAATTATTGGGATTGACCAATGTTGACTTCAAAGCGTGTCTGTTTGATCGTCACGGGTGGCATTTCTGCCTATAAGGCGCCTGACCTTGTTCGCCTTTTGGTCCAATCTGGGGCTGAGGTCCAGTGCGTTTTGACCAACAGTGGCGCGCAATTTGTTACCCCGTTAACGTTACAAAGCCTTTCGGGGCATCCGGTTCACACCCAGCTATTTTCTCTGGCCGCGAAAGAAAATATGGACCACCATGAAGGTATGGACCATATCGAATTGTCCCGCCAAGCCGATGTTATATTGATTGCCCCTGCCACCGCGAACACCTTGGCAAAGATGGCGCATGGTATTGCTGATGATCTGGCCAGCACCGTTCTTTTGGCCTGCAACAAACCTATTCTTGTTGCGCCAGCGATGAATGTCGAAATGTGGGAAAATGCAGCAACACAAGACAATAYTTCAACCTTGCAAGCACGCAATGTAACCATCATTGGSCCYGACAARGGTGAGCTGGCCTGYGGKGAATGGGGCCAAGGTCGTATGTCCGAACCTTCCCAAATCATTCAAGCCCTGCTTGATTTTTTTGCCCYAAAAARACCACTSGCGGGGCAACACGCCATTGTGACCAGCGGCCCAACCCATGAAGCCATTGACCCCGTGCGTTTTATCACCAATCGGTCCAGTGGCAAGCAAGGTCACGCRATTGCMATTGCCCTTCGCGAYCTTGGGTGTTCGGTCACTTTGATCAGCGGCCCGGTTGACCTGCCTTCGCCTAAGGGAATGACTGTTGTTGAYGTKGAAAGYGCATCKGACATGTTGAAKGCCGTACAATCTGCGTTGCCTGCYGAYATYGCCGTGTGYGCYGCCGCTGTTGCCGACTGGCGGGTCTTAGTTCCCGCACAGCAGAAACTTAAAAAAGACGATCAAATAAATGAGGCTAAATTACAGCTTGTCAAAAATAGTGATATTTTAGAAATCTTATCCATACCCGGGCCCCAACGTCCATCTTTGGTGGTTGGTTTTGCCGCAGAAACCGAAAATGTTGTCGCCAACGCCCGGCAAAAGCTGGTGCGTAAGGGCTGCGATTGGATTATGGCCAACGATGTATCGGCCCCGACCCAAACCTTTGGCGGCGACTTTAATACTGTTCACCTGTTGACTGAAAGCGCCCTTGAAGACTGGCCAAGCCAATCTAAAACCGCCGTGGCACAACAATTAGCAGCCTGTATTCGMGATTATTTTGCCATAAGTCCCGATCAAATTGAGAATTTAGAAGCATGACCGATCGCAAAGCCAACGATGTTGTCGTTGGCATCAAACAATTAGAACACGGCACCGACCTG
Organism: Magnetovibrio sp.; assembly: GCA_016764335.1. Lineage (GTDB taxonomy): Bacteria > Pseudomonadota > Alphaproteobacteria > Rhodospirillales > Magnetovibrionaceae > JANLGW01. The sequence goes on from JAESSB010000013.1 coordinate 1,525, forward strand.
CCTTTACCCGAACGAGCGACACCGTTCAGCGCAGGCCTTGATCTGTTGGCTGCCGTTTCAAACGACCAAATTTTAAGGCCAGGCAATCGCACCCTGGTCCCGACTTCGATTGCGATTGAATTGCCCGTTGGCTTTGAAGCCCAAATTCGACCAAGGTCCGGGCTGGCCCATAAACATGGCATCACCGTGTTGAATGCGCCGGGTACAATTGACGCAGATTATCGCGGTGAAGTACGTGTTCTGCTGATTAATTTGGGCGATGACGATTTTATCATCAGCCGTGGCATGCGCATTGCGCAAATGGTGGTGGCCCCGGTGTCTCGAGTCATCTGGGAAACGACCCAAGACCTGGCGTCATCACATCGCGGTGAGGGTGGGTTTGGATCGACCGGAACCCAGACTTTAACAACCTCTAAGACCTCCACATCAACAAAAACCTCATAATTTATACACCATGCAGCCCTTTAAGGATTTAAGATCTTATGTTACGCCTTTCCAAGAAAATGCTGTTTGCCATCGAAGCTGTTTTAGACATTGCCTACCATGCCAGCAGCGAGCCCGTGCAAAGTCGAGAAATTACGCGCCGCCAGGGTATTCCCAAACGTTACCTTGAGCAGGCCCTCCAACAATTGGTGCGCGAAGACGTTTTGATTGGCGTGCGGGGACCACGGGGGGGGTATCGAYTKGCYCGYGAACGCCGCCGCATCAGCATCGGCGAYATCGTCCGTACGGTCCGCAAGATGGAAACAGCCGAAGATCCTTTGAATACTGAAAACGGATCGGAATTGGGCTGTAAGGTTGTGCGACCCGTTTGGATGAATATGCAAGACGATATGATGAACCACTTTGATGCGGTTTCCATTGACGATATGTGCAATCGTGCACTTGATGCCGGCATCGAAAGCGAAGGGCGCAAAAGCCTGGACTTCACAATTTAAAGTAAGGAAAAGACCATGGAAACTCAAAATAACCCACGTTTTCGGGGCTGCGTTTATGACAGCATCCTAGACACCATCGGCGCCACGCCGCTTGTTAAACTGTCACGCTTGACCGCATCTGAAGGGGTCGATGCCACCGTGATGGGTAAGTGCGAATTCTTTAACCCCCTCTCTAGTGTTAAAGACCGCATCGGCCAAGCGATGGTTGAAGCCGCTGAAGCCGCCGGAGATATCAAGCCCGGCGATACCTTRGTCGAACCAACCTCTGGCAATACGGGCATTGCCTTGGCCTTTGTGTGTGCGGCGAAAGGCTACAACCTGGTTCTCACCATGCCCGAAAGTATGTCCATAGAACGCCGTAAGATGTTGGTCTTTTTAGGAGCCAAACTTGACCTCACTCCAGCAGCCAAAGGTATGAAAGGCTCAATTGCACGCGCCGAGGAATTGTCTAAAGCCGAAGGTTATTTCATGCTTCAACAATTCAACAACCCTGCGAACCCAGCCATTCATAGCTCCACCACCGCCGAAGAAATTTGGGAAGATACAAACGGTGAAGTGGATGTCATCATTAGCGGCGTCGGCACGGGTGGCACCCTAACAGGCATTGGTCGCGTTTTAAAACCCCGCAAGCCCAGCCTTAAAATGATTGCCGTTGAACCCGAAGATAGCCCCATTTTATCAGGCGGCGTTCCCGGGCCACATAAAATTCAAGGCATCGGCGCTGGTTTCATTCCCGCCGTGTTGGACGTCGATTTGATTGATGAAATTATTCAAATTGGTAACGAATCGGCCTTTTCCTTTTCGCGCAAAGTCGCAAAGCTTGAAGGTCTACCCGTTGGTATTTCATCGGGTGCCGCCATCGCCACCGCCATAGAAGTCGGTAAACGCCCCAACATGAAGGGCAAAAACATCGTTGTCATTTTACCTTCGTTTGCTGAACGTTATCTGTCGACAGCGTTATTCGAAGGCCTTGATATCACATAGCTGTGATGCCTACAATAAAGGGCCGTACCGACCGGTTCGGGGCGGCCCTTTTTTTATGAAAGCAACCGATGGTCCTTGACTTTAGTGAACAGCAAATCCAACGCTATGCCCGCCATATTTTGTTACCGCAAGTCGGCGGCGTCGGTCAAGAAAAGTTGCTCAAAGCCAAAGTTCTAGTTGTGGGTGCAGGGGGGCTAGGCGCGCCCGTTCTAATGTATCTGGCCGCGGCTGGCGTAGGTACAATTGGCATAATCGATGACGATCAAGTTGATCTGTCCAATTTGCAACGCCAAATCATCCACAACACCGAAAGCATTGGGACCGATAAAGTCGCCAGCGCCGCGCAATCGCTAAAAGCCATAAACCCTGAAGTCAATGTCGTGACCTATAAGGAACGCCTGAACGTCGGGAATGCCTTAAACCTGATTTCTGCTTATGATATTGTGACCGATGGCTCCGATAATTTTGAGACCCGATTTTTGATCAATGATGCCGCATATTTTGCCAAGCGTACACTCGTAAGCGGGGCCATTTTGCGCTTTGATGGACAAGTCGCAACCTTTAAAGGGTTTCCCGGCGGCGATCCTGATGGCCCGTGTTATCGCTGTATTTTCCCAAAAGCCCCCCCCGAAGGCCTGGTGCCAAGCTGCGCCCAGGCCGGCGTTTTAGGAGTCCTTTGCGGTACGATTGGATCTCTTCAAGCCACAGAAGTCATAAAAGAGTTACTGGGAATTGGGGATAGCATGTCGGGCGCATTGTTGATTTATGACGCGCTCGCCACGCAATTTAGGCGCATTAAAGTTAAACGTGACCCAGGATGCCCGTTATGTGGGCGTCACCCCAGCATCAAGGATTTATCCGCGCATGACTTGGTTACATGACCTGGGCGCAAAATGGCTTAAATTTTTCCAATAACGCGGTCAGGTGAACCATAGCCATCAATAAAAGCTTTGATATTAATCAGCACCCGTTCACCCATATCTATGCGGGCTTCCACGGTGGCCGAACCCATATGGGGAATCAATGTGACGTTTTTCAGATCTAAAAACTTTTTATTAAAATGAGGCTCGTTTTCATAAACATCCAAGCCAGCGCCGCCAATATGTCCACTTTTTAACAGGTCAATCAACGTTGCCTCGTCAATCACTTCGCCGCGAGCAGTATTGACGATATAGGCGTGTTTTTGCATCAGCCGCAGCCGCCGYGCCGACAGYAAATGATASGTMGCRGGGGTATGCGGRCAGTTCACGGATATAATATCCATACGCGCCAACATTTGATCAAGGCTTTCCCAATAGGTCGCCTCTAAATTTTTTTCGATGTCTTCGTGAACCCGGGCGCGGTTGTGATAGTGCACCGACAGCCCAAAGCCCTTGGCTCGTTTCGCCACAGCGCAGCCAATGCGTCCCATGCCAACAATGCCCAATCGCTTGCCGTGGATACGGTGGCCCAACATCCAAGTCGGAGACCACCCCGTCCATTCCCCTGCGCGCAAGGCCTTTTCACCTTCGACCAAGCGCCGAGAGACGGCTAAAATCAGCGCCATCGTCATATCGGCCGTGTCTTCTGTCAGCACATCTGGAGTGTAGGAAACGGATATACGTTTGGACCGCGCAACATCCAAGTTAATGTGGTCGATTCCCGCTCCATAATTGGCAATCAATTTTAACGGGTCACCGGCGTGCGACAACACATCAGCGTTAATTTCATCGGTCAGGGTGGGCACCAACACGTCGCACGACTGTACGGCCTTAATCAAATCAGCCTGGCTCATCGGCGTGTCCGTCAAATTCAGCTCAACATCAAACAGTTCCATCATCCGCGTTTCGATGGTATCGGGCAGTCGACGCGTTACGATGACTTTGGTCTTCGTCTGGGTTGTGTTGGTGGTCATGAAAATACGTTCCTTGAAATTCATACGTGTTTGCCTACCAGCTTGCTGCGGCTAAGTCCAGAACAAGCATGTGCAAATTTATTGCTTCCTTTACCACTCATTCATCATGTTATGGTTTATAGGTACTCTATAATCGTTTTCGCCGTTTAATCATTCACTTCCAAAGGAGAATCGGCCATGCGCTTGGCGCTTGCCCTGCTCTTTAGCTTCATCATCCTATCTAGCACACAGCCAAGCCAGGCCCAGGTTTCGGGATCCGGTTTGCCGTTGCCCCGTTTCGTTTCCTTACGCGCCGGTGAAGTTAATTTACGCACCGGACCCGGTATACAATATCCCGTTGATTGGGTGTACCGAAAATCAGGGCTACCGTTGCAGGTGATTGCCGAATACAAGACCTGGCGCAAGGTCATGGATTGGCAAGGTTCTCAAGGGTGGATCCACCAAACCATGCTCAGTGCTAAACGCACCTTTATCATCATCGGCCGTCTTAAAACCGTTTTAAGCAAGGCTGATCGCAAAGCAAGGCCCATCGTAAAATTACAAGACAGCGTCGTCGGCCGGCTCATATCGTGCCCCAGTGGTTCAAAGTTTTGCAGAATCGAAGTTGAAGGCTTTGAAGGCTGGATGGCGCGTAGCGATTTTTGGGGCGTACTCAAGGGTGAGAGCCTAGAATAATTATTTATTATGGCTATTAGATATTCATAATAAATAATTATAGATATCTAATGCTTTGATATTATGGTATTTTTATGAGCACCAATCGTCAAGCCTAAATACACCCATCGACCACAGCTCCGTCGGTCAATTTAGCCTTAAGATTTCCTTAATTTCTGATAGCGGACTTAAAGCTATTCGCCTTAGTCGGCCTTTGAATCAAATATAGTTTCACTATTGCAATGATTTAAATTGTAAGCCCTAATCTCAGCTTCAATATCATTACAGACCTATAATCAATGCGTTACCGACTTATATTTTTAGGGGCTAGAGCAGATAACACACAAAAGGTGTTATCATGGCCGACATAAGAAAGAGCCATTTAAGTCAGCATAATCTTTGTGTGGAGGATTTTGACAAGCTGGCGAAGGACACTCACCCGGTATAGCTCGCAAATATTAACTTAATTTTTCTGCGCAGCTTCTCATACACTTGATTTATGATCGCACCTTTACCCGTCACGTATTTTTTGGACTTAGTTTTACGGGCAAGATAGAAATCGGTGAACGTTACTTTGGTCGCCGCCATCAAGGCAAACGGGGCCGTGGGGCAGCCCTGTATTTGGCTTTTAAAGCGTACAGACAAAACCTACACGAAGGTTATTGCTGACGCTTCATCAGCACCATTATATCCAATTATTGCCCCAAGGTTGTCCCAGACTGCATCGTTTATCCTGACTGCTCGCGGGGCTATAACGTGCTGGATGTTTCCGAATTTAAACATTTTCGGATCAACCATTCTGATATATTTCTGACAAGAAAAACACATCATCGGTATCAATAATTTTTAAACTCAAGCAAAGCGCCATGTGCGGACATTTAACGGTATTGCAAAGAAATGTGAGTGGCGTTTTAACAACAGTGACCCATAATCTTATTTATCACAATTAAGGCAATGGGCTAAAGGTAATTTGAACTCGTTAATCTGGTGCAGCCCCTTTTTGTAAAATAGCCTAAATCAAGGAGGCATAGGCACATAACGTCTGAAAATCACTTCAGAGCCTAAACAGATCAAACAGACGCTGGCGCTTTNAAATTACGTCACTTGAATTTARAYARARTGMCGKTCCTCAGAAACACACTCAATCAAAATCTGCCGCYAARGCTGTGCGRAYTTGAGGCSYTAWAATAGCCATGTGACCRTATTTTTCRTGTCCGATCGCCAAYACGATTGGRGCATCCGTMTGCYTGAATTGTGCCACCTGTTCAGCCTTAAAATTRAAGTGCAAAAATTGGATGGATGAGGCTTTGCCATCGGCATTGGTCCGTTCGACATCTTGTTCCGGCGTGGCGACAATGACCTCATCACCAATGCTTAAGCTCACCGTATTTTCAATACCGCCAAGTCCCGCCAGGAATTTWCCACGACGTTCTGGRTCRTCAATTTCAAACATTAAGGTGCACACCAGTTCATGCCCATTGGGCACCAGCGTACTATAGGCACTCAGCTCATCGCTGATTTGCACCTCACCCCCTTGTTCAATGTGCAGCATTTCATGAATTTGGTGCCACACCGTATCGAAGTTTTCAAAATAGGCCGTCGCATCCGGGCCAATATGGACTCGACGATCTTTTTTTATAACCGTCATCGCTTTGCGCCGAGCGTTCCGTTCATGGGCATACGTGGGCATATCCATAATGTCGGCGCGCGTGATGACATGTTCTAATTTCGACATCATTGATCTCCTTGTTTTGTCAGGCCGTAGGACCGTGCCAGCAGTTGCAGGGGGTGCCGAAGAGCCTTTTCAGGCCCCGCAACATCAGCATCCTGAAGTTCCATTCCTTGCAAGACGTGGTCATGAGCCAAGGGACATTCGCTTACCACATAAGCCGATTCGGCTTTTTTAGCTTGGCGAAAAACCGGGCCACCAATTTTAAGGGCAGTGTCGAAGTGGTCCTTCATCACGCCCCACGATCCACCGTGCCCGGAACACCGTTCAATCACAGTGGTCACCGTATCGGGAATATATTTAAGCAAGGCCTGAGCTTTACGCCCCATATTTTGCGCCCGCACATGACAAGCTATATGCAGGGTAATCCCGCCCGCCAAGGGTTCAAGGCCATCGGCAAGACCTTCTTTCGTCGCTATATCGACCATATATTCACTAGCATCGAAGGTCACCTGGGCCAGAGCCAGGACATGAGCATCATCGGGTTCGATCAAAGGCCATTCAAATTTCAACATCAAGGCACAAGAAGAAACCGGAACAACAATATCATAGCCGTCATCGACATATGATTTCATATCTAGGGCCACCGCGCGGGCCTTATCGGCAACGCGCGCAATATCGCCTTGTTCTAACTGTGGCATGCCACAGCATTGTGGGTACACGATTTCAGCCGCGATTCCATTTTTAGCCAGTACCGCACGGGTATCTAAGACGATATCTGGATCATTATATTCACCAAAGCATGTGGCATAAATAACCGCTTTACGGCCCGCTGCCGGGGCTGTGGTGTTGACGCTAATCGGTTCTTCTTTGGCTCGCTTTTGACACGTTTGTTGAGCAAATTGGGGTAAATTAACCTTGCGGTGAACACCATGTGTGCGTTCCATAATCGGCCGGGTCAAAGCGTTGTCCGTCTTTGTCGCCCAGTTGGCCAGCCCCGACAGCTTAACAGCCAACGGTCCGTTCGCGTCCATTTCACCCAATTTTGCTTGTTTTTTGTTGTGCTCGCCTTTCTTAAATTGCACCGCACGTGCGCGCAACATCAAATGCGGGAAGTCCAAATCCCATTCATGCGGCGGGACATAGGGACATTTCACCATAAAGCACATGTCACACAGSGTGCAGGCATCYGTGACCGACCAATARTCCGCTTTGTTCACGCCATCAAGTTCACCGCTGGGTGACTGATCAATAAGGTCGAARAGGCGGGGGAAACTGTCGCAAAGGTTAAARCAGCGSCGRCAACCATGRCASAGGTGAAACACCCGTTCAAGTTCATCGAACAGCTTGCCTTCATCTAAAAAATCATCGTCCCGCCATTTGATTGTATGACGGGTCGGAGCACTTAAGCCACCTTCACGCATTTCTTCACTCGCTTGTTCCTGCGTTAGCCCTTAGGCTTTGTCATCGCCGCCAAGCAATAACGCGGGAAGCCTTCTTTGAAAGCCCCCCGCGAAATTTGCTGCCAATCTGGNAAAATTAATCTAGACTGTCAAAAGCTTTTTGGAAGCGKCCAGCGTGGGAYTTTTCKGCTTTCGCCAAGGTTTCAAACCAATCGGCAATTTCGTCGAARCCTTCATCGCGAGCGGTCTTGGCCATMCCCGGATACATGTCGGTGTATTCGTGSGTTTCGCCAGCGATCGCCGCTTTTAAATTGTCGCCCGTGCCGCCGATGGGYARGCCGGTTGCTGGATCACCTGTTTCTTCAAGAAAYTCCAAGTGACCGTGTGCATGTCCCGTTTCACCTTCAGCGGTGGAGCGAAAAACGGTAGCCACATCGTTGTAACCTTCGATGTCTGCCTTTTGTGCGAAGTACAAATAACGGCGATTTGCTTGAGATTCCCCAGCGAATGCTGCTTTTAAGTTGTCTTCGGTTTTGCTGTCTTTCAAGCTCATCTAATTTCTCCTGTTATGATAAACGTAGGCCACCTTGGCCTAATGACGGATGACAATGCTCAAAACGAYAGGCATTAACTCTATCGCTGACAAGCCGTGAATATTGTATATATAAAGCATGTCTTCAGCGCGTCAACTTGTATTAGAGTTATTCTATTATACAATATAACATTATGGTTTATTAGGATTTATGTACTCCGCAGACGCACAATCATATCGATACTTGTGATCTTTGAGCCTTCTGGTAAGGGGGGCATACTGGAAATTTTCACATCACTGTCCATATCCACCAAAACACCCGTGTCTTCATGAAAAAAATGGCCGTGTTCTGTGGTTGTCGTGTCAAAGTATGACCGTGCTGGATCGACAACGATCTCGCGCAGCAGTCCGGCTTTCGTAAAGTGATGCAGTGTATTGTAAACGGTCGCTAAGGATACCCGAATTGATTGATCCTGTGCTTCACATCGCACGATTTCAGCGGTAACGTGGCGGGGGCCGTTTTCGAACAAAAGCTTGGCAAGGGCCAAACGYTGSCGGGTCGGGCGCAACCCTGCCGTCCGCAATTGTTCAATCACGTTTGTGTAAGGTCTCATCGTTAAATTCCCTCAGTTTTAGAGCATCATCGCTTAAGTTGCGAATCGTTATTATCCTTAAGTTAAGCACATGTCTGTCCGATGATCAAAGCGCAATAAAGATACGCTTTCTGATTAGTCGCCGGTCATTATGCGTTCAACAAGCTGTTTGACCGTCGGAATAAAACCATCCTTATAAAAGGGGTCGGTCCCGAACAAATAAGCATTATGCCCGGCAAACATTAGGCTATCTTCCAAATCGCCCCCGTGCGCCGCTTTTTGTAATGCTGTTTGAATACAAAATGACCTTGGGTCCGCACGCTTACCGGTGGTGCCCTCTGCGTTATCAGCCCAATTGGAAAAGCGACATTGCGACAAGCAACACATGCAGTCCGCTTGGCTTTTCGCCACGCGTTTTGCGCGTTGTTGGGTTTCAAATACCACAGTTGAATCGGGTGTTTTTAGGCCTTCGGTAAAGCCAGCATCAACCCAGCCTTGGGCTTTTGGTAAATCTTGGGGCTTTAAATAGATAGGACGGGCCCGCGGCCCCAACGGTAATGCAGCCGTAAAATCGGCGTCACCAGGCTTAGCGCGATATTCGACTTGGCGGTCTGTACGGTCGATGAGGCCTTGCAAGAATGTATTTCTAATCGCCGAAGAATAAAAACCCGTCGGGCTGAACTGATTGAGGTGAATATCGCCTTCTTTCAAATTCAACAAACGATCTTTCCACGCGTTTAAAATTGGGCTTTCTTGGGTCAACAAAGGGCGCGTCCCAAATTGAAAGGCAATTGGCCCTAATTCAGGGTTATCAATCCAATCAGACCAATCGCGTAAATACCAAACGCCACCCGCCATAATGATCGGTGTATTATCGAGGCCATATTTATTCATAATTTGACGCAACTGCAGGACACGACCATAGGGAGCTTCGGGAATATTCGCGTCTTCGCTGTTGCTCAGGCCATTGTGGCCCCCTGCCAACCACGGGTCTTCATAAACCACGCCGCCCAAAAATTCGACATAGTTTTTATACGAGCGCCGCCATAACGCATTAAAGGCACGCCCCGATGACACGATGGGATAAAAATTTACGCCATACTGAGCCACAATTTCGGCAACCTTGTAAGGCATGCCAGCGCCACAGGTGACGCCGTGAATAAGATCGGAAACTTCCGACAATACGCCATGCAAAATCGGCACCGTGCCGCCCGCTTCCCACAAAACGTTCATGTGAATGCGACCATTACCTTCGCGTGTTTCATGGGCAATGCGCGCTTGTTCGATACCGCCTTGAATGGCGTAAGCTTTCAGCTCTTCGAATCGATCGCTGCGCGTACGGCCTTTATAAGTTTGNGGGATAATGTGTCCGGCTTTGTCATACGWATCGGGGTTCACACAAGAAAATGTGCCAATTCCTCCCGCTTTGGCCCACGAGCCTGCGGTTAAACCGTTGGAAATTGCAACACCTTTGCCACCTTCAACCAAGGGCAAAACGTCTGCACCAGACATATGATATGAATTAAGGGYCTTCACGAAACCTCCGGTAGCGAGATGAATCCCCGCCAGATCAGGGATAATTATGTATATATCGCTGGGGTAGCCACGTTATATGGCCACCCCATACGACTATGATCTTAGTCTGTTTTTTGGTCTGGCGCAATTTCTTCGCCAGTTTCTTGATTAACGACTTTCATCGACAATTTAACTTTGCCGCGATCGTCAATGCCAATCAATTTAACTTTTACTTCTTGGCCTTCTTCAACCACTTCCGAAACTTTACCAACACGACGGTTAGCCAGTTCTGAAATGTGGACCAAACCATCACGGGGGCCCATAAAGTTCAYGAATGCGCCAAAATCCATAATCTTGACCACTTTACCGGTGTAGATCACACCGACTTCTGGTTCGGAAACGATGTTTCTGATCCAGGTTAAAGCCGCTTGCATCGCTTCTTCATTAACGGCGGCAACTTTCACGGTGCCGTCGTCGTCCAGATCAATCTTAGCACCTGTCGTTTCGCAAATTTCACGAATGACCTTGCCACCCGCGCCGATCACGTCCCGAATTTTGTCTTTTTTGATCATCATCGTTTCGATGCGAGGTGCCGTATCCGCCACGCCCTCACGAGACCCACCAATGGATTTTGCCATTTCACCAAGGATGTGCAAACGACCTTCTTTAGCTTGGTCCAATGCGGTTTCCATGATGTCTTTGGTGATCGACGTGATCTTGATGTCCATTTGCAAAGAGGTAATACCTTCGCTTGTACCAGCAACCTTAAAGTCCATGTCGCCCAGGTGATCTTCGTCACCCAATATATCGGACAATATGGCAACGCCAGCGTCTTCTTTAATCAAGCCCATAGCAATACCGGCCACGGGACGAGTCAAAGGAACACCCGCGTCCATCATCGCCAAAGATGCGGAACACACGGTCGCCATGGAAGATGAACCGTTCGATTCGGTAATTTCAGACACCACACGAATGGTGTACGGGAAATCTTCTTTCTTCGGCATCATTGGGTGAATGGCCCGCCAAGCCAACTTACCGTGGCCAATTTCGCGGCGTCCAGTGGCCCCAAAGCGTCCGGCTTCACCAACCGAATATGGAGGGAAGTTGTAATGCAACATGAAGTGCGAACGGTATGAACCTTCCAAGGCATCAATGATTTGTTCATCAGATCCGGTACCCAAGGTCGCAACGGCAATCGCCTGGGTTTCGCCACGGGTAAACAAAGCTGAACCGTGAGCACGAGACAACACGCCAACTTCGGTCATAATCGGCCGCACGGTTTTGGTATCACGACCATCAATACGAATACCTGTGTCCAAAATGGAATGGCGCACGATGTTTTTTTCCAAAGATTTAAACGCGCCGCCCAACACTTGGTCCAAAAGACCCGCGTCAAATTCGCTTTGCAAAGCTGTGGTGGTTGCATCTTTGGTCGCCGCAATGGCCGCTTGACGATCCATCTTGTCGGAAATTTTGTAGGCATCGCGCAGCCCAGCTTCGGCGAGTTCTTTGACCTTAGCGTTAACGTCGTCGCTGCCTTTGGGAGCTGACGCAATTTCTTGAGGTTCGCGCGCAGCATGTTCAGCCAATTCGATAATGGCATCAATCACAACTTGGAAACCTTCATGGCCAAAGCTCACAGCGTCCAACATCACTTGTTCGCTGAGTTCGGAAGCTTCGGATTCGACCATCAACACACCTTCTTTGGTGCCCGCAACAACCAGGTCCAAATCGGAATCGGCCAGGTCAGAAATGTCTGGGTTCAAGACAAATTCGCCGTCAATACGAGCGACACGTGCGCCGCCGATTGGGCCCATGAAAGGTGCGCCAGAACAGCACAAAGCTGCCGAGGTRCCGATCATTGCGACAATGTCAGGATCGTTGATCATGTCGTGTTGCATYACGGTGCAAATGACTTGCACTTCATTTTTATAGCCCTGAGCAAACAAAGGACGAATYGGACGATCAATYAAACGAGAGGTCAGYGTTTCTTTTTCGGAAGGACGACCTTCKCGTTTAAAAAAGCCACCGGGRATCCGGCCGGCTGCATACGTTTTTTCAACGTAGTGAACAGAGAGGGGGAAAAAATCGATGCCAGGACGTTCGGAATTCATTGCGACAACGGTGCACAGAACTTTCGTTTCACCGTACGTCGCCATCACAGCGCCGCTGGCTTGACGAGCAATCTTACCGGTTTCAAGAACCAGCGTGCGGCCAGCCCATTCAATTTCTTTTCTGTATTCTTTAAACATATAAGTCTTCCTTCAAACATTCATCAATAGACCTGGGTGAATTGACAAATCCACCGCATCTATCGTCGTCACCTGCCCCAGCCATCCGGGGATCAGGCCTCATACAAAATTGGCTTTTTYRCCCAAAGTGCGCACACCYTGCRSRGGGCAAAAAAGCCACCGCCCGAACTTTCTGCTGAAAGTCCGGGCGGCATCGCCTTAACGGCGCAGGCCGAGACGCTTGATTAGGGCTTCGTAACGCGTTTGGGATTTTGCTTTCGCATAGTCCAACAAACGACGACGTTGACCAACCATRACCAAMAGACCACGACGRGAGTGGTGATCTTTTTTRTGCSYTTYAARRTGRYCTKKMAGSTTMWYGATRYKTKCKGWMARWAMMGCMAYTTKWACTTCTGGGGAACCGGTATCGCCTTCTTTGGTGGCGTATTCTTTAATGAGCTCTTGTTTGCGCTCTGCTGTAATCGACATCGGGATCTCCTCTTTGGTTAGAGATTTAAAACACGGATCGAACGGAGTTCACCGCCAACGATCCTAGCCAGGGCAACCGGGGTATCCCCATCCATCGCCATGACCGTCTGTTCAAATGCCACCCGCACGTCGGGGGTTCTGTTCAAAACGGTTATGGCGGGAACGGGCATACCATGGCGCATATTCCCAGCCTCCACTTCCGATAAGGCTAGCGCCGGGATGTCGTCCAGCGCAGTCATGATCGGAAGCACGACTTCAAGGCGCGCACTATGCCCCATGGTTTCCAAGGAATCCAGAGAAATCGCGTGCGTTTCCTCAAATGGGCCGACCTTCGTGCGGCGTAAATCATGGATATAGCCCCGGGTGCCTAAGCGCAGCGCCAAATCGCGGGCTAAGGCCCTGATATATGTACCTTTTCCACAACTCACGTCAAGTACGGCTAAGTCTGGTTCAAGCATTTCAATCAACGTCACCGAATCGATTCGCACCACGCGGGACGGCATTTCAATATCTTCATTGGCCCGTGCCCGCTTATAAGCGCGTTGCCCGTCAATTTTTATTGCGGAAAAGATCGGGGGGACTTGCGTTATGTCGCCTTCAAATTCACCGAGYACCGCTTGAATATCCGCCGCGCTGGGACGAACATCTGAGGTTTCGACCACTTCACCTTCCGCATCATCAGTGGTGGTTGAAGCCCCAAAGCGCACCCAACACCGATAGGTTTTGGCTCCATCCATGACGAACGACATGGTCTTCGTTGCCTCACCTAAGGCAATCGGTAATATGCCCGTAGCCARTGGGTCCAACGTGCCGCCGTGTCCGGCCTTTTGCGCGTCCAAAGCCCACCGCACCTTGCCCACCACTTGTGATGAGGTCATGCCTTTTGGTTTATCAATAATCAGCCAGCCGTGAACGGGTTGGCCTTTTTTACGCCGCCCCATGGGTTATTCTTCCTCGTCGCCCTCGTCACCATCATTGGCGCCATTGCCGTCAGCGCCGTCAACATCCGGTTTGACAAGGTCGCGGGCGACTTCAGGTTGATGGAGCAGCTTATCAATATGTCCAGCATCATCAAACGATGTGTCGTGCATAAAGCGTAAGGCCGGTGTGTGTTTGAGTTTGGTGCTGTTGGCAATTTCAAAACGCAAAAACTTTGCCGCCCGCGCCAAAGCCACAATCACATCATGCACGGACTCTTCATCACCACCGCCCAACGGCATGACAAAACAGGTGGCGTTTTTCAGATCGGGGCTCACACTGACTTCGGTCACCGTAATACTGGTTTTCATCAGCAACGGTTCACGCAAGTCATTGCGTTCCAAGACCTGAACCAACGCATGGCGCACTTCTTCACCAACGCGCAATTGGCGTTGACTGGGGCCTTTGGCAGAAACGTGTTGACCATGACGGGCCATGACTAAAAAACCTTAACGCTTATTCTTCAAGTTTACGGGCGATTTCGATCACGTCAAAGCATTCGATCACATCGCCTGGCTTAAGATTGTCATAGTTGGCAAAGGACATACCACATTCCATGCCTTCTTTGACGTCTTTGGCATCATCTTTAAAACGTTTCAATTGGCTCAGTTCGCCTTCATGAATCACCACATCGTCGCGCAGCAAACGAACCTTAGAGCCCCGTTTAACCATACCGCTGGTAATCATACAGCCCGCAACCTTGCCCACCTTGGTGACGTTGAACACTTCGCGAACTTCGGCATAACCCAAAAATTCTTCTTTGAGCGTCGGAGCCAACATCCCCGATAGTGCATTACGCATGTCATCAGTGACGTCATAGATGATTGAATAATAGCGGATATCAACGCCATCACGCTTGGCCAGTTCACGCGCCTGAGCATTTGCTCGTACGTTAAAGCCAATAATAAAGCCACCAGATGCCCGCGCCAAAACAACATCGGATTCATTAATGCCGCCAACCGCGCCGTGCAAGATGCGCGCCTTAACTTCGGTGGTGCCCATCTTATTCAAGGCCCCCGTGATGGCTTCAAGCGAACCATGTACATCGGCCTTAATGACCACGGGAAGTTCTTCCGCTTCACCGTCTTTGATTTTTTCAAACATTTGTTCCAAGGTGCCCCGGCCACTGGCCACGGACGCAAGGTCACGTTTTTTGCGCTGACGATATGCGGTGATTTCCCGCGCTTTCGCTTCGTCGCCAACCACCACAACTTCATCGCCCGCTTCTGGGGTACCATTTAGGCCTAAGACTGTGATCGGCATGCCCGGGAATGCGGCATCAAGTTGATTGCCACGATCATCGATCAGCACGCGCACGCGCCCCCATTCGGCACCGGCGACAAAGATATCGCCTTTGCGCAAAGTCCCCCGTTGAACCAAGGTGGTGACGACTGAACCCCGGCCTTGTTCCATTTTGGCTTCGATAATAACACCCGATGCAGAAGCGTCGGGATTGGCTTTAAGATCCAAGATTTCCGACTGCAGCAAAATCGCTTCTTCTAACTTGTCCAAGCCGGTACGGGCTTTCGCCGAAACTTCGACGCACAATACGTCGCCGCCCATGGCTTCCACCACGATTTCGTGTTGCAGCAACTCAGTCCGGACCTTTTGGGCATCTGCGGCCGGTTTATCGCATTTGTTGATCACAACAATGATCGGCACTTTGGCAGCCTTAGCATGGTGAATAGCTTCGATCGTTTGCGGCATGACGCTATCGTCGGCCGCAACCACCAAGAGCACAATATCGGTCACTTTTGCACCACGTGCACGCATATCGGTAAAGGCGGCGTGACCTGGTGTATCAATAAAAGTGATTTTATCGCCGGTTTTCATGATCACTTGATAGGCCCCAATATGCTGGGTGATCCCCCCGGCTTCACCATCGGCAACATCGGTGGTGCGCAAAGCATCCAACAGCGACGTTTTRCCATGATCGACGTGRCCCATAACGGTCACAACGGGAGGACGTGAAACCAATGAAGCATCCANATCATCGACCCCGACCAAATTGGTTTCGACATCAGAATCGGACACCCGTTGCATGTTGTGGCCAAATTCGGTCACGACCAGTTCGGCAGTGTCGGCATCAATCACCTGATTGACCGTGGACATCACGCCCATTTTCATCAGTTCGCGGATCACATCCACACCCCGTTCCGCCATGCGGCTAGCCAATTCTTTAACGGTGATGGTTTCCGGAACGATCACGTCACGAACGATCTTTTTACCTGCCGCACGCGCTTGTCGTTGCTGGTGCTTTTCTTTTTCACGCTTGCGCTTAACGGAGGCCAATGAACGTTGCCGCTCATCAGAACCGGTCAAGGCAGAAGAAATGGTCAATTTACCTGAACGCCGACGGCTATCGTCACGCACGGGGCGTGCGGTCGCCTGTTCTTTTGCACCGCTTTTAGGTTTTTTGAGCTTTTTCAACTTTTTCACGGTTTCACGGGCCCGTGCGGGATCGCGCGCATTCGCCGGAGCAGATGGGTGATTAACGCGCTTGAGACCCGTTCTGGGTAGTCCCACAGCGGGGGCCGCTGGCTTAGAAGTYGCCTCAGTCTGRGGTTGGCTCTGGGTCTTACTTTSGGCCGCTTTTAATTTTTCTTTGCGCTCTTCGGCGGCCTCTTCAGCCGCTTCAGCCGCTTTCGCGGTTGCAGCCTTAGCGCTGGCTGCGACGTCTTTTGCTTCTTGTGCGGCTTGGGCTACGTTTTCTTCTTTTTTACGAATGTCGTCTTTGACCTGGCGTAGCTGGGCATCTTCCAGAGCCTTCGCCCGGGCTTGACGTTCACCATCGGTCAAGTTGTCGTCTTTGCGCAAAGAAGTCGAAGCGACGGTCTTAAACACCTCAGTGGTGGATTTACCCCCGCTGACTTGGGCCATTTTGCCGCTAGAATCTTGGGCGAAGGTCCGCTTTTTCTTCACTTCGACCGTCACCAATTTGGATCGGCCATGCGAGAAGCTCTGTTTAACCGTACCGGCATCAACAGTTCTGTTTAGCTCAAGCGTGCCGGGACGCTTTAAACGCAACGGTTTTTTATCAGTGTCTTTCGTATCGCTCATGTCACTCCGCTCTTGAGCCTAGCTCAATCTTCCGTCGCGCCGTTCAGCGCCCGGTTCATAACACCCGCAAGTTTGCAGGCGTCACATAAAAATACCTTCGCCATCTTGCCCGGACCTATAAGTGCGTGCACCGCATTATCGCGGCCGATAGCATTGCCGATTTCCTCGGCCGTAAAAAGCGCCACCACCATCGCATCGGGGGCTAAACGCGTAATCTTTTCTCGCCCGTCCAGAGATCCATCGCTGGCTTCCAGCAACACCCCATTTGGGTTATTCTTCAACGCCGCGCGGACATTATCATAGCCCTGCGTTAGCGTCCCGGCCCGGCGTGCCAAACCAATCCGGCTTAAACACGATGCGCGCAACTGGTGAACCACTTGGTCCCCTAAGTCGTTTGGCACCTTCACCTGGGCGCGGGCTGCTTTGGCGAATTTATTCTTCGCCTTGGCAATTTCTAACACATCCAGCCGTGSGCTCAACCATAAACCCCGTCCGGGTAACTTACCTTTAGCATCAAACACCACGTTCTGGTCTGGACCGATGACAAAACGGAGCATATTTTGCTTTTGCTGCACCTCGCCAGTGGCGATACATTTACGCTCTGCGATCTCGCCCATAACCCTTTTCTCCGGGCCTTACTTTGGCCCTTCGTCGGAGRCTTCAGKTGCGRGAGCACCTTCTTTAMCAGCAYCRTCTTCAGCGGCAAACCAATGAGCACGGGCCAACATGATTATATCGTTTGCCTGATCCATGGAAAGCTTAATCAAGGGCAACAGTTCAACCAGCTCATCACCGGCTAAATCAGCTAGATCGTCACGGCATTTGATGCCTTGCTCACCGATCATCACAACCATTTCCAAAGTGAGGCCTTCAATATCCAACAAATCGTCTTGAACGCCCAATGTCCGCCGTTTTTCGTTTAGAATTTCATCACGGCTTTCCAGGTACGCCCGTGCGCGTTCACGAAGTTCGGCACCGACGTCTGCATCAAAGCCTTCAATAGAGGCCAATTCTTCGACGGGGACAAAAGCCACTTCTTCGATGGTCGTGAAGCCTTCGGTCACCAACAGGTGGGCAATGACGTCATCCACGTCTAAGGCTTCAACGATCATTTTAGTGCGCGTCGCAAAGTCTTTTTGGCGACGTTCGGATTCTTCCGCTTCGGTCAAGATGTCGATATTCCAACCCGACAATTGCGAGGCCAAACGAACATTTTGACCACGACGACCAATGGCTAATGACAATTGATCGTCAGGAACGACCACTTCGATCACGTTCTTTTCTTCGTCCAAAATCACCTTCATGACTTCGGCGGGCGCCAAAGCGTTAACGATGAATGTCGCTTGATCGGTCGAATATTGGATAATGTCGATTTTTTCGCCTTGCAGTTCGCCAACCACGGCTTGGACGCGCGACCCCCGCATACCGATACATGGACCGACCGGATCAATCGAGCTATCGTGGCTGATCACGGCAATTTTGGCACGCGACCCAGGGTCACGGGCTGCGGACATGATTTCAATGATGCCATCGTAAATTTCAGGCACTTCTTGAACAAACAACTTAGACATAAAGTCTGGGTGGGTCCGAGATAAGAAAATCTGTGGGCCACGGGCTTCTTCGCGCACGTCCAAGATCAACGCCCGCACACGATCGCCGGTATTGAAATGTTCGCGCGGAATTGTTTCATCACGGCGCAGCATGGCTTCACCCCGCCCCAGATCGACAATCACATTCCCATATTCGATACGCTTAACAGTGCCATTAATAACTTCACCGATGCGATCTTTGAATTCAGCGAACTGACGTTTACGTTCGGCATCACGAACTTTTTGCACAATAACCTGTTTGGCGGTTTGCGCAGCAATGCGGCCAAAATCGATGGGCGGCAAGGGATCGACAACAAACTCACCCACCTGTGCACCAGGTTTTTTGCGTTGAGCGCGCGCCGCCGTGACCTGGGTGAAATCATTTTCTACAGCGTCGTCGTTCACCACTTCAAGGTAGCGCGCCAGCGAGATTTCGCCCGTGTTGCGGTCGATACGCGCACGAATATCGTGTTCTTGTCCATATTTCGAACGCCCGGCGCGTTGAATGGCTTCTTCCATGGCTTCCAAAACCTCGTCACGGGCGATGCCCTTGTCACGGGCCACAGCGTCGGCAACGGAAAGAAGTTCGGGGCGCACATGCACACCGGTGGTTTGATAAGTTTCGCTCATGTCTTTGGCTCCATGGTCACGGCCGCGATCAATTCGTCGGTCAGCAATAGCTTCGCGCGATGTATGTCATTAAAAGGCAAGGTGATGGTTTCGCCGGCCTCATTCTCAATCAAAATAGTTTCGTTTTCGCCCAGACCCAAGAGCCGGCCGGTATGGCGTTTACGGCCATCTTCCAAGCCGACGCGCAATTCGATTTTAACATCAAAGCCGGACCACTGTTCAAAGTGTTTCGGCTGCGTCAGCGGGCGGTCGATGCCCGGCGAGCTGACTTCAAGCGTGAACTCACTTGMAATCGGATCTTCAACGTCTAGAATTGTTGAAATAGCGCGGCTTACCGTGGCGCAATCTTCAACATCAAAACCCGTGCCATCGGCACGTTCGGCCATGATTTGCAGCAAAGGCTCCGTGTTGCCTTTGACCATCACACGCACAATTTCAAACCCCAAATCTGCGATCGTGGGGGTTATCATACGTTCAATGTGTTTCGCTAAATCCATGCTTGTGCAAGGTCCTGTTCTGTGGGCGGACTCAAAATCAGATAACAAAAAAGGCGGGGCCCAATTTCTTGAGACCCACCCCNATGTTCGATCTTGTCGAACTCTGAGACTTTCAACTTGACGACCTTCTACACCATTTRGCCCATGGGTGCAAGACTTTTTATACCCGAGCCTTACGACGAAAGCGGAGATAGACGCAAGCATCACCTTTCGCCAAGGCCTTTTGTTCATAGCGCGTGGGAATCCAATCGGAGGGGGGGGTGCGCCAATCRTWKKSSCYTKCSGYSASCNCATTMMMAYYSGKSKTSASNGCATRRSWYKKGSYASSRWNNCCACCGCWSRWACYCMATGYRKYMSKRTGCCACGCGCAATTCTCCACCATCGGCCAAGAGTCTGGCCAGGGTGTCAAGGATTTGGGGCTGAATAAATCGCCGTTTGTGGTGTCCGGATTTAGGCCACGGATCGGGAAATAAGACAAACACCCGTTCAACGCCACCATCTTTAAACAAGGGCAAGATTTTCCGCGCATCGTCACTGTAAATACGTACGTTTTTAAGGTCTGCCTCATCGACGTGCGCCAACAGTTTCGCCACACCGTCGATAAAGGGTTCGCAGCCGACGATGCCAACTTGCGGGTTATGGGCGGCCTGGGCGGCAAGGTGCTCACCACCGCCAAAGCCGATTTCCAGCCATAGGGCTTGAACATCACGATCAAATTGATCTTGAATGGGGCGGTCTTCAACCACGCAAATCTGTGGCAATAGGTTTGCCATAAGCCGTTCACGGCCGGGGCTTAGCTTTTTGCCACGCCGCCGGCCGAACGACCTTAGATAACCCGGATCATAGATGTCTGGTGTAGACGTCATCAAAGTTTAAGTCCGCCTAAAAGGCGGCCTTAATTTTATCCGCGATATTGGTCTTTTCCCATGAGAACCCACCATCACCATCCGGTTGACGCCCAAAATGACCATAAGCTGCGGTGCGGGCATAAATGGGGCGGTTCAGACCCAAATGGGTGCGAATCCCTTTTGGCGACAAATCCACCAGGCCTTGCAAAACGTCGGATAATTTGTCTTCGTCCACCTGCGCAGTGCCATGGGTATCGACATAAATCGACAATGGATGCGACACGCCGATGGCATAAGCCAACTGAATGGTACAGCTATCCGCAACGCCGGACGCCACCACATTTTTCGCCAAATAGCGTGAAACATAGGCTGCCGAACGGTCAACCTTAGTGGGATCTTTACCCGAAAACGSGCCGCCGCCGTGGGGGGCCGCACCGCCATAAGTATCGACAATGATCTTGCGACCCGTCAAACCACAATCGCCATCTGGTCCGCCGATGACAAACTTGCCGGTCGGATTGATGTAAATTTCTTCATCGACCGGCATCCACCCGTCTGGCAAAACATTTCGAATGTGCGGCAAAACAATCGCCGAAACATCATCATGCGATAGACCTTCATTGTGTTGGGTTGAAACCACGATGGATGTGGCGCGCACCGGCTTACCCTCAACATATTGCAGCGTGACCTGACTTTTTGAATCAGGKCCCAAGCCGATGTCTGCACCGGAATGGCGCGCATCTGCCATAGAACGTAAAATTTCATGAGAAAAATAAATGGGCGCAGGCATTAAGACATCTGTCTCGCGGCATGCATAACCAAACATGATGCCTTGATCACCGGCCCCTTCTTTGGTGTCAATGCCTGTMCCTGCATCCACGCCTTGRGCAATGTCTACGGATTGGGCATGAAGGTGAATTTCAACACGCGCGGTTTTCCAGTGGAAACCCTCTTGTTCATAGCCGATGTCTTTGACGCTATCGCGCACGGCTTCTTCGATACGCGCCGTATCTACACTGCCGTCAGCATTGACCAAAGGTGCCGGGCCACGAACTTCGCCCGCCAACACAATGCGGTTCGTGGTCGCCAAAGTCTCACAAGCCACGCGGGCTTCGGGGTCGGCGGCCAGAAAGGTATCGACAACAGCGTCGGAAATACGGTCACACACTTTGTCTGGGTGGCCTTCRGAAACGGATTCGGATGTGAARAGATAATCATTTTTTGACACGGTTTTTTTCCCCGTTCAGTACGTTGATCCAATGGACCAGGGGGCAGCTTATGGCAAGGCTTGCCTAATNCTGCTCCCACTTAGCCTTTTTTAACGTGGTGGCAAGCAGTCCAAATTCATCCACAAATATTTTATGATGCGCTCAGAAAAAAACGCGGGCACTAAGCAATGAAGCCTAGTACCCGCAGTTTTGGCAATCTTTAACGGCGCGGTCAATTGTTTTTAGCAAAAAAACCATGAGGGCCATTAAATTTAATCGTCGTCGCCTGTTGCATTGGCGATGGACTTGGTCAATTCAAAGACGCGTTTACGCACTTTTGGGTCTTCGATGCGATAATAAGCCCGCACCAATTCCAAAGTTTCACGGCGGGCCATTGGATCGCTGGTCTGGACGCTTTCCAGCAATTTGCTATTTTCCGGAGCCGCATAATCGCCACGGGTTTTTTGCACTTCGCCGGGCATTTCTTCAAAGAAATAGCTGACCGAAACATCAAGCACCTGAGACAACTGATACAAACGAGATGCCCCAATACGGTTGGCACCGCGTTCATATTTTTGAATTTGCTGGAACGTGAGTGCAACGGCTTCACCAAGTTTTTCTTGGCTCATACCCAAAAGGGTACGGCGTTGTCGCAACCGACTTCCGACATGAATGTCAACGGGACGCGGCGTTCCAAGCAGGGGATGTTGTTCTGATTTTTTTGCGTTGGATTTTGCGGGCATGGCTGGGGATTCCTTATATTTGATAGTCTGTATGTGCTATTAGCCTATATATGCGCATTTTTTATGTGTATGCAAGGCCTCTTTTGCAAGGAGACCGTTATACAATTATTAATTTAGTATTAATTAAGAAACATCGTCCTTAAAACCACACTATCTACCTGTTGCACGCATATCGGTCAAGGCCTGCTCGGTATATCATGATATAAAAGACCTTTTTAGGGATCAATCAAAGCCTTTGATCGGCTGTTCGACGGGAAAATCCTACGCCAATACCCGCCACTGCGACCATAAAAATAAGCCCCAAAGGCACCGTATTTCCGTACCGCGCATACGGTGTCAATTCAGTTAGGGCCTTTGGCAAATCCCCATCAAGAAAGCCTTTCTCGCCTAATAGGAGCTTCCCCTGAACACGCCCATAGCCGTCAAATATGGCCGACATGCCGGTCCCAGCAACGCGAACCACGGGCAAACCTTGTTCCACCGCGCGCATTTGTGCGTTCACAAAGTGTTGATAAGGTCCAGCGGTCTGGCCGAACCAAGCATCATTGGTCAGATTTAAAATCCACCTGGCCCGCCCCGTACCGTCGGTGACCGCCCCGGGGAAAATGATTTCGTAACAGATCAGCGGACTCACGGGGGGAAGGCCTTTTAAATTCAGCGTCACCAAACCTGGGCCAGGCAAAAATGACCCTGCCCCTTGGGTAATTCGGTCCAACGGCAACCAGTCTTTAAACGGCACATATTCACCGAACGGCACCAAATGAAATTTATCGTACTGTGCCCCGACATGCCCAAGATCATCAATGGCCAGCAGAGAATTGGTCACCCGAAGCGGCCCAAGATTGCGGTCATCGGCGGGCACCATCTTGGGTGCGCCCAAGATGGTCAGGCCACCCTTCGGCGTCATCGCCCCGACCACATCCAACCACGGCTGATGTGTGGCAATAAAAAAGGGCGCCGAGGTTTCAGCCCAGATTACATGAGTGGGTTTTGCAGCTCCGTTTAAGGGTGGGCTTGTCCCCAGCCTCAGCTGGTCGACCATGTGGCGCTCACGCAGCGTGGGGTCCCACTTGGACGCTTGTAAAATATTAGGCTGCACTAAACGCAAACGAACGCCGGGCACCACATCGTCCGACGCCAAACTTAAGCGGTGCTGTCCGCCCAACCACAGAGCACCCAGCACCACCACCGCCAGACCATTTAAAACCCAGCCCATACGCCCGCGGTCCACCAACGCACCGGGCAATGTGGCCAACAAAGCGGCCAACAAACTTAGTCCGTACACGCCAACGCCGGAGGCCCCTTGAAGAAGAGGATCGCTAAACGCCCAAATAGTGCCCAACGGATTCCATGGGAAACCGGTCAAAAACCAACCCCGCACCCATTCGAAAAAGGTCCAGCTTGAGGCCAATAGCAAGGCCTGGGCCGCTAGATTTAAACCACCTGCCAAACGCACGACAACCGCTGTTAAGCCGCTGTACAGGCCAAAGCCAAAGGCCAGACCCAACATCGCAATGGGTATGAGCCAGCCGAACTTAGCCGCATCAACCAACAACGCAAACGACACCCAGTACAGGCCCGCTGCAAAAAATCCAGCACCGAACCACCAGCCAACAACAAAAGCACGCCACCGGGTGGCCGCACCACCCACCAGCCACAACAGGCCACTAAAGGCAGGAATAAGGAGATATATTTGATACAACGGCGGCATCGCAAAAGCAGCGGCAAAGCCCAGCATACCGGCCAGGCTGTAGGTGCGCCACTTGGACAGACCTTGCATGCGGCATTTCAGGTCACAGGTCATGTGAAATAAAGACATCCGGGCGCCTACGCTTTGACAACCGATCGGGCGGTCGCTTGATCCAAAAGATCAGCCAAGTCGACGGTGCGAACCCGCAACCGTTTGACCCGCCGGGGATCAGCATCCAAAACTTCAATTTCTAAACCCGAAGGATGGGTCAACAATTCGCCCCGTGTCGGCACGCGCCCCGCGATGGAAAAAACCAACCCGCCCAAGGTGTCAATATCATCAAACTCTTCGGCGCTAAAATGATCAACACCCAGCACCACGGCCATGTCTTCTAAGGGCGTTCGCGCGCCCGCAATCCAAGATCCGTCAGAACTTTTTTCGATGGTCGGCTTTTCGTCCGAATCAAATTCATCCTCTATTTCACCGACAATTTCTTCAACCAAGTCTTCAATCGTCACCAACCCATCAACGCCACCGTACTCATCAACGACAAAGGCCATGTGCACACGTTTAACACGCATTTCCAACAACAATTCCAGCACATGCATGGATGGAGCGACAAACAGAACTGCGCGGGCGATGCTTGTCACGTCAAAATCTTTATCCTGACCTTGCCATGTTAAAATATCTTTCACATGCACCATAGCAAAGGCATCGTCCAAAGATTTTTTATATAAGGGAACCCGCGAATGCCCTTTATTGGCAATCAACTTAACCAGCTTTGTCAATGAAGTGCTGGTCTTGGTGGCGACAATATCGGCGCGCGGCACCATGACRTCGGCGATCGTTTGACCTTGCAAGCCTAAAATATTACCCATCAAAAGACGTTCGTCCGGACCCAGAGAGATTTCACCATGTTCGGGCTCGTCAATAAGATCTTCTAACGCATCTCGCGCCGTTTCTCCGTTGCGGGCCCGCAACCAGTCTCCCAGCCTTTTTAGGAATGATTTATCGGGTTGAGGCTGCTCATTTTGGTTCAGCCCGGTCGGTGAAGTTTCGTCGGTCACTTGTGTGTTGTGTTCCTGTGTTATGATCTGTCCGCATAGGGGCTACTGAGGCCCATGCCGTCCAAAATTTCTATTTCAAGGGATTCCATCTTATGAGCATCATCTGATGTTTCGTGATCAAAGCCTAGCAAATGTAACACCCCATGTACCAATAAATGGCTCATATGATCGGCAACGCTTTTTTGTTGATCTTGAGCTTCAATATGCACCGTTTCAAAAGCCAATGCTATATCGCCCAACGGCAACGGTTGGCCGGGTTGGGCGGTCTCTTCGCCCGACGGAAAGGACAGCACGTTGGTTGACTTATCCAATTTACGCCACGTCGCGTTAAGCACCCGTTGATGAGCGTCATCCGTCAGTAAAATGCTGATCTCGACCTCATGTTGATCGGCCATATCGACCGCCGCGAGGCCACCTTTAAGGGCGCGCAAGATCAACGGTTCCAGATCGGGTGTACCCTTAAACCAGTCGCCAGCCTCATGGTTAATGTCCACCACCACATTAACCATGACCTTGACCATCCTCGTAAGGGGCAGATCTTCGGCGATGCTTTTCAACTTTTTCATAGGCATCAACGATGCGCCCCACTAAGGGGTGTCGCACAACGTCCGCCGCATTAAATTCTATAAACTTAAGGCCTTTGGTGCCTTCTAAGGTATCACGCGCATCGCGCAACCCCGAACGAGTGCCGCGCGGCAAATCTACCTGGCTTAGGTCGCCCGTCACCACCATACGTGAATTTTCCCCCAACCGGGTCAAAAACATCTTCATCTGTACAGCGGTGGTGTTTTGGGCTTCGTCCAAAATAACAAACGCATTGCTTAGGGTGCGACCGCGCATAAAGGCCAACGGTGCCACTTCGATAGACCCCGTTTCCAAACGTTTTGCCACTTGATCGTCCGGCATCATGTCATGCAGAGCGTCATATAAGGGGCGCAAATAGGGATCGACTTTTTCTTTCAGATCGCCCGGTAAAAAGCCCAATTGTTCACCCGCTTCAACCGCTGGACGGGTCAAAATGATACGGTCGACATCACCACGCACCAAACGTTCCACGGCTTTCGCCACCGCCAAATATGTCTTGCCGGTCCCCGCCGGGCCAAGGCCGAACACCAATTCACAGTGTTCAATGGCGCTTAGGTACATACCCTGATGAGAAGACCTTGGTGAAATGATACGCTTTTTCGTATGCACATCCAAGTTACGCTGTGCCACAACACTCATCGGCTTATCCGTCATACGCAAAGCTGCCGCAATTTCTGGAGCTCCCACGGTACCCCCTTGGATAAGGCGATCGTATAGACCCTGCAAAATCTGGTGTGCCTGATCCACCGCTTCTGCATGACCGGCATGGATAATCAGATCAGCCCCCCGAGTATCAATCACCACGTCCAAGGCCTGTTCCACTTGCTCCAAATGGGCACTGTGGGCCCCAAAAAGAACCTGGGCGAGGGCGTTATCGGCAAACGATATTTTTTTTGAAACCCGGGATGGCTCGGACTTATTTTTCTTACTCATGCGGTGGCCCTTTGTGCGCTATTCACCAGTTCACCCTGAAGGCTATTCGGCCCAGCCTGGGTCATCAGCACATTTTGAATCGTATGCAGAAAATGCTCTGGGGCGGCAACCACCACCGTCTGCATATACGGACTGCGGCCCACCAAATAGCCGGGCGTTTTACCCAGGCGTTCCAACAAAACCGGATAGGTCTGACCAACAGCGCCCAAATTAAAGGCCAACGTATTGCCGTTCAGCGCCGCTTGTAAGCGCGCCAGACGTGTTGCCTTCACGGCTTCGGGCACATGGTATTCGTCTTGGCTATCCAACAATGCCGCCGGAGTCCCCGGGCGGGCCGAATACTTAAAAGAATAGGTCTGGATAAATTGGATTTCTTCAACCAATTTCAAAGTTTCTTCAAAATCAGCATCCGTTTCACCCGGAAAGCCGACGATAAAATCGCTGGATAGGGCAATGTCCGGAACTGCCTTGCGCAGCTTTTGGACAATGGTTTTATAGTGCGCCACGGTATGCTGGCGGTTCATAGCCTTCAGGACGGAATCTGCACCACTTTGAATCGGCAGATGCAGATACGGCATCAATTTGGCGATATCAGCATGGGCCTCAATCAATTCGTCGGTCATTTCGGCGGGGTATGAAGTAATATAGCGAATACGGTCTAAGCCTTTGATCGCCGCAATTTCACGAATGAGCTGCGCCAATCCCCATTCTTCACCATCCGTTCCGGTTCCGTGATAAGCGTTAACGTTTTGCCCCAGCACGGTAATTTCAACCGCCCCGGCGCGCACCAAGGCCTGGGCTTCTTTCAGCACTTGGCCCACGGGCCGTGAATATTCGGCACCCCGCGTATAGGGCACCACACAATACGTGCAAAATTTATCACAGCCTTCTTGGACCGTCAAAAATGCCGTGGCGCCTTCGACCGTACGGGTGCTGGGCAAACTGTCAAATTTGTTGTCTTCGGGGAAATCGGTATCCAGCACTTGACCGTGTTGGCGTACCGCACGGGCTACCATTTCCGGAAGGCGGTGATAAGTTTGTGGGCCGAACACCAAATCCACATAGGGGGCGCGTTTCAAGACCTCGGCCCCTTCAGCCTGGGCGACACAGCCCGTGACACCCAGAATCATGCGCCCGCCCGCCTTTTCTTTGGTGGCTTTTTGTTTGCGCAGGCGGCCCAGTTCAGAATAAACTTTTTCCGCCGCCTTTTCGCGAATGTGACAGGTGTTGAGAATAACCATGTCGGCATCGTCTGAGGTATCAGACAAAACAAAGCCGATGGGTGCTAGAACTTCCGCGATCCGTTCGGAATCATAAACATTCATCTGACAGCCATAGGTCTTAATATATAGCTTTTTCGCCACTTGGGTATCCTTTGATTTAAGTTTAAGCATCGTCGGACGGAGTGTCATCGGACGTCAGAGCCACAGCGTATAATTCCAATTTATGACCGACCAATCGATAGCCCAACTCGGCCGCAATTTTATCTTGCAAGGCTTCTATCTCGCTGTTGTGAAATTCGATCACCTGTCCAGACTGGATATCAATCAGGTGATCGTGGTGGTCTTCGGATGCTTCTTCATAGCGCGCCCGGCCATCACCGAAATCAAGACGTTCCAAAATACCGGCCTCTTCAAGCAAGCGGACCGTGCGATACACGGTGGCGATCGAAATGTTCGGATCTTCAAGGGTTGTGCGTTGCATCAATTCTTCGACGTCGGGATGATCCGTCGCAGCCGACAGCACGCGGGCGATCGTACGCCGCTGGTCGGTCATTTTCATGCCTTTGTCTTTGCACAGTCGCTCAATTCTTGAAGGTGTATTTTCTGCCATCGTCATTTCTAAGTCTTAACACGAATTGACGGCACGTGTGAAGACACGGCGTGCTAATTTTGGATGCGTGGCTTGGTGCCAAGGCCAATTTTTTTAGCCAGCGCACTCCGGTGCTTGGCATAATTCGGCGCAACCATCGGATAATCAGAAGGCAATTTCCACCGTTCACGGTAATCGTCCGGGGTCATATTGTAAGCCGTTTTCAAGTGGCGCTTTAGCATTTTTAGATGTTTGCCATCTTCCAAGCAAATCAGAACATCTGGGGTGATCGATTTGTTGATTGCAATAGCTGGTTTGGGTCGATCCGCTTGAGGAGCATGAGTCCCCAGGGCCTGCAATGTTTTATGGACACCCTGAATAACCCCGGCCAAGTCAGCAGCGGAAACGGCATTGTTGCTCACATAGGAAGCCACAATTTCAGTCGTCAGCTCTAAAATGACGGCACGATCAATTTTATCGGTCATGTTTCATTCAATCAAATTTAACTTTTAAAATTTGGCAAAAACAGTTTCTTATTTTATTTTATAGTTAAACACTATATAAATGATGTTTACTAACTTTTACAAGAGCAAAAGAGTCTCTTAATCATGACGGAAACAAATCTAAATAATAAATATGATTACTATTTGGATATTACCAAAGATGTTTGCCCTTTAACTTTCGTGCGCACCAAATTATTGCTGGAACGCATGAAGCCAGGGCAAATMGCCGAAGTTCGTCTGCAAGGTAAAATGCCYCTTGAAAACGTSCCGCGCAGTGTTCGTGAATTTGGCCAAACRGTRGTCAGSTTAAYCGCCGAAGACCCGRYYGCGCCCACATTTTCCATTCATCGCATGGTCTTACAAAAAAATTAAAGCGTGTACGCTAGAATCAAGGCATCGACTCGGGCACCGTTTTTGCGCTCATAATATCCCGTGCGCCGCCCCACTTGTGTAAAGCCCAAAGCCTTATACAGCCCATGTGCTGCCGGGTTGTCGATGGCGACTTCTAAAAACAGCTTTTCTGCTTGCCCCTCCCGCAGCTTTTCTTGTGCGCTCAGCATCAAGGCCTGGGCAATGCCCGCTCGACGGTGTTGTGGGCGGGTGAGGATGGTCAGCACTTCGGCTTCACCGCCCCCGGCGCGGATCAACACGAACCCCAGCGGCTCACCCCCGTCGTCTTGGGCCATTAAGGCAATCGTTCCGGGGGTTGCCAAAGTCCCAACAAAGGCGTCAACCGTCCACGGAACATCAAAACCTTGTTCATGCAAAGCCGCCAAAACCGAAGCATGCGCCGGGCCGACYTCGACGATGGTCGGGGGCGGGGKCATCGTCAAGGTCATGGTCGCCCCCGACCTTGGGCCTTAGGCAACTTGGCATCAGGGGGGCGCAGGTATAACGGTTGCGGGGTCACCGCGCCGTCAATACGGGGTTCGGCYAARTGGGCAATCAGTRCCGCATCGGGCAAGCCAGMCGCTTGGCTCATCACGACATCAACGYCACAGGACGCCAACATTTCTTGSGCGCGACCGGCTGCATCGCCCACCAATAAGACTTTTTCATCGCCCGCAAACAGACCTTGTACGGCGGGCCCATCTGCTGCAAGAGCGTTACTAAGCGGCRTGAGCTCGGATGAAAATATCTGCACATAAATGTCCGCCCGTTTGCTTTCCACACAAGCCAAGATCAAGCGCCCAGCGCGTTCATTCGGTGGCGTAGCCCAGGCCAAAACCTCCAAAGTCGTAACGCCGACGCACGGAAGATTCAAGGCCAAGGCCAAGCCCCGCGCCGCCGCCAAACCAATACGCAACCCGGTAAAGGCCCCCGGGCCATTTGTCACGGCGATGGCGTTAAGGTCTTGGGCGCAAAGATCGGCTTGGGCCAACACCTCTTGAACCATGGGAATCAAGACTTCGGCTTGACCGCGCGCCATTTCTTGTGCCGCCCGGGCCAACACATCGGCGCCCCGCACCACACACACAGAACACCCGGTGGTCGCAGAATCAATCGCTAAAATAACGGGACTTGAAGTTTTGCTCAACATACTCAATCTTATACTCTGTCACACGAAAGGACGCCATATGTCGCTGGTTAAAATTACCGAAGCCTCCCACACCGTCCAATTGGACTTAAAGTATGCCACCGCCGACAATTTTACGGGCGCGCCCGTGTACCAATACGCCGCCTGTTTCCTCAGGCCCGAAGCCGAACAATTATTGATGACAGCGCGTGATTTGGCCCTTACCCAGGGTTGGCATTTGCGCATTTTTGATGCCTTTCGGCCGTCGCAAGCGCAATGGAAGTTGTGGCACCATACCCCMGATCCAGAATTTTTGGCTGATCCACGCCGGGGTTCACCGCATTCTCGCGGGGTGGCGGTGGACTTGACCCTGATTGATATTCGGACTGGCATGGCCTTAGACATGGGCACGGGCTTTGATGCGTTTACCCCCAAAAGCCACCACGGGAATACGCAAATTTCAGATACCGCGCAAAAAAATAGACTGTTGCTGATGGGCTTGATGAGCACCGCAGGATGGGACTTTTACCGCAATGAATGGTGGCACTACCAAATGTTTAAAGCCCGCAAATTTGACGTATTGGGCGATGAAGATTTGCCAAATGCGATGACCGCTCCATAAATTTAGGGGCTAAAGTGATGAAAATCACGTACATCGCCGTTTAAAGTGATAATAATGGCGAACTGTTAGGTTGATCGGGACATATTGATGACGACACGATATTTTAAAGCCAGCCTTGCGGGGCTCATCTGCACGCTGGGCCTTTTGGCTGTACATCCCGTTTTGGCCGAAGACGGTGCCAGCCTGATCATGTATCACCGCTTTGGCGAAAATGATTATCCCACCACCAACGTCCGCTTGGATCAACTTGACGCGCATATCACCGAACTGACTTCGGGCGATTACACCATTTTAACCCTGCCCGAAATCGTGCGCCGTTTGCAGGCCGGCGAAAGCTTCCCCGAAAAGGCCGTGGGTGTGACCATTGATGATGCTTATTTGTCGGTGTTCACCGAAGCTTGGCCGCGCTTTAAAAAGGCTGGCATTCCCTTTACCTTATTCGTCGCAACTGATCCCGTGGACCGCAATTATTCGCGTTATATGACGTGGGCACAAATCCGCACGATCGCCGCCGACCCCTTGGTCACCATCGGCAGCCAGACCGCCGCCCACCTTCACATGATCGATACTCCAAGTGCTGAACTGGATGCCGATTTAAACGCCTCTAACGCCTTGTTTAAAAAAGAACTCGGCCATGTTCCCACGCTCATTGCCTATCCCTATGGGGAATTTGATGATCATGTGGTTAAGGCCGTAAAAAAGGCCGGCTTCAAAGCTGGCTTTGGTCAACAATCGGGGGCATTCGGCAAACTCGACGATATGTTTCGCCTGCCGCGCTTTGCCATGAATGAAGCTTACGGGGGACTTAATCGTCTGCAAACGGGGGCCAGTGCCTTGCCCATTCCGGTCAGCGATTTTGGTCCCACCGACACGGTGGTTCAGCCCACCAATAATCCACCCTTAATTGGCTTTACCATCGTCGAAGATTTGCCGCGCATCAACGACCTTGCGTGCTTTTCCAATCACGAAGGCAAGCTGAAAGTCGAACACTTRGGRCCGCGCATCGAAGTGCGTATGACCAAGCCTTTACCCCAAGGCCGCACCCGCCTCAACTGTACTCTACCCACTGAAAATGSYYGWTTKYKYYRSWWAGSMCGRYWSTTYWWYKWYMAMWARRYAYTAGACTCGYTTCACAATTAAGATAAATGCAAGTTTTTTCATCGTAATATTTGTGCGGAGGGTTTTATGAATACATTTAGAATTTTATACGCGCGCCCCGCACTATTTWNCCGTCTTTCAGGCMTTCGGATTGAAGACTTTGACAAGCTGGTKAAAGCCACTCACCCTTTATGGCTCGAAAGTGAATATAAACGACGATCTCGCCCRGCTCGCAAACGCGCTATTGGCGCGGGTCGCAAATATGAACTTAAATTTTCTGCGCAGCTTCTTATGTGCTTGATTTATGATCG
This sequence comes from Magnetovibrio sp., assembly GCA_016764335.1. GTDB lineage: Bacteria > Pseudomonadota > Alphaproteobacteria > Rhodospirillales > Magnetovibrionaceae > JANLGW01. The sequence goes on from JAESSB010000013.1 coordinate 34,117, forward strand.
CACCTATACCAGTCCTGTATTTTTAGGATTAGTTTTTGGCGTATCGTCCCCTACCGTTTGTCGTGTTTATCGGTCTATGACATGCCTTTTGAGTAGGGTATTTCTGCATGCCAGAACGAGAAGTTCATCTCACCAAAGGCGAAAAAGATGAACTTCTTTATTTGATGATTGATGGAACGGAACGCCCTCTTCCTCGTTCAAAAAAGCCTGGTCAACGACGGAAAAGTTATTCCGGGAAAAAGAAGAAACACACGGTGGTTCATCAAATTATCACGGATCATAAAAAGAAAATTATGGCGGTTGGCCCGGCACAAAACGGCTCCCGACAGGACAAGAKAATTTTTGATGAAAGCCGTGTTGTAAAACCACCTGACACGATGGTTTTAGGAGATTTAGGATATCTTGGGACAGATTTTGAAATCCCGATAAAAAGCCAAAGAAGACAAAGCTTATAACCGCTGGCATTCCAGCCTTCGTGTTGGCGTGGAACATGCAATCGGCCGGATGAAGACATTCAGAATTGTTGCTGATACTCACCGTAATAATGGCCGACAAAACATGATCGCCAAAAATGTAGGGGCCTTGGCAAACATCAACTTGAAAACGGCATAAAACAAAGAACCTAGATTAAGCATGATCAAAAATCGTACGCTATTATGAAGCGAGTCTACTATATTGGACCTGCCACGCTTAAGTGCTGCTCCAGTATCTCATTTAAGCAACTAATCGTTCAAATGCCAAGGGGCTTGCAGTTAATGCCTCCAATTTTTTGTGGTACAAATGAGTATAAATTTCGGTAGTGTCTCAGTTTGAAACCTGACGCACGTGACTTCCGTAAAAAAAATCCCCGTAGATATATGCCTTATGCTAAGCATACGAGGAATGCATGCCATAATTGGAATCAAAAAAATAAACATATTCTTCCATTCATTCATCAGGATGTGCGGGTTTGTGAAAACTGCAAAGATAGGTTTCTGAGCGGCGTCATAGTAGTGGAGCGCGGCTATCCTGTAAGGGCACTTTGTCAGGAATGTACAGGCCTACACTCTGAAAAGGATGGGATGAAACTGATACCTAAAGGCCTCAATTAGTTGGTTTTCCCCTATTTCTCAGGCCACAGTTTGTTCTTAACGCCCTGACACAAGCCTTCAAATCCGACCTGGTGCATTGTTGGATGTGTCGAAAATGTTCGTTCTAAGGATTTCAACAAGGTAGTCGAACAAACGATTTTCAAAAGTAATTTTTCCTTCCTTGATCCATCTGTCAAATACATCATAGTGTTCCAGATGGGGAACTCTGCGCTCATCTATGCCGAATTTCACGAAAGCGATGAGAAAGACCGTTACAAACATGCCAGGGATATCGTGACCGATCAGCAATCGGTTGACKTCGGTTAAACATGTGGCTGGCCCAGAGGCAGCCGGAGCCACAGCCCTAAATAAAGTACGWACCACGGCCATATAAAAGGCTGCTGCCACGCCTTTTCCTGACACGTCGGCCACCACGAGGGCTGTTTTTCCGCCGGGCATGTCGAAAAAGTCATAGAAATCCCCGCCCATTTCTTGGGCTGGCGTCGTCTGAGCAAATATATCCATCTCCCCGGAATTGGGAAAAGTTCTAGGCAAGATACGTTTTTGAATGGTGCCCGCCAAATCCATTTCACGACGGACAGCCGCCAATTGCGATTCCGTTTTCCAAGCATTACGGCGCATTTTATAATCGGCATAAACCTTTTTTACAGTTGCCAATAAATCGGCGATCTCCACAGGCTTGGTCAAAAAATCAGCAGCCCCTTGGTTCATGGCCTTGCGTATAGCCGAAAGATCGCGGTTTTGAGTCAAGGCAATGCGCGGAACGCGTCAGTTCTTATCCGTGTGTTTTTGAAAAATCCCAAGGCCGCCGATGTCATCGCTATCGATGGTGACGGCGACAATATCAATTTCATCCGTTTGTTCGCTCATAATTTTTAAGTCTTCGGCGCTATCGTGCGCAGAGACGAAATCATTGCCACGCCCCCTGGATTGCCACCAAAGTAGGCGCAAATGGAATTTTTAAATGCGTGATCATCATCTATGATTAAGGTCTTCGGCATTCGGCGGATTCAGGTGCGAAGTGCAACACCTGCTCTAAATTGGATTTTGACATCCATGCCAAGTTCTTTCAATAGGGCTTGAATTGGGGTTTTAAATCCGATGCATTTTCTGGCATCAGGTTGTGGCTGAGGATGATGTCTTGAAGTTCGTCCTCGCTCATTTTGTCGATGTTTCGTTTT
>JAESSB010000014.1 GCA_016764335.1 Magnetovibrio sp.
CCGATTGCATCTAATGATAAACTGTATGATAATAAAAACACAGTTTAGGGTTTAACATTAAAAAAATTGTACAATAAATCTGAAAGGGGTCATGAACGTGAACGACAACACGGGTATGCATACTCAATCGGGGGAAATTGGCAACCTTCCACCCGCTGATCATGTCCGCCTTCTGCGCAGTTGTGAAGCCATTGAGGCAGCCGTGCAAGGGGATGATTTTGACGAGTGTGCGTTGCTGTTGAGCGAATTACTTGGCTTAATTCGTAAACTCGTTCACTTTGATTCACGTTCGAAATTTGATCGCATGGATGTGCATGGGCAACGCGCCATGGGGCGGGTATACCATCTTCTTGGCCGCTGCCGGGAACCTTTTCAGGCCGACGATCAACGTGGACGCACTCAATTACGCGACGATATCCGCAACGGCTTAATTTTGATGTTAAGCGACGTGGTGGAATGTGAACGCTGTCATGAAGGCCTGTGCGCTTCACCTTTAGGCGCTTAATCCTTTAAAATAATCAATGGTGGCCTTTAGGCCTTGTTCCAGATTGATGGTGGGTTGCCAGTCCAACACGGCTTTGGCCAAGCTAATGTCGGGGCAGCGCTGCATTGGGTCGTCGGCGGGCAAGTCTCTGAAGACCAATTGTGATTTGGTCCCGGTCAGGGCGATCACCAATTCGGCCAATTGTTTTATGGTGAATTCACCGGGATTCCCAAGGTTGATCGGTCCCGTGATATCGTCGGTTTTCATAAAGCGCAGGAACGCATCAATAAGGTCGTCAACATAGCAAAATGAGCGGGTTTGCAAGCCATCGCCGTAAATGGTGATGTCTTCACCGCGCAGCGCCTGCATGACGAAATTAGAGACCACCCGCCCATCACCAGGMKRCWKRCGCGGGCCATAGGTGTTGAAAATGCGCGCCACGCGGATATCAACRCCATATTGACGGTGATAGTCAAAAAAYAAGGTTTCGGCRCAGCGTTTGCCTTCATCATAACACGCCCGTGGCCCGATCGGATTGACGTTGCCGCGATAGTCTTCGGTTTGGGGATGAACTTCAGGGTCACCATAAATTTCGGATGTCGAAGACTGAAAAATCCGCGCTTTGGTGCGTTTGGCCAAGCCCAACATGTTGATSGCCCCGTGGACCGAGGTCTTGGTGGTTTGCACCGGATCATATTGATAGTGAATGGGRGATGCCGGGCAGGCTAAGTTATAAATTTCRTCAACTTCYACATACAAKGGAAATGTCACGTCATGGCGCATCAATTCAAACCTTGGATTGCCGATAAGGTGTAAAATATTGTCTTTTGGCCCGGTGAAGAAATTATCTAAACAAATCACGTCATGACCTTGATTGATCAGCCGTYCACACAGGTGAGAGCCYAAAAAYCCAGCGCCGCCGGTGACTAAAATACGTTTTCGTTCAAACATTTGCATGGTGCGTCATTCCTCCTGTCCGGGACGTTAGCACCGGTTTGACCTGAAGAAAAGGCTATGCATCACTGACTTAAGGCGGGGATGTCGGTTTTGTACTAATAAACCTTCGATGAGTGCCCTGCATGACTAAGCAGGTCAAGATTCCCGAAGTCCATGCTTTGGTATCTACTCCAATGCGGTTGGCGCGCTCGGTCGGTTCTGATGTGGGGGAGTGACCATGGACGATCATAAGGTCGTGATGAACATCGGAATTTACAAATTCCTCCCGAATCCACAATAAATCATTTGGATTTTGGTCCGCCCACGCAATGCTAGGACGGACGCCCGCATGGACAAAACCATAATCGCCAAGGGAAACATTAAATTTTAGGGTCCGCAAAATTTTACGGTGGGATTTTGGGAGGGCTTTCAAAAAATCGCGCCGAACGGCCTTGGGGCTTTGTTTTGGATTGACGCCATAACTGTTCAAAGTTGCGCGGCCACCAAACGTCAGCCATGTGGCCTGGTCCCGATTGGCCAAAAAGCTCATCATGGACTCTTCATGATTACCCTTCAGCAGATGAATTTCGCATTCTTTAAAGATGCGCCCAGATTGCAAATCATCAAGGCGCTGCATGACGCCACGACTGTCCGGTCCACGGTCAATGTAATCTCCTAACATGACTAAAACAATCTGTAGGTTTTCGCCATATGTGGCATCATCGGCGATTTTGGCCAATAAGGCATCCAAAAGGTCAAGCCGTCCATGCACATCGCCAATGGCGTATATGCGGGTGTTGGCGGGTGGTCTGGGATATTGTGTATGCATGCGCGGCTAAGATAGGTACATATCTTTGTGATCTCAAGTAAAACCGATAATAGGGTGTTGCCAATTAATCACTTATCCTTACGATACCCCTATAGTTTATAAATGACGAGAGTGTCTTGATGGCTGATTTAGCAGCGGTAAATAGCGGCGCAAGCAATAGTTCAAGTAGCCAAGAAAAACGGCTTTTGGATACGTTGGCCCGCATGCGAAGCAATTTTTCGGGGGTGTATGCCGTACATATCCGTCTGTCTGAATTGCCCGCCGGTCATCGTCAGCCGCATTTTATGCGTATGGTCAACCGCACCCTTGAAAGCCTCGCGACCAAGYAGGAAATAAACGTCATGCATCTCAGTAATTTGGATGTTGTTTTGCTGTGTCGTAACGCCCCCATCGACGAAGTCGATGATGCGGTGTTTCGCGTGCGCGCGTTGTTTCATGAAGATCAGATTACCCAGCCAGAAGACGGTTCGGTGGAAGATCGCTTTTCGGTGTGGTACGACCTCAGCCAGGCCTCCGACTTAAAAGACCTGGAAGATTCGGTTAAGACCATCGCCATCGCGGCCAAAAATCAACGCAGCCAGATGGGCGAAGCAACGTCAACAGGTCGGGCCTCCAAAGCTATGGAAGGTGAAGCGTTGCTCCCCAATATGTTGCCGGGAATCACGCAAAAGCTCCTTGAAGTGCGCATTAGCGACCTGGTGCACCGCCAGCCAACCGTAAAGGTCGGCACGGGTAAAAAACAGGAATTGGCCTTTCGTGAACACTACATCGCGATGGGGGAACTGCGCGCCCGTATTGCCCCCAAGGTGAACATATTTTCAAGCCATTGGCTGTTTCAGTATTTGTCGGAAACCCTGGACAGCCGGGTTTTGGAAGTGCTGGGGCGGCTTGAATACGCCACTATGGATTATCCCGTTAGCATAAACTTAAACATATCGACCATCATGTCTCGGCCCTTTCAAAATTTTGATCTGGTCGTTGGTAAGCACACGAATATGGTGATCGTCGAAATCCAAATGATTGATATTTTTGCGGACATGCGCAATTATATTCAGGCGCGCGACTGGCTTCAAGAACGCGGTTATCGGGTGTTGATTGATGGGCTGAATCCTTTAACGCTGGATTTCTTTAACCCCACCACGYTGAAWGCCGATTTCGTTAAAATCAATTGGGGGCCAGAAATTCARAMCGGCCTAGGCCMAGATCACAAGGCMCAAATTAAGTCCGTGATCAAAGGCCTGAAATTTGGCAGTGTGGTGTTGTCGCGTGTTGATTCAGAAGCTGGCGTCAGCTGGGGTTTGGGCATGGGCATTATATGCTTTCAAGGTCACTTTATTGACAAGGTGGTGGCCGCTATGGCGGCCAAGGGGGCTTTGAAATGAGCCATTCTCTGAACAAAGAATTCGATTCGAATCAAGGCAGGAGCGTACAGTATTATGGCTAAACAATCTTCCATAACGTCGCATATGCACCGCCGCACCCAAGAGCAATTGTTGTTGGAATACATGCGCCGTCTGGAAAACCGCCGAGAAGGCCGCAAGGCGGTGCGCATCAATTTGTCCAGCCTTATGCCCGCAAATCGTCGCGAACATCACATTCGCGCTGCGACCAGCAGCTTTGAAAGCATCGTCAGTGATTTGATGGGCCAGTTGTTTCAATTGGACAACCTAGACATCTTTTTTGTCTACAAAACCGAAGCTCATGCGCGCATTGAAGATACGGTGCAAAAAGTCAAATTCCTCTTTTCCGATGATCCGCTTTTTGATGTCGAAAATCAAACGGGCAAAGAGTTTCTCAATTGGTTTGATGTCGAAACTCAATTCGATGAATTGCTGAAAATCGTCTTGGATATGAACGATGATGGCAGTCCCACCAAGCAAAGCAGTTCCCGGTCAAATGTTCGCGAAGCCTTAAAGGCACGCCAAGAACACGGCGATCCCTTAAGCCCTGAAATTTTATCACGGGCGGTGAAGGCCTTGCATTGCACCGATCTGACCAGTTTGGTGCGCCGTCAATTTATTTGTAACGTGAATCAAAAACTGGTGCCAGAACCGCTGTTTTCAGAATTGTATATCTCTATCCAAGATCTGCGGGAAACCATGAWGSCSRRGAKMRMKMKCACGGCGAACCGCTGGCTTTTTCAATATTTGACGGAAAGTTTAGACAAGCGCATTTTGTCGCTGCTGTCTAAGGCCGATAGCTTCATGATGACCGGAGACATCAGCTTTAACGTTAATGTGTCAACCTTGATGAGCCCTGAATTCATCGCCTTTGATGAAGCTATGTCGGCGGCGCGTCGGGGGTCGATGGTTTTGGAACTCCAAAAAATTGATATTTTTGCGGACTTTGGGGCGTTCTTATTTGTCTATGAATATTGTCACGAAAAAGGGTATCGCATCTGCTTGGATGGCYTGACCTATGATGACTTATTGATGCTTGACCGCAAACGCCTGGGTGTTGATTACGTCAAAGTGACGTGGAGCCCCTCTTTGGTTGATGGCGGTGCAAAAATGGTCGAAAAATTGGCGGAAATCGTAAAGTCAGCCGGGCCAAAACGGATTATTATGGTGCGCTGTGATGATCGCGAGGCCGTTGATTTTGGGCGTTCGGTGGGCATTAGCATGTTCCAGGGCCACTACATCGAACACCTGATCGCCGAAGACGAACGTCGCCGTCAGTTGTTAAAGCTGAAACACCGTATCGAACGCAGTTGATCCTTTAGTCTTTGTCTTTGTCGGTGACTCCGGCTTCGGCGAAGGTTGCCATATTGTTGTGGCATGCTACGGCGGCCTTTACGACGCCGACCGCCAAAACCGCGCCGGTGGCTTCGCCCAAACACATATGTTGATCCATGACCGGAACCTTGCCCAGCTTTTCCAGCAGTAATTTGTGGCCAGGYTCMARYGAWACRTGRCCRAYTTTGCAATGGTCYARATRRCGTTTGCTCATGGCGGCCAAGGGGGCTGCTGCGGCCGTGGATACAAAACCGTCCAACATAACSGGAACCCTTTTAAGACGGGCYCCAATTATGGCACCMAGTATAGCGGCCATTTCTCGYCCGCCYAGACAGCGCAAGACATCCAACCCGTCATGCAGTATGKGTTTATGGATGCCCACGGCGCGACTGATGATTTCCGCTTTATGGTTTATGCCGGCCGCGTCAACGCCGGTGCCCGGTCCGGCCCAGGCCATTGAGTGACCGCCAAATAGGGCCAAGCAGATCGCCGAGGCCGCCGTGGTGTTCCCGATGCCCATTTCGCCAAGGCATACAATGTCTGATCCTGCATCAATGACGTTCATGCCAAAGCGAATAGCGTCGGCGCACTCTTTGTCGCTCATCGCCGGAGAAATTGTAAAATCGGCGGTGGGGTTGTCTAAATCTAGGCTTTCCACGCTAAGGCCAACGCCAAACACGTCACACATTTGATTGATCGCGGCACCGCCATGTTCAAAATTTTTCACCATTTGCTTGGTGACCTCTTGAGGAAATGCAGATACACCCTGGTTGACGACCCCATGATTGCCGGCAAAAACATGGGCGTTGGGGGTTTTCATGCGGGGGGGATAATGCCCTTGCCAAACGGCGGTCCAAGCGGCCAACTTTTCCAATCGACCCAGTGATCCTTGGGGTTTTGTAAGCTGAGGTTCACGCGCCTTTGCGGCTTTGGCGGCTGCTAAATCAGGGCCGGGCAGGTCACCAAGAATTTGGCGGACATCGTCAAGACAGGTAATATGGGGAAGCTTGGACATATTTATAGACTCGCAGAATATTGTGAATAAAYCTAACATAGGCRCACACATTGTGTGCTGGCAATAAAATTGAGGATTCGGACAATGGAAAAAAAAGACGACACCTCCRACAWCACCAMCAAAGAGGTTGAAATCTTGCCCCTGGACGCCGTGCAGAGCGAGGCCGCGACGGAAGGTTTTTTTACGCAATTGATGAATCAATTTAGCGTTGCCTGGACTTTTTTGACGCGCATCCCTCTGCCGACGTGGTGGAATAAGGCCAAAGTGATCGAAGACCCTGCGCCTTCCGATGGCAGCGTATCCGATGGCGACGTATCCGATGGTAAGGTGCTTGATGGTGATGCCCCCAATGTGAAAACCACAAAATCGGACAAAAGTTTTGGTATGACGCCCTTGGCCGACACGGTGCGGGCGTGGCCGATTGTGGGCCTGGGCGTTGGTGTGTTGGCGGGCGGTGCATTGTGGTTGGCGGCCAATTTAGGTCTGCATCCTTTGGCGTCCAGTTTTGTTGCGATGAGTGTWGCGGCCCTGGCGACAGGGGCACTCCATGAAGACGGCCTTGCTGATGTGGTCGATGGTTTTGGTGGTGGGGCCAGTCGGGCGCAGAAGCTTCGCATTATGCGCGATTCGCGGATCGGCGCGTACGGAGTGTTGGCCTTGGTCATGGTCGTGGGGTTTAAGGCCGGAGCAATGGCGGGCTTTAACGGCCCGGGCTTTGCCGCCGCYGCAGTCCTTTCRGCCCATGTYTTATCGCGYGCCTTCTTGCCGATGTTGATGGTGGCCCTTYCCCCCGCCCGGCGYAGTGGCTTGGGTCAAGGGGCGGGTGTRCCCAAARYTGAAAATGCCGTGATMGCGGCGGCGATTGGTGTGTTGATTTCGATTTTAACGCTGGGCATTGGGCCAGGTCTTGTCGCGGCGGCCCTGGCGGGGCTTGGTGTTGCTTTCGTGGGGGCCTTGGCACAACGCCAAATTCAAGGTTTTACCGGCGATGTTTTAGGGGCCGCGCAACAGGTTGCCGAAGCCTTGGTGTTGGCCGGCGTTGCCGTGGTGCTCAGGACAGTCTTTTATCAATGAACGACCTAACGACGACGCGGTGGTGGTGGATTCGCCACGCCCCGGTGGTGGATGCCAAACTTGGCCGCCTTTCGGGGCAAGCGGATGTCGATGCTGATGTGTCCGACATAAACAGTTTTGCCCGCTTGGCCTTGCATTTGCCAAAAGATGCCCTGTGGGTTGTCAGCACCTTAAAGCGCACGCAACAAACGGCTCAGGCGGTGTGGAAGGCCGGGGCGATCCGTACAGATGCACAGCCTGAAGCCGACTTTGTTGAACAAGATTTTGGCGATTGGACCCAAAAAACTTGGGACGAAGTGGGGTTTGGGGGGGCTGCAGAAGCTTTTTGGAAGGACCCGGCTCAGGCCCGCCCACCCGGTGAGCCGTCCGAAAGTTTTGCCGATGTGTGTTGCCGCGTGGCGCTGAAAATTGAACGGCTGACCCATAAAAACCTTGGTCGTGATATTATATGTGTGGCTCATGCGGGATCGATTCGCGCGGCTGTAGCCATGGCCTTAGGGTTGACACCAGATCAGGCCTTGGCCTTGGATGTACACAATACCAGCCTGACCAGGCTTGAATTTGTGTCGTCGAGGACCAAAGTTCACGGTGACAACCATTGGCGCGTTGTTGGTCTTAATCAATGCTGGTCTTAACCAATATTGAACTTGAGAATATTCGTTTGGGAGTAACGTTGTGATTTTGTCTGAAACTCCCCTCACCCTCGTCTTAGGCGGCCAGCGTTCGGGTAAAAGCGTTTACGCCGAACACTTGTTTCTGCGGGGCGGCATTTATCTTGCCACTGGCCATGCTTCGGATGACGAAATGGCAGTTCGTATTGAAGCKCACCAAGCAAGGCGCGGTGAAGGCTGGATCACCGTGGAAGAACCCTTAGATATGGTCCACGCCTTGCAGCGCACCGCCAAACTTTATGGCGATAAGCCGGTCCTGGTTGATAGCCTTGGCATGTGGGTGTCCAATATGCTGCACCACGGAAAATCCCCACGGGTCGAAGCCGAAGCGGTTGCGCAGGCGATGGTTAAACACCCCGGTCCCGTGGTTGTGGTCTCCGAAGAAGTGGGCCTTGGCGTGATCCCCATGAATGAAGTCGCCAGGGCCTTTGTCGATGCATTGGGCTTGGTCAACCAAATTACGGCCGCCAAAGCATCCCGCGTGGTGTTGGTGGTCGCCGGTCTTGAACAAATTTTGAAAGAACAACAATTCACATGAAAAAAATACCCGCTACGGTCATCACCGGATTTTTAGGTTCGGGCAAAACCACATTGATTCGTCACATATTAGAAAATGCAGGCGGTCGGCGAAYTGCGTTGATCATCAACGAATTTGGTGATCTAGGTGTTGATCGCGATATCGTTCAAGGGTGTGGCATTGAAGGTTGTGACGACGTGATCGAACTTGCGAACGGCTGCATTTGCTGCACCGTCGCGGACGATTTTCTGCCGGTCATAGAAGCTCTTTTGGAACGCGACATTGCCCCCGATCACATTGTTATTGAAACATCAGGACTGGCCCTGCCCAAGCCGTTGGTCCAAGCCTTCAATTGGCCGGAAATCAAAACGCGGGTGACGGTCGATGGTGTGGTCAGCGTGATTGACGGCCCCGCCTTGGCCGCAGGACAATTTGCCAGTAACGAGTCCGCGATCGAAGCTCAACGTCAAGCCGATGACAACCTTGATCACACGAATGCTTTGGAAGACTTGTTCGAAGACCAACTGCACGCCGCTGATTTGGTGTTGCTGAACAAGGCCGATGCGTTGGCGGATGGTGAAGAATCCCGTTTGATGGCGTCCTTAAAAGACAAGCTGCGGCCCGGCGTGAACATCGTTGCCACCCGTCACGGCAACGTCAGTGTGGACGTGTTGTTGGGCATGACGGCGGGTGTCGAAGACGATTTGGATTGCCGCCATTCGCACCATGACCACGACCATGATGATGATCACGACCATCACCACGATGAATTCGAAAGCTTTGTCGTAGAGGTGCCGCAACAAACCAATCCCGGTGAATTGGAAGCGCGCCTGATCGCTTTGGTTGAACAACATGGAATTTTGCGCATCAAGGGCTTTATCGACGTTGAAGGCAAAGCCGCGCGCCATGTTGTGCAAGGCGTCGGCACCCGATTTACCCGCTATTTTGACCGCCCCTGGGCTGAGGATGAAAAACGTCAAGGCCGCTTGGTGGTGATTGGTCTGGCGGGTCTGGACCAAGTTGCGATCACGTCTGCTTTGGGGGCATAAATGCATCTTTTGGCGGCACAGCCGGGCGGYATTGCAGATGGCTCCGAAGCGATTGACTTAGGCCAAACGCCAGGCGATATCTTGGTCATCACGGCGGCCGATACGGAAATATCGGCGCTGTCCCAAGCGCGCAAATCGGCCGCTTGTGATCACGCCGGATTTCCAACCCTGCGGTTGGCCAATCAAATGCAATTGACGCATAATATGTCGGTCGATTTGTACGTCGAATCCATGGTGGCCGGGGCCAAGTTGGTGGTGGTGCGGGCATTGGGSGGGCGGNSCTATTGGCCYTAYGGCATTGATGAATWRGCACGRGTCTGTACGGACCTTAATATTCCTGTSGCCTTTTTGCCTGGTGATGATCAGCCYGATGGCGAATTGTCGGCCTTAAGTACGGTCAGCAAAACAGACGCTCACCGTTTGTGGCAATACTTGGTSTTGGGTGGYCCAGATAACGCCYGTGGCTTTATYGAAYGCACCGCCCATCTGGTTGGCTTTGACATYGAWTATTGTGAACCCACCCCSGTTCTKCCCGCCGGGCCTTATTGGCCGGGGCAAGGTGCGGTTAGCCTTAAAGACATCGAAAAGCAATGGCAGCCTGACCAGCCAGTGGCCCCAATCATTTTTTATCGCGCCTTGTATCTAAGCGGGAATTTGCGGGTGATCGACGATRTGTTGGCCCGATTGCAAGCCGAGGGAYTGAACCCGTTGCCGATTTATGTCGCCAGCTTGAAAGATCCCGTATCGGTGGCCACGGTGGATGAAGTGTTGTCCAGTGTGACCTTGCCCTTGGGTGTGGTGCTTAATACTACTGGATTTTCAGTGTCCAGTCCGGGAAGTCCGCGTGTACCATCCCCGTTTGATGCTTATGATGTGTGTATTTTGCAAGTGGTGTTGTCGGGCGGCAACCTGGAAAATTGGCAAGACAACACCTGGGGCTTGGGACCGCGCGATATTGCCATGAATGTTGCCCTGCCCGAAGTGGATGGTCGTGTGCTGAGCCGCGCAATTTCGTTTAAGGGCGTCAACGCCCGCGATGACGCTACCCAATGCGATATCGTGGCCTATCAGCCAAAAGCCGACCGTATCGCCTTTGTTGCCGCGTTGGCGGCCGCTTGGGCGAAGTTAAAAATGACCTCCAGCGCTGCTAAAAAGGTCGCCATTGTATTGGCGAACTATCCCAACCGAGACGGTCGCATCGGCAACGGCGTTGGTTTGGACACACCCGCCGGAGTGGTGCAATCCTTGCACGCCCTAAAAGATGCAGGCTATCCCGTTTCAGATATTCCCAAAGACGGTAACAYTCTGGTTGACCGCATCCAAGMCGGACCAACCAACGCCCATGACCCGGTGAATATTCTTGCCGCAAAATACACCTTGAGCCTTAAAGACTATGAGGATTTTTTCAAGACCCTGCCGCCAGCGGTGCAAAGCAAAATGACCGCGCATTGGGGTGACCCCCGCAGCGATCCATTTGCCCGCCCAGACGGCACTTTTGCCATTGCGGTCATCATGTGCGGCGGCGTCGCGGTCGGGTTGCAGCCCGCGCGCGGCTATAATATTGACCCAACCAAAACCTATCACGACCCCGATCTGGTGCCGCCCCAYGGTTATCTGGCGTTTTATGTGTGGCTGCGCAAAACCTTTGACGCCGATGCCATCGTGCACTTTGGCAAACACGGCAATTTGGAATGGTTGCCGGGCCGTGCTTTGGCTTTGGGGGCGGATGATTTTCCCGAAGTGGTGCTGGGACCGATGCCCCATGTGTATCCCTTTATCGTCAATGATCCGGGGGAAGGCACCCAGGCCAAACGCCGCGCGCAAGCGGTGATTATCGACCACCTGACACCGCCGTTGGCGCGGGCCGAAACCTATGGGCCCCTCAAAGATTTAGAAATTTTGGTCGATGAATATTTTGAAGCTTGCGGTACGGACCCGCGCCGCACGCGCATCCTTAAACGTGATATTTTAGACCTGTGTCACACCACTGGCTTGGCCCAAGACGCCGGACTATCGGACGATGCGGGGGAAGATGAACGCTTGGCGACCCTAGATGCTTATTTGTGTGAGCTTAAGGAAATGCAAATTCGCGATGGTTTGCACGTGTTCGGCCAATCGCCGACCGCTGACCTGCTGGATAGTTTGCTCGTCGCCCTGGTTCGGGTGTCGCGAGGCGGTGCGGATAAGGATGCTTCGCTCACAAGAGCCTTGGCAAATGATTTACATCTTAATTTTGATCCGCTTGATTGTGACATGGGGGCTGCGTGGTCCGGGCCGCGCCCTGCTGTTATGAAAGGTGATGATCCTTGGCGTAGTGTTGGCGACACCGTGGAACGTCTTGAAATTTTGGCGCTCGCCTTGGTGAAGGGTGATGTGCCCTGTGATGCCCTGTGGACAGCCACAGCCGCCGTGTTGGACGAAGTGATTTTGCGCATCCGCCCGGCGGTCGAAGCCTGTGGTCAAGCGGAACTGGGGGGATTGTTGACGGGCTTGGCGGGGGGCTTTGTTGAACCCGGACCCAGCGGCGCGCCAACCCGGGGTCGCCCCGAAGTCCTGCCCACCGGACGTAATTTTTATTCCGTCGATACCCGCGCCGTGCCAACCCCAGCCGCGTGGACCTTAGGCTGGAAATCGGCCTCTATTTTATTGGAAGCCCACTACCAAGAACATGGCGCATGGCCCAAAACCATGGCGGTGACGGCGTGGGGAACGTCCAACATGAGGACTGGTGGCGATGATATTGCCCAAGCCTTGGCGTTRTTGGGGACACGTCCCACGTGGGATGCGGCCAGYCGTCGCGTGACGGGGTTTGARGTGTTGCCCGCRAACCTTTTGGACCGYCCACGGGTCGATGTRACCTTGCGCATTTCGGGTTTTTTCCGCGATGCTTTTCCCGGCCTTATTGATTTGTTTGACAGTGCGGTGCGCGCCGTGGCGGCCTTAGATGAAACGGACGCGCAAAATCCATTGGCGGCACGGGTGCGCAATGAAGCCGCTGAATTGGTGGCAAGCGGTGTCGAAGCCAATGAAGCCACGCGCCGCGCTGGGTTCCGTGTGTTTGGCTCAAAGCCCGGCGCATATGGAGCGGGATTGCAGGCGTTGATGGATGAAAAGGGTTGGGACACCGATGCCGACCTGGCCCGCGCTTACGTGGCGTGGGGCGGTTATGCCTATGGCGCCGGGGCCGAAGGCGAAGCGCGACACGGCTTATTCGAAGCGCGTTTGAAAGCCGTCGAGGCGGTGGTACAAAACCAAGATAACCGCGAACATGATTTGCTGGATTCCGACGATTACTACCAATTTGAAGGCGGTATTACGGCGGCGGTCCGGGTGTTGTCGGGCAAGCAACCCGCCACTTGGCATATGGATCATTCGCGCGTTGAAGCCCCCAAAGCGCGCACCTTGGAAGATGAAATTGGACGTGTCGTGCGCGCCCGTGTGGTGAACCCCAAATGGATACAAGGCGTCATGCGTCATGGCTATAAGGGGGCATTCGAAATGGCGGCCACAGTCGATTATATGGTGTCGTTCGCCGCCACCGCCCACTGCGTCAAAGACCATCATTTTGATGCGGTGTTTAAGGCTTATATCGACGACGATGAAGTGCTGGCATTTTTACAAAACAACAACCCCGAAGCCCTAAAAGACATGGCTGCGCGATTGCTGGAAGCCCAAGACCGTACCCTGTGGACCCCCAAACTGAATTCAACTCGGTCGATTTTGCAAGGCTTGCTGAAGTAAAGGGCTGGCCAATTTAAAAGATCAGGCGGCTTTTTCTGGGGGGGCGATCATCGGCAGGGTGAAGGTGAAGGTTGAGCCTTCGCCGAGTGTGCTCAGGACCGATATGGTGCCCTTGTTGCGGTGAATGAGTTCTTTGCACAACAATAGGCCTAAGCCGGTGCCTTCTTCGCCATCGGTGCCGCGCGTACTGACACTTTCGGACATTTTAAAGAGCTTTGCGGCGGTGTTTTCGTCCATACCGATGCCGGTGTCGCGGATGCTGATGGTGGCGATATTTTTCTGTGCATCGTTATCGTAATGGATCGTAATGGTGGCCCTATGCGGCGAGAATTTAATCGCGTTGTTGACCAAATTGCGGATGATCGCATCGGCCATATGTGGGTCGGCATAAACAGTGGTCGGGGTTCCTGTTTCCACCAACGCAATCTCTTTTTTGGCCGCGATGGGCATTAAGACGCCAAAGGTTTTCTGTGTGGCATTGGATATGAGAAAGAGTTCGGGCACGACTGAAACACGGTTCATTTGGAGGCGTGCCCATTCCAGCAAATTTTCCAACAGTTTAAAAATGTTGTCGCTGCTTTTGTAGATATGTTGTGCAAATAGTTTTATTTTTTCCAAAGGGTACGTTTCGGCATTTTCTTTTAACAAGGTGGAAAAGCCGATGAGTCCGGTAAAGGGGCTGCGTAAATCGTGGGCAATGATGGAAAAGAATTTATCTTTTTCCTGGTTAATTTTTTCCAGATCTTCTTTGGCAAGGGCATAATTTTCCATCAGTTCGACATACTCGGAATTGAGCGTTTCTGCCCGCTCACGTTCGTCTTGTAAGGTCCGCATTTCCATCATAAGACGATCATTTGTTTTGCGCAGTGTTTCTTCTGTTTTGCGCAGATCAACCGTCAAATTCACAAGGTTTTTCAGCATGGCGTTTTGGGTGCCATCCTCTAGGGTGGCAATATAACCCCCTGCGGCAATGAGAGGGGACTCATCCGTTTGATCCAAATTTTCCGTCAATACGATGATGGGGATCCGAATTCCGGCTTCTTTGCAATCGGTGCAAATCGATAAGGCAAAGGCAAGATCATCTGATTTATTATGGATCACGCACAATTGAAAGCCGCCGACCACAAGGTCGTGAATGGCTTGTTCAGCATCATCGACCCGCACAATTTCAACGTCGTGGGCTGCGTTTGTGAAGGGCAATAATAAAACCTGCACATCTTGGTCATCACCGCCAACCAAAAGAATTCTTGCTGAAATCATTGTGTTCAAGCCTCTTCACCCTACATATAGATTGATCATGTTATCATACGATAACGCTAATGTATTGATTCTTTAGAAACATACGAACCAATTATCCCTTAATGGAGTGTGACCATGCCGACGCAACCAGATCCTGAACGTCACAAAGCTAAAATGGCAAAAAAGAAGGCCGCGCGCGATAAAATTATGGCGGCTAAGACTGAAACCCGAGGTTTGGTGATTGTGCATACCGGTAAAGGCAAAGGTAAATCGACCGCCGCTTGGGGATTGGCGGTGCGGGCTTTGGGTCACGGTCAACGGGTTGGTATCGTTCAGTTTGTCAAAGGAAAATGGGAAACCGGCGAACGTGCAATTTTTGAATCCTTTCCAGACTTATGTGTGATTGAAGCCTTTGGTGAAGGCTTTAGTTGGGAATCGCAAGATTTGGAACGGGACCGCGCAGCCGCAAGTCGGGCTTGGGATGCGGCCCTAAAATTAATGGCCGACGACAGCATTTCTTTGGTGATTATGGATSWRWTYARYWTTRYCWWGCRMYACSKKCMRKTKSWWGRKGYTGWYKYKRWSCAKGNYKWSRYTRAWAMASRTGSGKAMYTRCWKGNWGGKGTYRWSSSSAYGCAATGCCTTGGCHGAAGTGATTGATGCVGCBGACTTGGTGACCGAAATGACGCTGATTAAGCATCCGTTTCGCTCTGGCGTTAAGGCTCAGGTGGGCATCGAATTTTAAACAAGGGTGTGTTAACATCCGGCAGCTTATTGAGCCTTAGATTCTGGAGTCATACTGATGCGCAAGCCCTATATGAAGATTCTTTTGCCGATTATTTTGATCGCGGTGGGATTATCRGGCTGTGCCTCGGTYCARCCYATGACCYCAGRYCAACGCGCAGGTCAAGTGATTGGCTCGGCGMAAATCGCCTTTAACAATCTTAAAAAATCTCCGGATAAGATCATGGATAGCTTTCGGGCTTTGTTGCCCAAGGCCCAAGGTATTGTTGTTTTTCCGGGCTTGTTAAAGGGTGGATTTATCCTTGCCGCCGAAGGTGGCAACGGTGTCATGTTGGCGAAAAATGCAGCAGGCGAATGGGGYGAWCCYGCYTTTTATTTTTTGGCGGGMGCAAGCATTGGCYTGCAAATTGGGGCCCAGGCCAGCGATGTGGTGCTGTTGCTSTTTAGCCAAGATGCYGTCAGTTCGATTATTTTACATCAAGGRAAATTRGGGGCTGATTTAGGYCTGACCTTTGGCACCATCGGCGCCGGAGTCGAAGCTTCGACCACCACCAATGGCGGCGCGGATATTATGGCTTTTTCCCAAGGTGTCGGGGCCTATGCGGGGGGCTCGTTAGAAGCTGCGGCCCTGATTAAACGCAACGATTTAAATGAAGCCTTTTATGGGCAAGCCGTAACGCCCCGGCAAATTGTCATGTTGGGATTGGTGCATAACCCTGCGGCCGATGCTTTGCGGGCCGCGCTCAGTGCCCCATAACTCCGATAAAAAAATGGGGAACCTGTCCCTGATGGTTCAAGGCACAGGTTCCGACACGGGCAAGTCTTTGTTGGTTGCGGGATTATGTCGCGCTTATACAAAACGGGGACTTAAGGTGTTGCCGTTCAAGCCGCAAAATATGTCGAACAATGCCGCCGTAACGATTGACGGCGGTGAAATTGGCCGCGCTCAGGCTTTGCAGGCCCAGGCATGCAAAGCCCAACCCACGACCGATATGAACCCCGTTTTGTTAAAACCAGAAGCCGATATAGGCGCGCAATTGGTGGTCGGAGGCAAGGTCCGGGGCCACGTTAAACCAAAAGATTTCCGGACCTTCAAAGAGACCTTGTTGCCCGAAGTCTTAAGCGCCTTTGAACGGCTGCAAAGCCAATGCGATTTGGTGATTGTCGAAGGTGCGGGCAGTCCTTCAGAAGTCAACCTACGGGTTGGTGACATTGCCAACATGGGCTTTGCCACAGTGGCTTTGGTTCCGGTGGTGTTGGTGGGCGACGTGGAAAAGGGCGGTGTCATCGCACAAATTGTCGGTACTCACGCCGTGCTGATGCCGTCGGAACGTGATTTGATTAAAGGCTTTATCGTCAATAAATTTCGCGGCGATTCCACGCTATTCACCCCCGCCATGACCGACATTGAAGCCCGCACCGGGTGGCCGGGATTGGGGTTGGTCCCCTGGTTTGAAGGTGCTGTAAAATTGCCCAAAGAAGACAGCGCATCGTTGGTTCAATGGGCAGAAAGCGGTCAGGGGTCAAGTGAGGCAAAGCGCATTCGCATCGGAGTCTTAAAACTGCCGCGTTTGGCAAACTTTGACGACATAGACCCGTTGCTGGCCGAAGACGATGTCGAAGTGTTGTTGATCCATCCGGGCCAAGCCCTCCCCGGTGATCTGGACGTGGTTATTTTGGCGGGATCAAAATCAGTCATTGCCGATTTGCGGTCGCTCAAAGATCAAGACTGGGATGTCGATATTAAAGCCCATGTGAACCGTGGTGGTTTGGTGGTGGGCCTGTGCGGTGGCTATCAAATGTTGGGGCAACGCATTAGCGATCCCGATGGTGTTGAAGGCGCAGTTCGTGAAGAATTGGGACTTGGCCTCTTGGATGTTGAAACCGTACTCACCGACGATAAAACSCTAGAACAYGTCACGGGTGYCGAGGCTGTAACGGGTTTGCACGTTTCCGGYTATGAAATGCACTTRGGCCTTACCGAAGGCCCGGCACGKCACGCGCCKTGGTTCCAYTTGGCGRAYGGTCGTGAAGACGGTGCRATCAGYYSYWSTGGGCAAATCATGGGRTCYTATRTCCACGGYYTGTTTGCYAGCGATGAGCTTCGCCACRRYTTTTTGACAAGATTGCGMMAAGGTCGATTACAAGGTGCTGCTTATGAAGCGGGCGTTGAACAAGCCCTTGATGACTTAGCCGCGCATTTGGAACAAAGCCTGGATTTAGACGCCTTGTTAGATATTGCCGGGCAGGCCAAAATTCGAGCTTAGGCCGCTATGCCGAACCGATAGACCGAAATCACACCGACGATCAATACGTTAATCAGGCACGCTACGCTATAAATGTACAGTGCACGGTCGACATCAATTGCGCTAGCTCGGGCCGATCCGGTGCCAATCCAAGGGTCATTTTGGGTGTGCTGGGCATATTTTCTAGGCCCGGCAAGGCTTAGGTTTAAGGCACCTGCCATTGCGCCTTCGGGCCACCCCGCATTTGGCGATTTATGCTTAGAAGCATCGTGCCACATGGTGGAAAAAGCTCGCAAGGGATTGGCTTTGGGCGATACGGTGGCCGCCAGGGTGATGACCAATCCCCCCAAGCGTGCCGGAATAAGGTTCAGCACATCGTCAAGCCGGGCCGCCGTAAAGCCAAAGGCCTGATACTTGGCGTTGCGATAACCGATCATCGAATCCATGGTGTTGACGGCCTTATAAATGAGCAAACCCGGAATCCCGAACAGCACATACCAAAACACCGGGGCCACGACACCATCCGAGAAATTTTCGGCCAAGCTTTCAATGCTGGCCCGCGCCACACCGTGATGGTCCAAATAATTGGGGTCGCGGCCTACGATATGGCCGACTGCGGCGCGCGCATTTTCTAGGCCGTCATGATGAAGAGCCAGGGCGACACGGCGAACGGCACTGTATAATTCGCGTTGGGCCAACAAAGTGACCAACAAAAAGAGCTCAATGACCCAACCAAAATCATGATGTAAGGTCACCCAGCGAATGCCCAAACCCAAGGTCCCGACCAAGGTTACGATTAAAATAACCGTAAAGGCCCCCCGCATCGCGCGGTCCATTGGGCTGCGTTGGGGGCGATTGAGTTTGACGTCGAACCACGAAATCAGCTTGCCTAACAGCACCACGGGATGAGGACAAAGCTTGAACAGTGGACCCATGCCCCCCACCGCCGCATCCAGAATCAAAGCCAGAAGCAATAAAACCAAAGGGTCAAAACCCGAAGATGGACCGATAATATCGAATGTGAACATGGCCGCAGTTTATGCTTAAAATTATTTATGTGAATTAAAATTGTGAACTTTAATAAGACTCATATATATACTTCATCCGGGCGGAGGCAATGACCACCCACACTTAAGAAGCACGCCAGAGGCAACGACCAGCGAAAGGGGCTCACATGTCCAACTCACAAAATCTTCCCGCCATCATGATTTGCGGTCACGGTTCACGCTCGCAAAGCGCCGTTGATGAATTTAATCAACTCGCCGTACGCATTCAAGCACGCTTACCCGACCATATGGTTGAAAGCGGGTTTTTAGAATTTGCCACGCCGGTCATCCGCACGGGCTTAGACAGGCTGCGCGATGCGGGGGCTAAAAAAATTGTTTGCTTGCCCAGCATGTTGTTTGCGGCGGGTCATGTGAAAAACGATCTGCCCAGCGAAGTGAATAATTATGGTGCTGAAAACGAAGGCCTTGAATTGATCTTTGCCGCAGACCTAGGGCTGGACGCGCGATTGTTGGACGCGGCCAAACAACGCGTTGCAGAGGCCCTGGCTGGCGCCACCGACGAGGTCGCCCTAAAAGACACGTTATTGTTGGTGGTCGGACGCGGGACCAAYGATTCCGATGCGAATTCCAACGTTGCCAAAGTTACRCGYATGTTGTGGGAAGGTTTAGGCGTGGGYTGGGCCGAAACGGCTTATTCCGGTGTTGCCTATCCGTTGGTGGATGMAGCCYTAGAACGGGTGACCAAGATGGGCTTTAAGCGYATTGTTGTGTTCCCGTATTTTTTGTTTTCCGGGATTTTGGTGTCGCGGATTTACAAGTGGGTGGATGCTGCTGCCGCTGTTAACCCGGACCTTGAATTTTTAAAGGCGTCCTATCTWAACGATCATCCCAAAGTCATTGATGCCTTTATTGCTCGGCTGTCTGAAGCCCTAGACGGTGTTGGCAATATGAATTGCCAGTTGTGCAAATATCGTGAACAAATCATCGGCCACGAACATGACCAGGGAACGGCTCAGGTTGGGCATCACCATCATGTGCAAGGGGCCGGAGTTGAAGAAAATCCCGAAGATCATGGGGTCCATCATGGCCACCACCACCATCATCATCACGGAGATGAGGAACGTCAGTAATGTCGTTTGATTATATCCGCAGTCCAGACGCCATTACGCGCCTGTCATTCAAACGCATTCGTCACGAAGCCAATTTGGGTTACCTGCCGGGGCTGATGGGGGCGGTTGCCGAACGCGTGGTGCATGCGGTGGCCAGCATCGAAGCCGCCGATCATTTGCGCTTTAGCGAAGGTGCCCCCGAAGCTGCACGCGCCGCATTGGTCAATGGAGCATCGATTCTGGTTGATGTGGAAATGGTATCACGTGGTATTACCCGGCGCTTTTTGCCCGCCGACAATACGGTGACCTGCTGCCTAACCGATGACGGCGTGACCAAAGAAGCCAAGGCCAAGGGTGAGACTCGTTCGGCCATTGGTGTTGAACGGTGGGGCCAGCGTATGGACGGTGCTGTGGTCGTGATCGGCAATGCGCCAACGGCTTTGTTTCGGGTGTTGGAAATCATCCGCGATGGGGGTCCCAAGCCGGCTGCGATTTTGGGCTTTCCGGTGGGTTTTGTGGGTGCCGCAGAATCAAAAGACGCCTTGGCTCAGCACGCGGGCGACATTGCGTTTATCACCTTGGCGGGTCGTCAAGGCGGCAGCCCGGTGGCGGCGGCGGCGYTGAACGCSATTGCCTTAGGGGGCAACCCATGATTTGCGTGGTGGGCATCGGAGAAGATGGATTGGCGGGCCTAAGTGAAACTGCCAAAGCCAAAATTGCGGCTGCCGATGTGTTGGTGGGGGGGCAGCGTCACCATGATTTGGTGCCAAAATTTCGCGGCGAACGCTTGGATTGGGGCCAAGGTGTTGAGGCAACGCTAGAGCTTATAGCACCAAAACGCGATCAACAAATTGTGATCTTGGCGTCTGGTGATCCGCTCTATTACGGGGTTGCCAAAAATGTCATAGATCGGTTTGGCGCGGCCCAGGTGCAAGTGTTTCCCGTCCCCGGCGCGGTGAGTTTGACCTGCGCGGCGATGGGTTGGCCCCAGGCAGATGTCCAAGTGGTCACGGTCCATGGTCGTCCATTGCCAAGCCTCATGCTTTACTTGGTACCGGGGGTGCGTCTGGTGGTCTTAAGCCAAGATGGTGACACTCCGGCGCAAGTCGCCCAGCTTTTACGGGATCATGGTTATGGGCCAAGCCTCATTTGGGTTTTAGAACATTTGGGCGGCCCTAAGGAAGACCGTCTGCAAGGCCGCGCTGGACGTTGGGCGCACCCCAAATGTGCAGACCTAAACACCATAGCGATAGACGTGATTGCGGGCGAAGACGCACGCCCATTGTCGCGTTTGGCGGGCTTGCCGGATGATGCTTTTTCCCATGACGGGCAGATGACCAAACGGGCCACGCGTGCGGTGACGTTATCGTCTTTGGCCCCGCTGCCGGGGGAACTGTTGTGGGACTTTGGCGCGGGTGCTGGGTCGATCTCTATTGAATGGATGCGCACTCATGCGTCTTGTCGGGCCGTTGCCATTGAACGCGATCAACGTCGTGCGGACCGTATTTTACACAATGCCCAGGTTTTGGGTGTGCCAAAATTGGTGGTTGAGGTTGGCGAAAATAGAACGGTGGCGGGCCGCCTTTGCGGTTCGCCCGATGCCATCTTTATCGGTGGTGGCATTCAAGCCCCTGGCTTAGTACAGGCCGTATGGGCAAAGCTGAAACCCGGTGGACGATTGGTGGCGAACGCAGTGACCGATGCCAGCCGTGATGTGCTGAAAACAATGAACCAAACCTATGGCGGTGAGCTGATGACGATGACCATCGAAAGCAAGCTCCCTATCACACAAATCTTGGTGAGGAAAGAACCATGAGCGGAAAACTAATTGGCGTTGGCGTGGGTCCGGGCGATCCTGATTTAATGACCGTTAAAGGTCTTGATGCGCTGGCAGCGGCTAAGGTTGTGACCCATGTGCACGCCACCGGGCGGCCTCCTATTGCTCTTAAAATTGCTCAAGACGGGTTGCCCGACGACGTGATCGAAGTCGCCATTTCGGTGCCCATGGGCGCCGACGATGCCACCCGCCAAGCGGCCTATGACAAAGCTATTCCTGAGTTGCGCCAGCACTTGGACGCGGACCTAGATGTCACCTTTGTGTGTGAAGGCGATGCTCTTTTTTATGGCTCATTCCAATATGTGATGGACCGCCTGAGTGGTAATTACGAAGTCGAAATTATTCCCGGCGTATCATCAATCAATGCCAGTGCGGCGGCGGCGAAACTGTGCTTTGCACGCGGCAATGAAACCGTTCAGGTGTTGCCCGCAACGTTGCCAGATGGGGCCTTAGCGGCGCGCCTTAGCGATACCAACTGCACGTTTGCCATCATTAAACTCGGCCGTCATTTAGGCCGGGTGAAGGCGGTGTTGGCAAGGCTGGGCCGTTTGGACGGTGCCGTCTTAGTGGAAAAGGCAACTTGGGCCGAAGAACGCATCTTGGCCCTTAAAGATTATGACGGCGAAAGTGCATATTTTGCTCAAATCATCGTTGGCGCACGTCGCAGTCCAGACGCCTTTGCCTTGCCCAAGGATGTTGCCCTTGTGTGTTTGAACGCTGCCGCCTTAAAGACCGCGCAATCGGTCCGCGCCCAATTGCCGAACGCGCAACTTTGGGGCTTGTCCGGGCGGGTTGATAAAAATGACGTCGATCAAGTATTCACGGACGTCACGGCGACCCTGCAAGATTTATTCACAAAAGGCACGCCCATCGCCGCCTTTGCCGCCAGTGGTCTCATCGTGCGAGCGTTGGCCCCGGTGCTGGCCGACAAACGTGTTGAGCCTGCCGTGGTTGCAGTTGCGCCCGATGGGTCTTTTGCCGTGCCGCTGGTGGGTGGTCATGGGGGAGCCAACCGTTTGGCCACGGCCATTTCTAAAATCACCAAAGGCTTTGCCGCCATCACCACCGCTGGGGATTCGGCATTGGGCTTGGCTCTGGATGAGCCACCACAAGGCTGGTCGGTGCAAAACCCAGAGGCCGCCAAAGCGGTGGTCGCAAATCGTTTGTCCGGGCAAAGCGTTGGGCTACAGGTCGATAGCGGCGATGCGACGTGGTTAAGCGGCTTTGCAGAAGGTGACGACGTGCGGGTCACGCATATGAACGTGACAAAACCGGATGGATCTTTAATCTTGCACGCGCCGACCTTAAGTTTAGGCGTGGGTTGTGAACGCGATTGCGATCCGGCGGACCTTAAAAAGTTGGTCGATAAAACTTTGTTTGAAGCCAATATTTCGCCGCAGTCTATTGCGTGTGTGTGTTCAATAGACGTAAAGTCGGACGAAGCGGCGGTCCTTGATCTAGCCAAAACCTTAGGCGTTCCAGCCCGCTTTTTCACCGCCGAGCAATTATCCGCCGAGGAGCCTCGCTTGAAAAACCCATCCGAAGTCGTAAAGGCCGAAGTGGGTTGTCTTGGAGTCAGTGAAGGTGCGGCACTGGCCGCCGTGGGCGCCAGTGGATCGCTGTTGGTGGAAAAGCAAAAATCCAAACGGGCGACCTGTGCCGTGGGACTAAGCCCCACCGACATCAACCCGGACAAGGTCGGCAAGGGTCGCGGGCGTCTGTTTGTGCTTGGCATCGGGCCAGGGGTCGACGGGTGGCGAACCCCAGAAGTCACACGGATTTTAAGTTCGGTCACGGACGTTGTTGGCTATGGTTTTTATCTTGATCTGATTGTTGACCTGATCCAAGGCAAACATCATCACACATCAAACTTAGCCCAAGAAGAAGAACGCGTGCGCCATGCTTTGGACCTTGCGGCACAAGGTAAAGACGTTGCTTTAATCAGTTCCGGTGATGTGGGTATTTATGCCATGGCGGCGCTTGCATTTGAATTGTTGGACCGTGAAGATCGTGCCGATTGGAACCGCCTGTATATCCAGGTTGAACCGGGGATCAGTGCTTTTCAAGCTGCTGCCGCACGCATCGGTGCGCCCGTTGGTCATGATTTCTGTTTGATTTCCCTGTCCGATTTATTGACCCCGTGGGAGGTCATCGAACGCCGCTTAAAGGCCGCCGCCGTTGGCGGTTTTGTGGTGTCATTTTACAATCCAGTATCTAAACGCCGCCGCACCCAATTGGCTCAAGCGCGCGATATTTTGCTGCAACACAGAGACCCCCAAACGCCCGTGATCTTAGCCCGTCAATTGGGCCGGCCCGAAGAAGACATTCGCGTGATCACCTTGGCCGAACTGACGCCCGACATGGCCGACATGTTGACGTTGGTTATGGTCGGTGGCGAAGACACCCGCAAAATCGAACGCGGCCAAAAGACCTGGGTTTACACACCCAGGGGTTACGGCAAAAAAATGGACGCAAAACCTCAAGGAGAAATCAAATGACCGTTCACTTTATCGGCGCAGGTCCGGGGGCGGCTGATTTAATCACCGTGCGGGCTTTGAAATTCGTGCAATCGTGCCCCGTGGTTTTGTACGCAGGGTCATTGGTGCCCAAGGAAATTGTYGACCAAGCCTCACCGACCGCGCATGTGGTCGATACCGCACCCTTGCACCTAGATGAAATTATGGCCGAGTGCGAAGCCGCAGAGGCCAAGGGCTTGGACGTGGCCCGTGTGCATTCCGGCGACCCCAGCATCTATGGGGCCGTCGCCGAACAAATGCGGCGTTTGGATGTGTTGGGCATTGATTATGACGTGACGCCGGGGGTGCCTGCGTTTGCAGCGGCAGCGGCCTTGTTAAAACGGGAATTGACGTTGCCTGATATCAGCCAGTCGATTGTGTTGACGCGGACCTCAGTCAAAGCCACAGCTATGCCCGCCGGGGAAACCTTGGATAATTTCGCCCGTACGGGGGCCACCTTGGCGGTCCACCTGTCGGTGAACAATTTGAAAAACGTCGTTAAAGAATTAACACCACATTATGGGGCCGACTGCCCGGTCGCCGTTGTTTTTCGCGCCAGTTGGCCTGACGAAGCTTATGTGTTGGGCACGCTGGAAGATATTCGCAATAAGGTCAAAGAGGCTGGTTTTACCCGGACGGCTCTTATCTTGGTGGGCCGTGTCTTAGGCTCCACAGACTTCACCGATTCCAAACTTTATGATGCCAGCCATTCGCATGTGCTGCGTGAGGCGAAGGTCTAAGCTTAGGTGGTTTTTGTCCCCAGCCACGCCACCGCGTCGGCGATGTTAAAGACGCGATCGCCGGTCGTCGGGGGGGGTGGGCGGCGCACCAGCACGATGCGTGCGCCGATCTGAGCGGCAGCGTCAAGTTTAGCTCTGGTCGCATCACCACCGCTGGCCTTGGTGACCAGGGTGTCAATACGGTGATTTTGCATGAGCTTTAGCTCGTCGTCTAGAGTAAACGGAGGACGAGCCATGACATAGGTGGCGTTGTCGAGCTGGAGGTTTTCGTCGGGGGCTTCGATGCTGCGCACCAGCAATTTCACCTTGCCTAAATTTTGAAATTCAGCAAGGTCTTTGCGCCCAATGGTGAGAAAGGCCGAGCTTGAGGTCCGCGCCACAAGCCGCGCAGCTTCAGCCGTATCAGGGACGAAAATCACATCGGTGTTGTCTGGTACCGTCCATTGCGGACGTTCAAGGCGCAAGTACGCAATGTTGGCTTCAACACACGCTTGGGCAGCCTGGGCGGTGATTTGCGTGGCAAAGGGATGGGTGGCATCAACTACAAGATCAATGCCTTGATCCACAATGTATGCCCTTAAACCTTGGATGCCCCCAAAGCCCCCGATGCGGACTTCGCCCGGGACATCCACCGCCGTATGCGTTGTTCCGGCGAATGAGGTGATGCAGGTTAATTGAGGATACCGCGCGTCCACTTGGGTGGCAAAGGCGCGTCCTTCTGTGGTGCCGCCAAGGATCAACAGCTTCATGTGCTGGTTCCCACGCGGATGCCTTTGCGGTCATASACCCAYACGGAAACTTCGGTGCCTCCGGCTAAGGTTGCTAGGGCCACTTCGCGCGCTTGACGGGCCACCAAATGGGCAAGTTCGGGGGCACTTTCCCCGGCGATTTCCAAAACGTGCATGGCGGAATTTGCATGGCGCACCTGATTGACGGTGTCTCGATCGCCGCCCAACCTTGCCAACAGGCTCGCCAAGTGATCAAAGTCGACTTGCGAACGCGCCGAATGTAAATCCATCGAACCTTGCGATAGTTTGGCCAGCTTGGCAAAGCCCCCGGCGATGGTCAGGTAGGGCAGTGGTTTTTTACGCAGATACTTTAACAATCCCCCGGCAAAATCGCCCATGTCGATCAGGGCTTCTTCGGCAAATCGAAGCTCTGCGTTGGCGGCTTGTTCCGAGGTGCGCCCGGTGGAGGCCAAGATATGCCCTAGGTGTTGCGCGCGCGCCACATCAACGCCGCGCTGGATGGCGTGAATCCAGCTTGAACATGAATACGGCACGACCACACCCGTGGTGCCCAATACGGAAAGCCCACCCTTGATCCCCAACCGCCCATTCATGGTTTTAAGGGCAACGTCGCGCCCACCAGGAATGGAAACGGTCACGCGCACGTTGGGGGTGGGAGCATCGGCCCCGCCAAGGTCGCGGGCGGCTTGGCAAATGGCCTGGGTGATTTGTTGGCGCGGGCCAGGGTTAATCGCGGGTTCACCAACGGCTAGGGGGAGCCCCTTTAAGGTCACCGTGCCAACGCCTTCGCCAGCAGCAAAGGTCACACCGGTGCCGGGTTTGCCCTTTTGCACGTCGGTGATAATTTCCAGGCCATGGGTCACATCAGGGTCGTCACCCGCATCTTTGATGATGCCTGCACAGGCAAAATTGGCGCTTAAAATTTTGGTCGCCAGAGTAAAAGTTGGCCGGTCGCCCCGCGGAAGATGAAGCGTGATGGTATCTTGAAAAYCCCCGGTYATCATRGCGCGCCACGCYGCTGCYGCGGCCCCGGCGGCGCAAGCCCCCGTGGTCCAACCTTTTCKRAGCGTTAYGCCGCTTGGTTTGCGTGTCKGTGTGTTTATCGTCATGGCKGYACTTTAAGGGCTGTGGGGCTGTGTGAAAAGGGTCTTGTTGTCGACATAATAGGCTCGTATTGTTGCGCAACCTTTTCRYRCYYCAGGAGTCTMGGAMTATTATGTCACGTATCTTCTTTGTTATTCTTGCCGTCGTGGTCTTTGTTGGCGCCGTGATCGGTGGCCGGAACTTCTTTTTATATGATCGGAACAAGGTCACAACGGTTGGCACGGTGAATATCGGTGGCCCGTTCAATCTGATTGATCAGACTGGCAAAGCCGTGACGGAAAAGGATTTTGCCGGAAAGTACATGCTGATTTATTTCGGCTATACCTTTTGCCCCGATGTCTGCCCGACTTCGTTGAGCATCATGGGGGAAGCCATTCACATGTTACATCAAAAACAGCAAGATAAGGTCGTGCCGATTTTTATCACCATTGATCCTGAACGTGATACGCCTGAAGTGATGGCCGCTTACGTCCCCAATTTTTATGAAAAAATGGTCGGCTTAACCGGGTCAATGCAAAATATTAAGGCGGCGGCAAAGGCCTTTAAGGTCTTTTATGCAAAGGCAAACGAAGACGATCCAGATGGCAATTACACGATGGATCATGGATCGACCACATATTTGATGGGGCCACATGGTCGGTATGTTACGCACTTTACGCACGGGACGCCGGCCACCGCGATCGCGGCTAAATTGGCTGAATATCTTTGACGGACGAGCGGTAGTGAGTATGGACACCCAAACGCCTGGCCTGATCATTGCTGCTCCGTCTTCGGGCAGCGGGAAAACCGTAGTGACCCTGGGCCTCTTGGCGGCATTAAGGGCCCGGGGGGTGAAGGTCGGCTCCCTCAAGGCTGGGCCGGATTATATCGATCCGGCCTTTCACGCCAAGGCGACCGGACACCCTTGCTTTAATCTTGACCCCTGGGCTATGCGTACGGAAACCTTGCGCGCATCGGTCGCCGAAGCCGGGGCTYTGAGCACGCTGTTGGTGGTTGAAGGTGTTATGGGCCTTTTTGACGGTGCGACGCTTGATTTAGGATCAACCGCCGACATCGCCAAGCTTACGGGCTGGCCGATTATATTGGTGGTCGATTCGCGGTCGCAAGGGGCTTCGGCAGCGGCTCAGGTGTTGGGCTTTCAGACCTATCGGGACGATATTAACCTTGCTGGCGTGATTTTCAATCGTGTGGGCAGTCAAAAACATCAAAACATCATTCGCCAAGCCATGRAYCGCGTCTTGCCAAAGTTGCCGGTGTTGGGCATGATTCCATGGGATCAAGATCTAAAATTGCCATCGCGGCACTTAGGCCTGATCCAAGCGGCGGAACATGATGGCTTAAAGACGATTATTGACCGTGSGGCACAGTGTATYGAAAGYCATGTSAATGTYRGTGCCGTGCATGATTTAGCGACAACGTGGAGCGCCGCTGGCGACGTTAAACCCTTGCCACCTTTGGGCCAGCACATCGCCGTGGCCCATGATGAAGCTTTTTCTTTTTCTTATCCCGCAGTGTTGAAGGGCTGGCGCAATCAAGGGGCAGAGATCAGCTTTTTTTCCCCGCTTGATGATGAAGCGCCAAAAGATGATGCGGATGCTATATTTCTGCCCGGCGGCTATCCCGAATTGCATGCCTACCGCTTGGCCAGCGCGCCCAATTTTTTAGCTAAGGTCCGCAAAGCCGCCGCCGATGGCAAAACCATTTATGGCGAATGTGGGGGCTTTATGGCTTTGGGGGAAAGCCTCCAAGATCGTCAGGGCGAACATCATGAGATGTTGGGCCTGCTGCCGTTGCAGACCTCGTTCGCCAAGCGTAAACTGCATCTTGGATATCGGAAACTGACGACCTTGGCGACGACGCCTTTGGGGGCCGTCGGAAGCGTATTTTGCGGTCATGAATTTCATTACGCAAGCATTACCCACCAGGGCGAAGCCGAAAACTTGTTTATCGCCCATGACGTTGAAGGCACCGCGTTGGGGGCCATTGGACTGCACACGAAGACCGTTTTGGGGTCGTTCGCGCATTTGATTGATCGCGCAGATGTAAAGTGTACAACATGACATTTTGGGAAACGAAATCTCTTAAAGACATGAACCAGGAAGAATGGGAAAGCTTATGCGATGGCTGTGGACGGTGTTGCCTGGCAAAGCTAGAAGACATCGACAGCGGTGAAATTAGCTATACCAATGTGGCGTGCGGCATGTTGAATATAAAAACCTGTAGCTGTACTAATTATCCTGAACGCCAACGCTATATGCCCGATTGCGTTGCTTTAAACCCGCAAAATGTTGCTGAATTAAAGTGGATGCCCACCACCTGTGCATACCGACTGTTGGCGAACGGCGAACCGTTGCCGACGTGGCACCCGTTGATTACGGGGACCCGCGAAAGTGTGATTGCGGCGGGCATTTCGGTCAAAGATTGGGCTATTGCGGAACAAGATGCCGGTGACCTTGAAGATCACATCATTGAGCCGCCGGCCTAAGAGTGTTTGTGAGATAATCTGTGCCATGTTCGATTCGCAAAACAGCTCAAATCATGTCTTAGACATCAACGGTCAAACTGTGGCGTTGCAGGTGCGCCGCCACGCCCGCGCCCGGCGCATGATTTTACGCATTGATGATAAGACGGGGGGAGTCGTGGTGACCATTCCCAAACGCACGGCGGTGCGTGATGGCGTGCATATGGCAGAGCGAAAATCTGGATGGATTTTGGCCCAATTGCAACGGCGCGGCGAACCCTTGATGTTTGTCGATGGTCTAGAATTACCGCTGCTGGGCGAAATTCTTAAGGTGCGACACGATCCAAATATTCGAAGTAGTCACCGCGAAAATGGTGAAATTATTGTCGCGGGGCGGCTTGAACATTTGCCTCGGCGTCTGACCGATTGGCTAAAAGCACAGGCGCGCATGGAACTGAGCGATCGTGCTTATGAAAAGGCCAAACGTTTAGACCGGACGATTTCGCGCCTCACCGTGCGCGATACCCGGTCACGGTGGGGATCATGCGGGATCGGCGGACACTTAAATTTTAGTTGGCGGTTGGTGTTGTCCCCAAAATTCGTTTTGGATTACGTGGTGGCTCACGAAGTGGCCCACCTTGTTCATCATAATCACGGGGCCGACTTTTGGGCCCTGACACAAAGCCTTACCGATCAAATGGGTGAAGCCAAAGTGTGGTTGAAGGCCCATGGCCGCGACTTACATCGTTACGGAGCATAAAGAAATGAAACAAGCGATCACAACCTTACGCGTGCCAAACCAAGGGGCGGGCCTTTATGAGTTCACCCGCGAACTGAAGGATTGGGTTCGGTCCACGGGCCTTCAAGACGGCCTGTTGACGGTTTTTTGTCGGCATACCTCGGCCAGTTTGACCATTCAAGAAAATGCAGACCCTGACGTGCTTGAAGATTTACAAGCGTATTTTAAAAACTTAGTCCCCCAAAGTGATCATCTCTATCGTCATTCCCAAGAAGGCCTTGACGATATGCCTGCGCACATTCGCACCGTCCTGACCGATGTGTCGTTGTCGATTCCGGTGATGGGGGGCGCAACCGTTTTGGGGACCTGGCAGGGCGTATTCTTGTTTGAACACCGAAACAACCGCCAAGACAGAGAAGTTGTGTTGCACATTCTGGGCGATTAACGGGGTGTGTCGCGTGGGCTTTGGGCAGATGTTATATTTTACGCCCGAGCTCGCGCAATACACCCTCGACCTCTAACCATGCATCGCGCAATTGGGCATCGGACTCATCATTGAGCTGATAGTGAAAATAATTTTGCAGCACCTCAGCGGTTTGAAAAATGATGTCATCGGTCTGGGCGCTGGTGTCGCCTTGGTTGAACAGAAGCCCGTCGGTCAGGCCGATAACGATGTCTTCAATTTCACTATGTTGCGAGCCAACCTGAAAAACACGCGTTAACAAACTAAAGCGCCGCGCCGCCCGGTCCAAAATATCATAGAGTTGGCTGAGTTTAAGGGCTTCTTTTTGGTCGGTTAAGTCTTGTATTAAGGTGTCCCGTTGCCCCCCTGCCTCGGTGTTTCTTGCCGTTAAGATGAGATCTTCTAATTTAGAGTACTGGTCTTCAACGTCTTGGACTTCACGTACAGCCCAATCAAGTTCATCTTTAACTTCGTGCAGAAGGTGAGTCATTTAAAGTCCCTCAATCGAAATAAATATTGCACGCGGCACTTGCGGACACACCATATATACACCACATTTTTTAAACGCGAAATGATTATAAGTTTGAGGAATAAACATGAAGGCTCTTATTTTTGACGTTGACGGCACGCTGGCCGATACCGAAGATGCGCACCGCAAAGCCTTTAACGATGCATTTGTGGAATTTAAGCTGGGTTGGGTCTGGGACTCTGACCTGTATAAAAAACTGTTAAAAGTCACCGGTGGAAAGCAACGAATCAGGTTTTTCTTAGAAAACCATGACCCCGATTTTTTACAGCGCGCCGATATTGACGACCTGATTTTGAGTTTGCATCAAACCAAAACAAAATATTTTATCGCACGGTTGGAAAATGGCCAAGTGCCGTTGCGACCCGGCATAGAAGACCTCATCCATGAAGCGCGGGCTATGGGCTTAACCATTGCGATTGCCACGACCACGACACCGGTCAATGTTCGGACCTTACTTACCGTGAACTTGGGCAAAGATTCTCTAGATTGGTTTGCCTGCATTGGCGATGGCGGCGTCGTCCCGGTGCTCAAGCCAGAACCCGACGTTTATAATTGGGTTTTGGATAAATTGGGCCTGCGCCCAGAAGAAGCCCTAGCCTTAGAAGACAGCCGCAATGGCTTGATTTCTTGTGTGCGGGCTTCTGTGCCGTGCTTGGTCGTGACCAATGATTATACCGCCGATCAAGATTTTTCGGGGTGCTTGGCTCAATGGCCCAATTATGAAGACGTTACCGTGGCCAAACTTGAAGCCCTGTGCGCCACAATTAAACTGTAAAGGTCAGTTGTGCTTTTTTGATGCTAGGTCTAGAGTTGTGCCAGACAAGCATGACTGGATAAGCATTTGCGCGTAAAATTTTGGGGGGTCCGCGGCAGTATTGCCTGTGCATACCCCGACTTTTTAGAATTTGGCGGAAACACCTCCTGTGTGGAGATCGAGGTTCTTGGACGGACCATTATCTTCGATGCGGGAACGGGTTTGCCGTGGCTAGGTAACGACTTATTACGACGCGGCGTCAAAGATATTGACCTATTGCTGAGYCATTTTCACAACGACCACACTGCGGGCTTTAATTATTTCAAACCAATATACATTCCGGGTCACTCAATCCGTTTGAAGGCTGCTTCAAATTACGGCACGACGTCGATCGAAGATATGATCCGTCGCCATATGCAGGCCGAACTGCATCCCGTGCAATACGAACATCTAGGCTCAGACCTGAAATGCACGGGGTTTGATGCCGGTGATGCGTTCGATTTACATGAAGGTATTCATGTTAAGACCAGTATGTTGAAGCATCCAGCGGGCTGCACCGCCTATCGCTTGGAAGCCGAAGGCAAGGTCATCGTTTACGCCACCGACACGGAACACACAGCCGGACAACCCGACATGGCTTTAGTGGCTCTTATGGCGGACGCAGATTTGGTGATTTATGACAGCACCTATACCGAAAAAGAATTGATCCATTATCAAGGTTGGGGGCATTCGTCGTGGAACGAAGGCGTTAAATTGTGCCAAATGGCAGGGGCCAAGCGTATGGCAATGTACCATTATTCCCCCGATCATAATGACAATCAGCTGAAGGTCTTTGAACGGGAAGCCAAAGCCGCCTGGTCCGGGGTCTTTAGCGCCAAAGAAGGGATGGCTATTGTTCTTTAAAGCGGTCTAAAGTTATGAACAACTTTAGACCAAAAAAACTTAGTCAATATACATTTTGTCAGATAACTGTCATGTTGTTTTGATATACAAATACAAAATAAGTATAAATATAAATTATAATTAAGGGCAATAGGGACGGCGATGTTAAAAAATATGAGAGTTTCGTTTCAAGTATCTCTAATCAGCATCATTGCTGTGATTGGCTTTGTTGTGATTGGCGCAATTTACGTTGTCAGCCAACATAATTTTGACAAGGTGCTTCAGGAAGCTGAATTTCGCCAAGAAGCCAAAGACCTTCTTGGTGAAATTTCTTATGATTTCCTCAATGCACGGCGCGCCGAAAAAGATTTCATCACACGTCGAGCTGACAAATACATTCAAGCGCATGTAGAAGCTTCCGCCGATATAATACCCTATCTTGAAAAATTGCGGCACTACAGTCCCGATGCAAAATCCCAAGCCAATATTGATAGTATTGAAGGGAGTTTTAACGCCTATCTTGAAGAGTTTGCCAAGGTCACCAAGGCTTGGAAAGAATTTGGCCTGACTGAAAAAGTCGGCCTGCGGGGGTCGTTGCGTAAATCGGTTCATGAAGTGGAAGCAAAACTGAAGGAATTTGACGAACCGCGATTGTTGGTTACGATGCTSATGATGCGCCGCCATGAAAAAGATTTTTTCTTACGGGTGAAAAACAAATACCTGGGCCGTATGGATAAGCGGTTGGCYGAATTTAGGGYACAATTAGCCTCAAGCACCATTCCCGTTGCCGCTCAAGCCGATATTCTGGTGAAAATGGCCGCTTATCATAAAGATTTCAAAGCTGCGGCCAAGGTCCGTCTAGAATTGCCCATGCGCATAAAAAAATTGGGCGCGCTATTTGGTGCCACCGAACCTCCGCTGGCTGCCCTAAACACCCAAACCGCTGAACTTCATAAGGCCGCTAATGCCGCCGCGATCAGCATTACGGCCACCACCAAGACCTTGCTTTATAGCGCCATGGCTATGGTGGCTGTCGGAGTTGGCGTGGTGGGTGCCGTGATCGGCCGTACCTTAGCCGGATCTGTGTCACAGATGACCCATGCGATGGAAGCCTTGGCCAAAGGTGATTTATCAACGGAAGTCCCCAGCCAAAAGCGCAAAAACGAAATTGGAGATATGGCTAGGGCAACCAACGTGTTTAAAGAAAACATGATCGAAAATGAACGAAGGGTTGAAGAACGCGAAACCAACCGTGCTGCCCGAGATAAGCGCACGGCAAAAGTGGAAAAATTGACCGATGCGTTTGGGGCCAGCGTCACCAGCGTTTTGGGCCGTGTGACGGATTCTGCCGAAAGTATGGAAGTCACGGCAAAATCCATGTCGGCGACGGCCGAACAAACGGCTAAACAGTCTAAAGTGGTGTCAGTGGCCGCCGAAGACGCCACCAACAATGTGCAAACGGTGGCGTCGGCATCGGAAGAACTATCGAGCTCTATTCAAGAAATTTCGCGCCAAGTATCGCAATCGACAARTATTGCCAATACGGCSGTGAATGAAGTTSAAAGCACCAATGAGAAAATTCAAGGATTAGCCGMAGCCGCCAATAAAATTGGGGAAGTTGTSGCGATGATCACCGACATTGCGGATCARACCAACTTGCTGGCSTTGAATGCAACCATCGAAGCGGCGCGGGCCGGGGATGCTGGCAARGGCTTTGCCGTGGTGGCGTCRGAAGTGAAAAACCTCGCCAATCAAACGGCGCGTGCGACCGAAGAAATCAGTACGCAAATTTCAAATGTGCAAGCGGCAACCCAAGAAGCGGTCGTTGCCATTGGCAGCATCGGGGGAACCATTMACCAGCTGAATGAAATTTCTTCGGCGATTGCYGCCGCTGTTGAAGAACAAGGTGCRGCCACTCAAGAAATTGCYCGYAAYGTTGAACAAGCGGCGAWGGGCACGACCAAAGTTTCTTCCAACATTGCCGAAGTCACCCAAGCAGCCGAACAAACGGGACTGTCGTCACAAGACGTCCTTTCCGCTGCCAATGGAATGTCAGAGGAAGCGGCGTCCCTTAAGAATCAAGTCGATACTTTCTTGACGCAAATCAAAGGGGTTTAAGACGAGCCTTTGACGGCTGATATTAGTCATCTGATATCAGCCGTTGTTCGTCATCCGGACCCTGGGCCCAAATCGTGGGTCGTGGGACCGCTAGTCACAATCACCTGTTCCACTGAGGCCTGAAAAAATTGGCGTATGGCCGGTGTCGAAAAGCTTGGGTAACGTTCAGCCTGTCTGGACTTCGATTTGTTGGTTAAGGCATGTCCATGACCATAAAATGTTGTAATCACGAATCTCCGAACCACAAGGATGTACAAACTCACCTCATGTTATCGTGGGTTTCTGATGAATGAGTTTCAAAGTACGCAAAACGGCCCCCTCTGCCTCAAACCCCACGCGGCCAGATTTCTGCACTGTAGCGGGCCACTTGCTTTTGTAGAACCGGACAATTCCTCTCAGGTGGCTTAAACAGCTCTGAGAGGCCTTTCTTTATCCTATAAGATCCATCTAAACAGCCTCGAAGAGGGCAACGTCACAGCTCTATCTGGTGATAATAACCTCTCCCGCCTTCTTTGATTTATTGCCGCCTCCCACGCTGTAGCGCGCCAAAGGTGTTGGAGCCGGAATTTTTCTAAAAGACATCATCAGAAAGGACTGGACTGTCCGCCGCAACGAAGCGGTACTGTCGTCACCGCAACAAAAACAACGGAGACGACCATGTCAGATGATTTACATTTAAAAACAGACAACCCGGATTGGGGATTTTTTGGAGCCATTCGTGATGATAACGTATGCCCAGAAGAAGCATGGGGCTTGGCTATGACCACACTCACCAAGGAAACTGCGTACTGTGCCGAAGATATTCGCACATTCTTAGACAGCCGATATGGCCGCCATTTTGCTGATGATGTTAAAAACATTTTGTATCAGGAGCAACCGTTATATAAAGCCATCAACGCCGCCACCAAGATTTGGATGGGGTGGACCATTACCCGCCGCATTCAGAATCAGGTCGGAATTCCGGTTGGATTACCCTATTTAACCGGAATTGTTGGACACGCCGTCATTGGCGTAGAAGCCCATTAATTTTTACAATGTAAAAGAACACGCGGCCATTAAGGCCGCGTGTTCTCTAGTTCGAAATAATCACTTCCCCAGCCTTCTTCGATTTCTTTCCCCCACCCACGGTATAGGTGGTTTTAACGGCCTGAATTTTGGCCCAATCGAACAGCTCGCGCACCTCTGGAACATCATTTAAAGACATTATAAATCTGCCTTTAAGATCCTTTAAAAGGGTGGCTAAATCCTCAAAATCATCGCGTTTAAACAAGTCTTTTCCATAGTCTCCCTCACAGTTCCAATAGGGTGGGTCAAGATAAAAYAGGGCTRTTTTTAGGTCGTATTTTTGGATGAATTTGCGGAAATCTAAACATTCGATAACGACACCAGATAGGCGTTCATGGACATCGGCTAAGTCTTGTTCAAGGCGCATTAGATTGAACCGTGAAGGCCGATCCACGCTGACGCCGAATGTTTGCCCCGTTACCTTGCCGCCGAACGCCGTGCGCTGCAAATAAAGGAAGCGMGCAGCGCGTTGCAGATCGGTCAAGGTATCCGGGTCAACCTTAATCAAACGGTCAAAATCGGTACGAGATGTGAGCTGAAAACGCAAAACGTCCATGAATTGCGGAAAATGTTCACGGAGGATTCTAAACAAGTTGGCCACGTCTTTAGACGCATCGTTGATGGCCTCGGCCTTGGGAACCTTGGTGCGGCGCAAAAATATGCCGCCCATGCCCATGAAGACCTCACGATAAGCATCGTGGGGCGTTGCTTCGATCAGGGGAATAATGGTCTTCGCCAAGTTGCGTTTGCCGCCGATATATGGGGCGACGGGATTGGTTTTAGCGATGGTGTTCATTAGAGAATCCGATAATACTACTCGCGCCTGTGGCTACAGGGGGCGGGTCGGCTATGATTAGGCCAATTTTAGTCGAGGGAGATCCTGTCTCCCGGTTCGAGGTGTTTGTGCACCTCGTCCCCCGCTAAGCCAGGAAGCTCGGCGGGGGCTTATCTTTTAAGGCCAAACGATAGCCGCCATGATGGTGGCCCGCCCATTTGCCGTGGC
>JAESSB010000015.1 GCA_016764335.1 Magnetovibrio sp.
ATGGATACGGCGGCTAATGCATTTTGCACATTATGAGACCCATACATGGGCAGCTTGACGTCATGAACAATGATCGCTTCTTCATCGCCAAATGCGGCAAAGGTAATATCAAACATCATGCCGTCTGGACTTGGGCGAACATTGGTCCCGCGCACCATGGCTTGTGGGCTGAAGCCATAGGTGATGATGCGGCGATCAGAAACGCGCGGAATCAAGGCCTGAACTTCTGCGTGATCAATACACAATGCCGCAAAACCATAAAATGGAATATTTTCGACGAACTGAACGAAGGCTTGGCGCAAGGTATCAAAGTCACCGTAATGATCTAGATGTTCGGGATCAATATTGGTCACGACCGCGATGGTCGCGGGAAGCTTCAAAAACGTGCCATCGGACTCATCGGCTTCGGCAACCATCCARTCCCCAYCGCCCAATCGTGCGTTTGAYCCCCATGCGTTGATKATACCGCCATTGATCACYGTGGGATCTTGCCCCGCCGAGTCCAACAATTGGGCRATCAAAGACGTSGTSGTGGTYTTGCCATGCGTGCCGCCCACGGCTATGGACCATTTYAAGCGCATCAATTCGCCAAGCATYTCGGCCCGKCGRACCACGGGCAACAAACGCAAGCGGGCWCCAAYRACTTCYGGATTRTCTGGTTTAACRGCAGACGAAATCACCACCACACCCGCRTCGCCAATGTTATCGGCRCTATGACCAATAAACACCAMAAYRCCCAAATCACGYAACCGAACCACGTTGGSRCCTTCGGCTTGRTCKGARCCYTGCACRCTATAGCCTAAGTTATGCARGACTTCGGCAATACCGCTCATGCCGATGCCGCCAATACCGACAAAATGGATGGTCCCAATGGACAGTGGCAAAGCCCTCATTGTCCGGCCCTTTCGTGTGAAGGTGTTAATTTTTTGACAAGGTCAGCAAGGCGCTTTGCGGCATCTGCTTGCCCTAAATCAGCCGCACAGCGGGCGGTCTTTTCCAATACCTCGGGCAAACCCAGTAACGAGTCTAATCGAGCGGCCAAAGCATCGGCATTAAATGTATCTTGCGGCATAATCCAGCCAGCACCTGCCACATCAACGGCCCGCGCGTTAAAGGTTTGATGGTCGTCGGCAGCATACGGATAGGGCACTAAAATTGATGGGCGTCCAACGACTAAGGCTTCAGATACGGATGAAGACCCCGCCCGTGATATCATCAAATGGGCATTGATCATACGTTCGGGAACGTCATCAATGAAGGACGCTAAATACGCATGGATACCATTGCTTTGATAAACCGCTTTCACGCGGTTCAAGTCTTCTTCTCGACATTGCTGGGTGACCTCAAGTCGAGACTTCAACGCATCCGGTAATTTTGCCAAAGCCACTGGGATAACTTCACTCAACACCGTAGCACCTTGCGATCCGCCAAGCACCAAAATGCCCAGCCTGGAGTCAGCTTCCGTCTTTGGATAAGGTGCATGGGCTTTTGCGGCGATGGGCGCGCGGACCGGCATGCCCGTCAATTGAACTTTATCTTTGTTGGATTCAGACAGGCCGTGGGTTTTCTCAAACGACGTTGCAATCGTATTGACCCGCCCGGCCAACAACCGATTGGCGCGTCCCAATAATGCATTTTGTTCATGAATAATGGTCGGAACCGACATAAATGTCGCCGCAATCATTGTCGGCACAGACGCATAGCCGCCAAACCCAACCACGACTTCGGGCCTTAATTTTTTCAACAACCGCCAGGCCTGCCACGTCCCAACAGCCAGCGCCAAAACACTTTTGATGCGGGCGGGAACGCTTTTTCCGGCTATACCCCCCGCTTGAATGTGATGCGTTGTCAAATTCCCCAATGCACCGCCATAGGCTTGTCCGCGTTTGTCCGTCACCAGACCTAAGCGAAATCCTTGGTCGGCCAGTTCTGAGGCGAGGGCTTCGGCGGGAAACACATGTCCACCCGTACCGCCAGCTGCCAAAAGAATGAGCGGAGCTATCATTTGCGCCCTCCCCGTCTGGAATTTTCACCGGGGCGTTCCCGCGTTAAGGCCAACACCATTCCCATACCCAAAGCCAATGCCAATGTTGATGACCCGCCATAACTGATGAAGGGCAAGGTCATGCCCTTGGGGGGAATTAAATTGGTGGTTGAGGCTATATTGATGATCGCCTGCAAAGCAAATTGGGTCAGCAGGCCAGCCGTCGCAATCATGATAAAAAAATCAGTGTCTTTAAAGGCACGCGAAAAGCCCCGGATGACGATAAAGGCAAACAGACCGACAATTAACAAGCACAGGAGCAAGCCAAATTCTTCACCTGCAACCGCCAAAATGAAATCGGTGTGGGCATCCGGCAGGACTTCTTTAACCCGGCCTTCACCAGGGCCGCGACCAAACAGACCACCATTAGAAAAAGCATCCAAAGATCGTTCAACCTGATAACCTTGTCCCCCCACCGGGTTCAAAAAATGATCAATTCGAAGACGAACATGGTCGAACGTCAAATAGACGACAAAGCTCGCCAAGATCAACCCCAACGCCAACACACCAACCAAAATCAAAGGTAAGCCTGCGATGAAAAATTGCACCGCCCATACACCGGCGATGACGACCGACATGCCAAAATCAGGCTGCATCAACAATAAGCCAACCACCATGACGCACAAGAAAATGGCGATCGCATATCCCGGCACATCGTCGTTCAGTTTTTGGGCCGAAAACATCCAGGCTGCGACGACGGCGAAACTTGGTTTGATAAATTCAGATGGCTGTAACGATAGCCCCATAAAATAAATCCAGCGCGTAGCCCCCTTGACTTCAGCACCCAAAAAAAGCACGGCGATCATCGCAATGATCCCGCCCACGAAGACCATCAAAGCCAAGCGCAAAACCAAGCGGGGCGTTAACAAAGATATCCCCAAAATAATCAAAATAGCTAGGGGTAAAAATATGAATTGGCGGTTCACAAAGTGAAAGCTATCCAAGCCAATGCGTTCAGCAACGGCAGGAGACGCGGCCAATACTAAGATTGCCCCAAGAGCTATAATCATCAAGACCGCCAACAGAGTCCAGCGGTCGATGGTCCACCACCACCGACTGACGACTGAGGTATCGGTCCGCGTGAAGGTGCTCATGTCATGCTTCCTTCGCCCAGGCCAACATGTTCATGACGCAAAGCATCAACATAGGTCTTAAACGTATCGCCACGTTCTTCGAAGTTTGCAAACTGATCAAACGATGCGCATGCAGGCGATAACAACACAACGGCATTTGGCCCACCATCTTGAAGCGCCGCAGTTCGAGCCGCAGAAGTCGCCGTCCATAGATCACCGCATATATCCAGATCAACCTTGCCATCCAAAATCGCCGCAAAGTCGTTGGCGCATTCCCCAATAAGAAAGGCTTTACGGATGCGGGGATAAAAGTCATCAAGCCCCAAAATACCCGTTTCTTTGGCTCTTCCACCAACAATCCAATAGATATTATCGTAACACGCCAAAGCCTTTTGCGTTGCTTCGCCGTTGGTCGCTTTGCTGTCGTTTACAAATGTGATGCCGTCAAAATTTTCCACAACTTCTTGTCTGTGCGCCAATCCTGGGAAGCTTTGAATGGCAAGGACAATGTCGTCTACGGTCACGCGAACTGTGCGCGCCGCCACATAGGCCGCAATAATATTTTGAGCATTATGAAGACCGGGAAGATTAGCGAGGCCATCTAAGCTCATCACCACTTTGGCCTCATCGTTTAGGTCGTCGATAAGATTGTTATCTTCAATATATACGCCGCCGGGGGCTTTACACGTTGTTGCGATCGGAATGACTTTACGACCTTTTTTGCGGTCAAGTTCATCAAATATCTTAGCCGTATTTTCAGCGTCTATGCTCACAATTGCGACGTCCCCGGCGCCTTGATTATGAAAGATGTTTCGCTTTGCCAAAATATAGCCATCCATGTCGCCGTGACGATCTAAATGATCCGGCGTAATGTTTAAAAGGACGGCGACTTTGAACCGTGAAGATGGGCACAGTTCCAACTGGTACGAAGACAATTCTAAAACGTACAAGCCGTGACGATCTAACATTTTCATATTACAGATGCTTGGGCCCAAGTTGCCGCCAACTTCGACTTCACGGCCTGACTGCTGGACAATATGCCCCAACAGCGCCGTCGTCGTCGATTTTCCGTTGGTCCCGGTAATCGCGATTTGCGGTGCGGTCGTACGGGATGTGGCAAGAAGTTCCACATCGCCAATAATCGGCACACCCGCTTGTTTGGCTTGAAATGCCGCGATGTGTGATTTTGGAAACGTATGCGCAATTCCGGGGCTGATGACCAGCGCGTCCATTTGTCCCCAATTAATACGGTCAAGTTGGCAAAGCTTAAGGCCTTCATTTTTGGCCTTATCACGGCTTGGTTCATAATCGTCCCAGGCATAAATCTGCGCACCACTCAGCACCAAAGCCCGCGCCGCAGATAAGCCCGATTTTCCCAATCCCAAAACAACAACCCGTTTATGGGTAAAGCCTTCGCACGAAATCATGTACGTCCCTTAAACTATCTTAATTTCAATGTTGATAAACCGATCAAAGCCAAAATTGTGGCAATGATCCAAAACCGAATAACGATGGTGGACTCAGCCCAGCCCTTTTTTTCAAAGTGATGATGCAACGGGGCCATGGCGAATACGCGTTTGCCTGTCAACTTGAAGGAAATGACCTGCACGATAACAGACACCGTTTCCAAAACGAACAAGCCACCGACGATCGCTAAAACCAATTCGTGTTTCGTTATGACGCTAACGGTGCCCAAAGCCCCCCCCAAAGCCAAAGACCCGGTATCGCCCATAAACACCCGCGCCGGCGGTGCGTTGAACCACAGAAACCCCAAACCACCGCCCAATAAAGCCCCTAAAAATACTGCCAGTTCACCCGTGCCGGGTACATAGTGAAGTTGCAAGTAGCCCGCAAAAACGGCGTTGCCGACCAGATAAGCAATCAACGCAAAAACGGCGGCAGCGATCATCACCGGCACAATCGCCAAGCCATCCAAGCCATCGGTTAAATTCACGGCATTTGATGATCCCACCATGACCAGAACGGCAAAGATTGGAAAGAACCATCCCAATTGCAACAAAGTATCTTTGAAGAACGGCACCGCTAAACCATGCGAAAGATGTTCCGGCATTATGCGCATGATCCACAGAGCCCCCGCCAACGCAAACGCCATCTGCAACAAAAGTTTTGCCTTGCCCGACAATCCATTATGGCTGCGCCGAGTGACTTTTAGATAATCGTCCAAAAACCCAATAATGCCATATGAGATCGTCACGCCAAGCGCAATCCACACGTAAGTATTGGACAGGTCGACCCACAATATCGTGGATGTAACCAAGGCAATCAAAATCATCAGGCCGCCCATGGTCGGCGTGCCTTGCTTGGTCAGCAGATGACTTTCTGGGCCGTCTTCGCGGATGGGCTGGCCGCCYTTTTGCCTSATGTGCARGATACGGATCATTGCGGGGCCGATYACGAAACTGATCACCAAAGCCGTCATCACCGCACCGCCCGTGCGAAAGGTCAGATAGCGAAACACGTTGAACGCGGGAATCTGATCTGCAAATGGATATAAGAGGTGATACAGCATGTTTAGTCTTCGTCCTTTTTGGGTGTCGTCTGCATTGATTTCAAAGTCTTCACGATCTGCCCCATTTGGGAACCTGCCGATCCTTTGACCATCACAATATCACCTGGCCGTACGGTGGCCTTAACCACCTGCGCTAAATCTTGTGCCGTCAAACAATGATGACCTTGCATGTTTTTGGGCAAGGCTTCCCATAAATGGTGCATGGCTTCACCCGCCAAGTACACTTTGTCGACGTGCGATGAAATCAAAGTGTCGGCTAAGTTTCGGTGCAGTTTAGGCGTGTCTTCACCCAGTTCCAACATGTCGCCAAGCACGGCAATTCGTCTTGACTTGCCGGGCTTGGAGTAAGCCCCCAAAACGGCAAGCGCCGCACACATGGCCGCCGGAGAAGCATTATAGCTTTCGTCAATCAAGGAGAACACGCCGTTCGATATTTGAATTTCAAATTGTTCACCACGGCTTTGGGGGGRTGTTAAACGCGACA
Organism: Magnetovibrio sp.; assembly: GCA_016764335.1. Lineage (GTDB taxonomy): Bacteria > Pseudomonadota > Alphaproteobacteria > Rhodospirillales > Magnetovibrionaceae > JANLGW01. The sequence continues at coordinate 6,132 of JAESSB010000015.1, forward strand.
AGCTTTGTGCCGCCAGAGCAACATCGCCACCCGCCGCATGAACGGCCGCCAGCACACCCAAAGAGTTGATGACCCAATGACGACCGGGTGAGGCAATGCGGTAACATAACCGTCCAACCGAAGTCATTGCGGTAATGTCCGATCCTTGGGCATCCATATTATAGGCAATCACCCGAAAGTCTGCTTCGACACGTTCACCAAATGTATAAATTTGGCCTGCATCAGCAGCCTTAGCCGCGTTGACCAGTCGCGAAAATTGTTTAATGTCCGCATTAAGGACCGCTGTCCAACCGGGTTCTCCACCTTGAAATATTWCCGCTTTGGCRTCCGCGATTTGATCTGTGCTTTCAAAAAATTCCGTATGGGCTGCTTGCACCGTCGTCACCAAGCACACGTTAGGACGGGTCATTTTGGATAAGGGAAGCAATTCACCCGGATGGTTCATTCCCAATTCAATCACCGCATAAGCGGCGTTCGTCTTCATCCGAGCAAGGCTTAACGGCACGCCCCAGTGGTTATTAAGGCTACCCTGACTGGCGGTGGTTTGAGCCTGATCGCTCAGCNCCATATTCAAGGCTTCTTTGGTTCCGGTTTTACCCACCGACCCCGTAACGGCAATGACTTTTCCGTGAAATTTATGACGCGCATATACACCCAAGTCTTGCAGGGCTTGCATGGTGTCTTGCACCATTAACAAGGGTGTGTCTGGATCAAACACGGGCGGACGGTGTGAAACACAAGCCGCAACTGCGCCCTTTTCAAAAGCTTCGGCAACATGATTGTGCCCGTCTATTTTGGGGCCGACCAAAGCGATAAACAGATCACCGGGCTTAAGCGTGCGGGTATTGATCGACACTCCAGTCGCCAAGAAATCCTGGGTGACGTCCCCTTCGGTGGCCTTGTCCGCATCGGCCGAAGTCCAGAGGGTGGTCTTGGTTTTCATCATATTCATTTGAACCAACTCCCTTATGGCGGATTTAGCTTCTGTCACATCATTAAAGGGCAATACTTTGTCGCCAACGTACTGACCTTCTTCGTGCCCCTTACCGGCAATGACGAGAACGTCTCCGCGTGATAAATTTTCAATAGATTGTCGAATAGCTTGAGCGCGATCAGATATTTCAAAAGCACCGTTCGCACCAGCCAAGACTTGGCGGCGAATTTCGCCTGAGTCTTCGCTGCGCGGATTATCATCCGTCACGATTACAACATCGGCAAGTTCAGTTGCGATGCGTCCCATTTGCGGCCGCTTACCCGCATCGCGATTTCCACCACAGCCAAACACCACATGCAGTTTATGCCGCGTGTGGGACCGCAACGCCCTTAATACATTTTTTAAGGCATCCGGAGTATGAGCGTAATCCACGTACACATCGGCATCGTTCACACGGCCCACGCTTTGCAACCTTCCTCGCACACCTTGTAGTTTTTCCAAGGCTTTCGTCGCGGGGCCTTCTGGTGCACCCAAGGCCAACGCAAGGCCCAAGGCACACAACGCATTTTCCACTTGAAAAGCCCCGACCAAGGGTAACGTTACATTGTAAAAATGACCCTTAACGCGCAAAGACAAGTGCTGCTCATGACCATGAGCTTTGCAGTCAAGCAGACGGATGGTTGTGCCTTTTTGACCGTARCTGACAACGTTTAASYTGCGTYGATCMGCGGCCTTMATAAAATCKTGCGCCTCTTTCACGTCCGCATTGACAACGACGCTTCCGCCGTCTTCAACAACTTCCGATACCAATCGCAGTTTGGCCGCTAAATAAGCTTCCATGGTGACGTGATAATCTAAGTGATCGCGCGTAATATTCGTAAACCCAGCGGCTTTGATATGAAGACCATCCAAGCGGTACTGTTCCAAGCCWTSGCTTGACGCTTCTAYCGCCAAGTAATKRAYGCCAGCATCAGCAAGRCGCTGCAYCGTTTCGTGCAGCTTCACCGGACCCGGAGTCGTCAATCCCCCGGGTTCGGAAAAGCCCGCACCAAACACACCGAGGGTCCCCATGCTCACCGCTTTGTAATCCAGAATTTCCCAGATTTGTTGCAAGAACRTGGCGGTGGACGTTTTGCCATTGGTGCCCGTGATCGCCGCCACAYATTCGGGCTGCCRYYCATAAAAATTTGCCGCCATTTTGGCAAAGATTAAGCGCGGRTTTTCAKCTTCAATGACGAACACGTCCGMTGTGGTSCCCGTGGGRGCYAMRATACAGRWGGCCCCGTTGGCAACGGCTTTTGCAATATAATTGCGGCCATCAACTTTGGCTCCGGGTAAGGCGGCAAAGACGTATCCGGGGCGCACGTCACGGCTATCACAGGTCAAGCCCGCAATGTCCAAGTCACCCGTTATGTTCAAGTCACCCGTTATATTCAAAGTCTTAATCAACCTGTCATTCCCTTTTATCATTTTAGTAAGCCACATGCCTTAGGCCCCCGCGAAGCATCGCTGTACGTCCTGGTTTTTTCGACTGGGGCAAATACATGGAATGACCGACCGCAACTTCTTCTTGTCGGGTCGACGCATCCAATGCGATTCCGTACAACGGCCCTAATCTTGAAATAATGCGTTTAACAGTTGGGGCCGCGACCCACCCCCCCGTAGCATAGCCATAGGTTTCTTTGGTGGCCTTTGGCTCATCAATAAAAATCAAAACMACAAAGCGTGGATTGGTCATGGGGAACGCGCTAACAAAGCTAGAAATAAGCAATTTTTTCTTGTAATTACCGCCGACTTCTTTTTCGGCAGTCCCCGTTTTTCCACCCACCAAATACCCTTTAACATCAGCCTTTCTTCCGGTTCCTTCGCGCACGACTTTGCGCATTAAGGCCCGCATGGCGAGGGATGTTTCAGGCTTCAAAACCCGTATGCCATGAAGATCGTTTGGRTCACTGACTTTCAAAATTGTGGCCTGGTGCATAATGCCACCGTTCACCAAGGCAGAAACACCCGCTGCGATTTGCAACGGACTAACCGCGATRCCGTGWCCRTARGCAATYGTCATGGCCGATATATCGGTCCATCGTTTCGGGTAGAGCGGCGCACCGACTTCTTTAAGTTCGACTTTGCTTGCACTAAGCAAACCAAAGCGACCTAGATATTCTTTTTGATTCTTCGTCCCGATATCCAGCGCCATTTTTGCGGTGCCGATATTGCTTGAAAACGTAAGAATTTCAGGAATACTCAACCAACGATTTTTRCCGTGAAAATCTGAAATGGTAAARCGKGCSACTTGGATAGGATCAGTTGCRTCATARCCATCGGTCARGCYGACGGTATTKGTATCCAAKGCCATTGCGGTSGTRAATAGCTTAAATGTCGAACCCATTTCATARACGCCCAAGGTCGCGCGGTTAAACCCYGGCGCACCCTGAGACTGTTGTGGCTGATTTGGATCAAAATCGGGAAATGAGGCCATAGCCAAAACTTCACCGGTATTCACATCCATCACGACACCCGCAGATCCCTTGGCTTGAAATTCAGTTTGCGCCTTGCCAAGTTCTTCATGCAAGATCGCCTGCACGCGCAAATCYAAGGCCAATTCGACGTTTTTACCTTCGCCGGCGAGTATATTTTCAAATTCAAGTTCAGCCCCGGCAATTCCGCGACCGTTAATTTCGGTGGTCCCCACCACATGAGCAAACGCCGACCCATGAGGATAGACACGGCGTTCCTCATGGCGAAACTTAAACCCAGCCAAGCCCARGCTGTTGACATCCCAGACTTGTTCTGGCGTTAAGTTGCGTTCAATCCAGGTAAACACYCCAGATCCYTCAATTTTTTTGATCAGYCTTTTRCGATCTAAATTTGGCARCACCGTCATCAAACGATCTGCGGCCTCTGCTCCGGTGAGCACCTGTTTGACTTCTTTCGGGTTGATATAYAGCGACTGCGTGGGAAGRGTAATCGCTAATATGTTGCCTTCACGRTCGTGAACTTCACCACGACTGACGACGCGTAAATTGCTTTTTGAAGCTTCCCAGGCTTGCCACCTTGGCGCTGTGCCTTTGCCGTATTGGGTTAAGCTAACTAAGCGCCCCGCCAACACCAAAAATGCCATACAACATAACACACCAATCACCAGTAGCCGTGTCCGCCCCTGTTCCAARGCTTGCTTGCGCGCGCCTTCTAAACGGATGCGTTGCGGATCAAAGGCATCAAATGTAATTTCTTCTTGGCGGGAGTTATTGTGCTTCATTTAACGCATCTCCTTCGACCACAGGGTCCGTTACACGCTCGGGAAAGTTTTGCACATCCGAAATACTCATCACTTGCGCAGGCATCATCGGCTGCATGCCCAAATATTGTTCAGCTAATTTTTGGATGCGCACCGGATCATTTAAGTTCGCCCATTCGGCGCGCAAAACATGCAAGGCTCGGCGTTCATCATCCAGTTCTTGAACCAAACGTTGGTGCTCGGCTTCCAAATCGTGAACCTGATATTTTACAGAAAACAGCACCATGGATAKGCCGCCCGCCAAAACSAAGAACAACGCCGTCGTATGGCGCAGRAAAGATGTTCTCTTTAARYTRGATTTWGRTGCRKCCATCGTRACATGCGKCRWAATGGRAGATGAACCAATCATGGCAACCTCCCCGAAAAATTATCCCAGGCCTCAAAGGCGGTGCGTTCGGCCAGGCGCATACGCGCAGATCTGGATCGCGGGTTCATCCGACATTCTTCTTGACTTGATTTCASGACCCCGCGTTTCAGTAATTTAAAAGTGGACTGCGGCCCATGCTGATCCACATCCGGCATATGACGAGAAGGGTTGGGGGTATTTCCCGAGCGTTCGTTCAAAAATGCCTTCACGCGTTTGTCTTCCAATGAATGGAAAGACACCACGGCCAAGCGACCACCGGGGGCCAACACSTGTTCCGCCCCGGCCAAACCGCGATCAACTTCGCCCAATTCGTCATTTACATAAATACGCAAACCTTGAAAGGTCCGTGTTGCGGAATCAATCCCRTCTTTTGATTTGCGAACCACCCGGCGCACCAATTCCGCCAATTCGCGGGTACGGGTGAATTTCTGTTCTTTGCGCGCTTCGACAATGGCGTGGGCAACATGGCGCGAGCGACGCTCTTCACCGAATTCATAGATTATATTGGCAAGGTCTTCTTCATCAAARATGTTCACSACATCGGCTGCGGTCTGTCCGGTCTGTTCCATCCGCATATCCAATGGTCCATCGTTTTGAAACGAAAACCCGCGTTCCGCCTGATCCAGTTGCATTGAAGACACACCTAAAWCWARASCAACACCATCAACCGCACCGATGCCTTGAGCTTGCAACAATTCTGCCATATCCCCAAAGCGGCCTTCGATCACGTGAAACCGACCCGGAAATTCCGTTTCCATGGCCTTGGCTTTGACAATGACGTTTGGATCACGATCGATGCCCCAGACCTGACAATCRGCAGCTTCTAAAATACCGCGTGTATAGCCGCCGTTGCCAAATGTGCCGTCAACGTAAAGACCGCCATCTTTGGGCTGTAAAACATCCAGAACCTCTTTTAACATAACCGGGATATGAGGCCTCGACATGGGCTTACGCCTCCTGATCTGGTTTGGTCGGTGAAAGCGGCAACGTAATGCCCTGRGCYTTGGCTCTCACCAATTGACTTGCCGCGTGCAGCTTGTAAGCCTCAGGCGCCCAAATGCGRAACCGCGACCCACGCCCGACAAACAAAACCTGATCGTCAAGTTGTGCATGGTTGCGCAATTCAAGTGGCAAACTGACCCGACCTTCCGGATCAAAGGCCAATTGATGTGTGCTTTCCAAGGTAATCGCAGCCAAGTCTTCTTGATCTTGGGAAAAGAGGTCGAAGTTGTCTTCAAGGCTGTTGGTCAGGCGTTGCATAAATGCCTCWCCGGCACCTTCTAAGGCAGGGGATTGATAATAGGGGAAAATATAAACACCGGCAAAGCCTTGGTTGACCATGGCTGCACGGAAGGGTTTAGGGATGGAAACACGCCCTTTTTTATCAATTTTGTTGAGATGACGGCCGACCAGCAGCGCCATGGCTACCCCCGAGTTGATATATCCATACAGAGGCTAAGCCCCACCCACGCCTCAAGTCCGCATACCAAGATCTATTCGAAGTCAGACATAAAGCAAAATTCGAACCCAAAAATAACATCCAGAAAATCAAGCCGACTTAACCGGGAAATAATGGGTATATATGGGATATCATGGGACAGGATGGGGGTCAATGGGATTGAGTGATTTTTACTGGTTTTTTACTTGAGCATAAGCAACAGAAAAACACCCAAAATGTCGCACAAAACTTAGTGCACAGGCGTAAAGGATTATGTTTCAGGAGGTTAAGCAACGAGCCTATAAACAACAAGCCATCTAACTATACTTTGTTCAGTGTATGTTCTATATTGTGGTGTAGTTATTATGCATTATATAAAAACGGGAAAATTCTGCTGAAAGGTGCCTTTGGCTTGAATGTCAAGACGTCGATTCCTCGCCTTGATCATGTCGTGTTCCTGACTTGAGTATCCGTCGATATGGGCCACAGCACCTGACACTTCTCATCACATAAGCCCAAGAAACGGTTTTTGAGGTATCTGTGGTTTGAATAACCCGATCATATACGCGCGCAATTCCAATTCAGACATTCTGACCAAGGCTTTTCTATACATATGCAGGCCGAGCGTGAAAATGGACTGTTGCATTTGATGGGGTTCACCCCAAATGCAACGTGCCTTTCAAAATGCGTTTTGGCCTTTTTAAGGTGCCGTGCAGGAGTCCATAATTGAGCAGGTTCATATTCACCCTGCCAAATGAACATCTTTTCTTTCAGRCGCAAAACCAGCGTTTCTTTCCTATTGAGAGACTTTCGTTAAGCCGGAAACCTCAAAGTATGAATCGCTTCAGGTGTATACCCCGTTAAGTCGGGCACTGTGCGCGTTTACGACAGAAACAACAGGTTTCCAAATGAAGCCACAGAAGTGCACAKAAACCTTTTTAAYATAAGGCCTTCTGGATTATACTGGGGTTTATCCAAGGACACCTGCCCCTCACAGTTATCTTAGGTGAAAAAATGMATGCCGTCACTATCCAAAGGTAGAGAAATCACATAAAGTTCTAACCAGAATCGCTAGAAAATCTATTGGCCCTATAGGGGAAATATGTCTCAACGATGTGAAATTGAAGCGTCCCCAAAAAGGAAAGGTTCGGTTGCTAGAATCCTGACTGGTTTCATCGGCATATATCAGAGGCGCGCACCRAAAATCGTGCGTGAGCGGTGCAGGTTTGAACCCAGTTGTTCGAACTATGCTCAACTGGCACTTGAGCGTCATTCCATCACAAAAGCCACAAGGCTAATTTTTATGCGTTTGCGGCGCTGTCGCTATCCAAATGGGGGCGTAGACTATCCTGATTAATAATTTCATAGGGGGAAATATGGCTGAAAATTACGAGTATCATTGTGTTGCGGGACCAACAGTTATTTCCGTTAAAAAACAAGAAGACCTGTCAAAAGCTGTTTTAGCATTTGAGGGTATTATTAACAAAGAAGCGGCTGACGGTTGGGAATATGTTGGTATTGACGAATTTCAAACTTCCGAGCCGCAAGGCTGTTTGGGCATGGGTACACCAAAAATGACCGTTCTTAAAATGTTGGTTTTTAAAAGGCACAGGGCATAGCGCACGAGGAGTTATCGTTCGAGCTCACGGCCTTTGTTACGTTCTTGCACCTGCTCTTTTCGCGGTTTAGCTCGTCTTCACGCTACATAAGTATTTCGTTGTGCGGGTTTTCTTTTGCCCTTGTTCCGCATCAGTTCACGGCTGACCGTGCCTGGGCTGACAGCAATATCAAGGGCAATGTCCGTTTGCTTTGCAGTGCCCCCAAGGCCCTGGTCACGGCCGCCCCCGCAAAACATAAATCAAAACATTATGAAACTAGCGCAAGAAACGCACGAATAGGCTGGGATTTAACCTCTGCCCATTTATTGGGGCCGTAAGCTGCTGGCCGTTGCTTGACGTCACTCCTGTTTAAGCCATCAATCTGGGGCAAGCACGTTACAAACCTCGGCAACATTATGGACCTACCAGGAGGGAGGGAACACCATTTTGCGCTTTAAAAAATTTGGGCGCGATACACATAATGTGTCTCCGCAGAGGATTAGGCCAATCGAAGTCATGCCCCCTATTATTCCATTTTTAGCGGCTGAATCAAAGAGCAATTGGCACTGATGCATTGGAATGAGGGGATTCAACAGACAAAAGGTATATCGACTCTTCCCTCCATTGTGCTAATACACTGGCATAATCATATTTAATTAAAAACGATGAAAATCAGGGGAACAAACATGAGCGCACGTCGCACTTTGATTGCTGGTAACTGGAAAATGAACGGCCTGACCGCAGAAGCTAAGGCGCTTGCGGGTGGATTGGCTGAAAAGATGAATGCTGTTGGCGACGTTGATTTTGAAATGCTGATCTGCCCACCGGCCATCCTCATTCCTGTTGTGGCTGCCGTTGTTCAGGGCTCAAACATAAAACTGGGTGGTCAAGACAACCACGCCAACGCTGCCGGTGCACACACAGGGGACACATCCACCGCGATGTTAAAGGACGCTGGTTGCACCTACGCCATTGTCGGTCACTCCGAACGCCGGACCGACCACGGCGAAACGGACCAAGTCGTCAATGACAAAGCGGCTGCAGCCCATGCAAATGGCTTAATTGCCGTGATCTGCATCGGTGAAACCGAAGCCCAGCGTGATGCCGGAAAAACTTTGGACGTCAACGGCCGCCAGATTGCTGGTTCGGTTCCAGATGGCTCGACCGCAGAAAACACCGTTATTGCCTACGAACCCGTTTGGGCCATTGGCACCGGACGCACACCGACATCCCAAGAAGTTCAAGATGTTCACGCCTTTATTCGCGGTGAATTGGCCAAAAAAATCGGCGACAACGAAGCCGCAAAAACCCGCATTTTGTACGGCGGTTCTATGAACCCAAAAAACGCCAAGGAACTTCTGGCCCTGCCCGATGTGGACGGCGGTTTAATCGGCGGCGCAAGCTTGAAAGTCGATGACTTTTGGACCGTTGCTCAAAACGCTTAAATACCGCTGGATTTTTGCAGCATTAAGGACTAAAAAGCCACTAACGTTTTAATCGGACCCGAAATACATATATTTCGGGTCCGTCATCAATTGGAAAAAAAATGTTAACCGTTTTACTCGTTATCCACCTTATTGTAACCTTGAGCTTGATCTGCATCGTCTTGATCCAAAAAAGTGAAGGCGGCGCGCTTGGTATCGGCGGTGGTGGCGGTTCTGGTGGCGGTATGGGCGGTTTTATGACGGGTCGTGAAACCGCAAACTTGTTGACGCGCACGACGGCCGTTCTGGCGACCTTGTTTATGGGTCTGTCCCTGGCCATTGCGATTATCAGCAATCAGGGTATTGCAAAAAGATCTATTCTCGATTCTGTACCTGCGGCGATTGACGCGGCCCCTACTCCAGCCGCAATCAAAGCCCCTAAAACACCAACGGCTCCGGTTGCTCAATAACGCAAAAATCCAAGTCTTTCACCCAATCCCGACGACTTTTAAAGGAGGCGGCTTTTAGAGGCTGCCTCTTTCCATTTTACACCAGCTTAAAATTGAATATATTGGGGTTCCATGACCAGGTACATTTTCATCACCGGCGGTGTGGTTTCCTCACTCGGCAAAGGTTTGGCATCAGCAGCCCTTGGCGCAGCGTTGCAAGCGCGCGGATTTTCTGTGCGTTTGCGCAAGCTTGACCCGTATATTAACGTCGACCCCGGCACCATGAGCCCTTATCAACACGGCGAAGTTTTTGTCACCGATGACGGTGCAGAAACCGACCTGGATTTGGGCCACTACGAACGGTTCACCTGCGTCAGTGCCAAACAAAGCGACAACATCACCACCGGACGGATTTATTCCGATGTGATCGCCAAGGAACGCCGGGGCGATTATTTAGGAGCCACCATTCAGGTGATTCCGCACATCACCGATGCCATTAAGGCTTTTGTCGTCAATCACGACGAAAATGAAGACTTTATGTTGGTCGAAATCGGCGGCACGGTGGGCGATATCGAAAGCACCCCATTCCTTGAAGCGATCCGCCAGTTGGGCAATGAGCTTGGCCGCAACAATGTGATGTACATGCATCTGACATTGCTGCCGTGGATTCCCACCGCTGGGGAGTTAAAAACCAAGCCAACCCAACATTCTGTCAAAGAACTTCTAGCCGTTGGTATTCAGGCCGATATGCTGCTGTGTCGTTCGGAACGTCCAATTCCCGATGCCGAACGTAAAAAGATTTCGCAATTTTGCAACGTCTCCTTCGAAAGCGTTATTCCGGCCCTTGATGTCTCATCCATCTACCAGGTGCCCATTAGCTATCACGAACAAGGTATGGATGCTCAAGTTTGCAAGCACTTTGGCATTACAGATGCGCCTGAGCCTGACTTTTCAAAGTGGCAAGAAATCGTAGATCGCGTCACCAACCCAGACGGTGAAGTCACCATCGCCGTGGTTGGAAAATACGTTGAACTGCTTGATGCCTATAAATCCCTAGCCGAGGCCCTGACCCACGGTGGGATCGCAAATTCCGTCAAGGTTAACCTGAAATGGATTGATGCCGAAATCTTCGAAGAAGATGAGCAAAGCGTCGTTCACCACCTAGAAGGCGTACACGGTATCTTGGTGCCGGGCGGATTTGGCGAACGCGGCACCGAAGGCAAGATCAAAGCGGTGCAATTTGCCCGCGAACACGCCATTCCATACTTTGGTATCTGTTTGGGTATGCAAATGGCCGTGGTTGAAGCGGCGCGGCACAAGGCGGGTATCGTTGGGGCTGGTTCATCCGAACTGGGCAACACCAACGACGCTGTGGTCGGGTTAATGACCGAATGGGCCAAATCAGGCGACCTTGAAAAGCGGGCTAAAGATGGAAACATGGGCGGCACCATGCGTTTGGGCGCTTATGATTGCACCTTAAAAGAAGGCTCCAAAGTCTTCAAAATTTATGGACAGTCAAAGATCAGCGAACGCCATCGTCATCGCTATGAAGTTAATACGGCTTACAGACCACAACTGGAAGCATGTGGGCTCATTTTTTCCGGTATGTCTCCCGATGGCGTGTTGCCAGAAATTGTCGAATGGCCGGATCATCCGTGGTTCATCGCTGTCCAATTTCACCCCGAATTAAAGTCGCGCCCGTTTGAACCGCATCCGCTATTTGTATCGTTCATTGAAGCTGCTGTGCACCAAGAACGACTGGTTTAAGGAAATCAACTTACGATGACCACCACTTATCACGTCAAAGCCGGMAACGTTACRTTCGGCAACGATTTACCMYTYGCTTTGATTGCTGGCCCRTGCCAGATGGAAAGCCGCCAACATGCTTTGGAAATGGCTTCGGCCTGCAAAGAATTGTGTGAAAAACTRGGGCTKGGCTTTGTCTTTAAAACCTCATTCGATAARGCCAACCGCACATCRCTGMATGGRCAACGGGGCCTGGGCCTGGATGCCGCKTTGAATGTATTTTCCGAARTCAAAGAYACCTTGGGWATTCCRRTCCTYACCGATGTTCATGAAGCTTTTCAGTGCAAGCCCTTAGCCGAAGTGGTCGATGTCTTGCAAATCCCCGCTTTCTTATGCCGGCAAACCGACCTGTTGGTCGCCGCCGCSCAAAGYGGKGCTGTGGTGAACATCAAAAAAGGGCAGTTTTTGGCCCCTTGGGACATGAAAAATGTCGCCGCTAAGGTCACGGAAAGCGGCAACCCGAATGTGATGTTGACCGAACGCGGCAGCTCATTTGGCTACAACACCTTGGTCACCGATATGCGCGGGCTTCCTCAAATGGCCCATGACACTGGCTTGCCCATTATTTTTGATGCGACCCATTCGGTTCAACAACCCGGCGGACAAGGCWCMWCAWSYGGSGGMSAMCGTCGTTTTGCACCTGTATTGGCGCGGGCCGCTGTGTCCATCTGCGTCGCGGGTGTCTTTATTGAAACCCATGAAGATCCCGATAATGCGCCCTCAGATGGGGCAAACATGATTCCGATCAAAGATCTACCCGATGTGCTGCGCATACTCATGGAAATTGATAAGGTTGCCAAAGCGCACCCTGTTTCGCTATCATCGCAGCCTAAAACGTAATCAGCAAAAGGAACAAAAAAATGACGGCTATTGTCGACATTTACGCGCGCGAAATCTTAGACTCWCGGGGCAACCCCACCGTTGAGGTTGATGTTRTCCTKGAAWCCGGTGCCTTTGGCCGCGCGGGGGTGCCTTCYGGSGCCTCTACGGGGGCTTAYGAAGCCATGGAACTGCGCGATGACGATAAGAGCCGTTATGGCGGCAAAGGCGTTTTGAAGGCTTGCGAAAGCGTCAACGGCGAACTGGCTGATGCGTTGGTTGGTATGGATGCGGAAGACCAATTGCTGATTGATCATTCCATGATCGAATTGGACGGGACCGACAACAAAGCCCGTTTGGGCGCCAATGCTATTTTGGGCGTCAGCATGGCTGTGGCAAAAGCCGCAGCCGAAGAATCCGCGCTACCCTTGTATGCTTATTTAGGTGGACCAAACGCGCACATTTTGCCAACCCCGATGATGAACATCATCAACGGTGGTGAACATGCCGACAACCCCATCGACATTCAAGAATTCATGATTATGCCCGTTGGCGCAGCCTCTATCGCCGACGCTGTACGCATGGGATCGGAAGTGTTTCACCAGCTGAAAAAGGGCCTGTCCGATGCGGGTCACAACACCAACGTCGGTGACGAAGGTGGTTTTGCGCCCGGCGTTTCTGGCACTAATGAAGCTATCGAATTTATCCTTAAGGCCGTTGAAGCGGCGGGCTACACGCCCGGCGACGATGTCATGTTGGCCTTGGATGCGGCGGCCAGTGAATTTTATAAAAATGGTAAATACGAACTGGCTGGGGAAGGCAAGTCTTTGGGTTCGGACGAAATGGTCCGTTATTATGAAGACTTGGTTGGCAAATACCCCATTTCCTCCATCGAAGACGGCATGGACGAAGATGATTGGGATGGCTGGAAAACGTTGACCGATGCTGTCGGCAATAAATGCCAGCTGGTCGGCGATGATTTGTTTGTTACCAACCCGGTCCGTTTGGCCGACGGTATCAAAAAAGGCGTCGCCAACTCGATCTTGATCAAGGTCAACCAGATCGGCACGTTGTCGGAAACCTTTGAAGCTGTGGAAATGGCGCATCGTGCGGGCTATACATCGGTAATTTCGCATCGTTCTGGGGAAACCGAAGACACCACGATTGCCGATCTTTCGGTCGCCACCAATTCCGGTCAAATCAAAACCGGTTCCCTATCTCGTTCAGATCGCTTGTCCAAGTATAACCAATTGATTCGTATCGCCGAAGAACTTGGCCCCGTTGCCAAATATGCCGGACGCAGCATCTTGCGCTAATCCATCAGCGTAACAACGCGGCACATCAAATTTTTCTAAAATGAAGCCTCTGCAGATTTATTTGCGGAGGCTTCATAAACATAGGCTATCGCCGTGGCTTGGCCTGTATTCCAATCACTCGCCCCACGAACAAGGCTAAATACCACCCGGAACACCCCATTACCGTTGCGCCTTCACTCCACATAGTCTTGTTGTGAGAATCGGCTACATGTTTGATAAAGCTGCTTTGAATGGTCATTATAACTTTCAAGATCAGTCGATTTTAACAACCGCCATTTCCATATTCTATGCGCTTATTTGGGTCGAAGTCGGACCCGGAAGGCTTTCGTGTTTACCGCTCTCGTTTCGATGATTGTTTCATTATCAAAGTCGACTAATACCACGTTGCGCGGAGTAAGACTCATTTAGGGGATGCCCAAACGCTGAAAAATCTGAATCAATAGAGGAAATTGCTTCGGAGGTTTACGATGGGCAGAGCGGTTGTGTTATGGCAAGATTATAAAGGGTCGGATTTACGTCATCTTGCAAAGATATCGAAAAATGCGGGGCAAAGTCGTCGGCTTTTGGCGCTGGCGGAAATTTATGACGGTGGTAAACGCGTGGATGCGGCCCGAATTGGCGATGTCGGGCTTCAAGTTGTTCGGGACTGGGTTTTGCGTTTCAATGCCGATGGTCCAAACGGTCTGATTGACCGCAAGGCCTGGGGGCAGCCTTCAAAACTCAATGACAAACAGCCAACGCCCTTGCACAGAGTGTTGAAGACGGCCCTATTGTCGCCATTCATGATGTGGTCCGCTGGCGGCTCAAGGATCTGGCTCTTTGGATATTTGAAGAGTTCCGCATTTCGGTGGATAAAAGCAGAGTGAGCCGGGACCTGAAGGCGCTTGGGTTCAGTAAAATTACGACCCGACCACAACATAGAGGGCAAAACGAGTTTGCCGTTAAGGATTTTTAAAACACTTTCTCATCGAATTGGCAAAAAACCAAAGGACACTTCCGTCCCAAACGCCCATAGAAATTTGGGGACAGGATGAAGCTCGGGTTGGGTAAAAAACCAAATTAACACGGCGATGGGCACGACGCGAAACCCGACCCAGAGCTCCGAAAGATCAACGCACAAAATCCACTTGGATATTCGGTGCCAGCTGTCCCGAACGTGGCGTTGGCGCGGACTTGGCCCTAGCCCGCTGCAATACACAGGTTCTGCAATGGCACCTCGATGAAATCTCGTCTCAGGTGACACCGGGGAGCCATGCTGTTCTCATTGTGGACCGGGCTGGTTGGCATACAACGAACAGACTCGTTATCTCGTCCAACATGACGATCCTGCCTTTACCGCCCAGATCTCCAGAGCTAAACCCCGTCGAAAATACGCCCTAGCGCGCCTTCGTCCCTCAGGACCTCTTCTGGGGCAAAGCCCCGAGGGAGGGAAACAGCGTTTCCAGGGGCAATCTGGCAATTCATGCGGGACAATTGGTTGTCCAACAGAATTTTTGCATCATACAAAGAGATCGTCACCATCTGCTGCGAAGCCTGGACCACACTTATTGATCAGCCCTGGGTGGTCATGTCCATCGGTATGCGAGACTGGGCAAATAGGTTCTCATTAATGCAATGTGGTATAAGCACAGGCAAGGCTGAACACTGTCGTAACACTTATGCGCTTTTCAAAGCGCATAAGTGTGGTAAATAGGGCCCCCATTAGAACTTCTGATACCCAGTAGAGTAACGAATAACTGATTGATTTATATATAAAATATAGTGGTTTATGTTTTTCAGACTTATCCCGCCCTATACTCCAACCTATACCTAACACTCGTCTCGTTATTTTCATTCAAAATGAACAGTTTTTATCCGCCCCATCTTCATGAGCTCGTTGAGTTTGGTGCGCTTGCCCCCCAGCATCATCATGACGTCTTTCAAGGCAAGTATTTTAGCCTCGGGGTGACCGATTGGCTGGCTCATTTGTGGACCTGTCACGGTATTGTTCCGCTCCTTTAACCGCGTATTATGCGCAAAAGGAGAACGACTATGGGAACGAAACATTCGATGGAATTCAGGCAAGAGGCAGTGCATGTGGCGCTGACAAGCGGTCTTCCCCGTAAACAGATAGCTGCTGATTTTGATGTTGGTTTTTCAACGCTAAGGCGCTGGATACAGCAGGGCCGATAAACACCGGATGAACTATCAATCCAGTCTGATCTGGAGGCGGAAGTGACCGCATTGCGTAAAGAAAACCGCCTGCTTCGCGAGGAGAGGGACGTGTTAAAAAAGGCCACCATCTTCTTTGCGGGTCAAAAATCATGAGCTTCAGCTTCATCGAAGACAATCACAGAATGTTGCCGACTGAGCGTTTGTGCCAAATCATGGATATCAGTTCGCGAGGGTATCGCGCGTATAAGTCCCGGCCGATCAGCCAGCGTCAACGTGAAGACATGGTTTTTCTGGCCCACATTCGAGAGCAGCCCCGTTTAAGTCTAAACAGCTATGGCAGACCAAGAATGACCGAAGAACTGAAAGAACTGGGGCTGAGTGTTGACCCCCGGCGTGTGGGCAGGTTAATGCGCCAGAACGCTATATCCGTTGTCACGACCCACAGCAAACACACGTTCACCATTGCGCCCAACCTGCTGAACCGCAACTGCTCAGCAGATCAGCCTGATCAAAAGTGGGGGGTTGACATAAGCTACACCTGGACGCGTGAGGGCTGGCTCTATCTGGCCGTCGTTCTGGACCTGCATTCCCGGCGTGTCATCGGCTGGGCCGTCCGCCGCCGAATTAAACGTGATTTGGCCATTCGGAACGACAAGAGTAATTGTTATGACAACGCTGCAATGGAAACCTTCTTTAAAACAATCAAAGCAGAGTTAATCAGGCGACATTCATGGCAAACCCGCAGGGCTGTTGAAATAGCTATCTTCGAGTACATCAATGGCTTCTATAACCCGCGACGAAAACATTCAGCGTTGGATTGGAAAAGCCCCTTGGCTTTTGAAGCGAAGACCGATTAAATGAGAACCTGGAGCGGATCAATACCGTGACAGGTCCATTTTGTGGCATGCAAAAAATTCGAAGAGCCAGCCTATTTTTGAGATATGAACGTGCCTGAAATGCAGAAGTACATTTTCAACATCTCGTACTCAAGAATTTCATGATTGATAAAGAATGTTGTTGTCAATATCTTTAGTATCATGAATTTCAACAGGGGGTGGTGCCATGACATCTAAATTCATAATTGTTATTTATGTTGTTTTCATTGGCTTGGGAATGATCACCCCTGCTTTTCAGAAGAACAAAAACAGGTTGATCCCAAAAACATCCCAAATGCCGAAGGTTTAATCAAACATTTCTGGGATATTTCTGAGGAAAAACGATTAACTCCAAACACGGCTATCATGCGAGCAGGAAACTTGGATACAGCACTATGTTTAAGAAAACAGATTAATTTTCACGGTTCAATCTTAATTGATGCAACATCCTTAACAGAGGGAACAATAGAAACGTTAATTAAGAGCATTCACGATGCTTATGGTCGCTTATATTGGATATTATTCAATGAAAATAAAGGATGTAAGCCGTCTTGTGCTACAGAAAACCAGACTAGGGTGTGAACCCAATTCAACTTATTGATTTATTAAGGCAAAGTGTGATTCGATCCTTCTCAGGARGRTYKWNATCATGCGTTTTGATTGATCAGATGAAGAATGGGCGGTTATCCAACCGCATATACCAAAACCTGGGCGGGGSCCCAAACGGGTTGATGACCGCCTGMTTTTGAAYGGTATTTTTTATATTCTCAGAACAGGSGTGCCGTGGCGYGATCTTYCTGATCGTTATGGGCCGSGCACAACGGTCTACAACCGTTATGCCCGTTGGGCGCGTCGAGGGRTTTGGAAAGCAAGATTTGATGCTCTTGTCAGCAGAAATGACGATAGCTTGTTCTTTATCGACAGTTCCATTGTTAWGGCTCACCGAGCYGCCACSGGCGCAAAAGGGGGRAATKGGCGCAGGATATCGGCCGCTCACGCRGAGGTCGCACAAGTAAGGTKCATGCGRTTGTCGATGAAACAGGGCGGCCTCGACACTTCATCATCACCGGTGGGCAGGTCCACGACAGCAAGGTGATGGTCGATCTTTTAGACGGCGCTGGAGCGTCCTGAGCCGTGGTCGCTGATAAGGCCTATAATTCCCGTTCAATCGGACAATATATCGCAGATCAAGGGGCTCTTGCCGTCATTCCGACCAAGTCAAATGCCAAGACCCCGATCYCTCATRACAAGGCTTTGTATCGTATGCGTAANTATTGTCGAGCGGTTCTTGTGCACCATGAAGGACATGAGAAGGCTAACCACGYGTTACGAAAAAMTCAGCTCAAACTTTTTGGCAATGGTGCATATATTTGCCATTCGGTTATGGCTGAATKGAGTCCACACCCTAWTRRWCKMGYKYMRYMMYWRMKTMMKAWTTYWGWTYWYKSTYNAATCWWGNNGTTCTYYNNTTTATGSMGKWYWYWASWTRRKSKWTSMYWWSKSSYYWAGCCCTGAGCAATGACAACGCATTGCGCCCCATTTCCCTTTGTCTCCCGGTGTGCCTTGTGTTGATGATCTTCTTCGGGGTGTACCCGAGATCATTCATGTCTTGAAGCGTGGGTTACAGTGGCGAGATGCACCTTCTTAATACGGTCGGCACAAAACACTTTATAACCGCTTTATGAGAGGGAGCCGAAGGAGCGTGTTTGACCGTATATTTGCTGGACTTGCCGGGGCTGAAGGTGTTCCTGATCAGCTCAAAATTGATGCGACACACCTTAAAGCTCACCGYACAGCAGCCAGCCTGCTGTTCTTTGGGTAAATTCRTYACCCAAATTCAAGCGCTAAAGCGTCMAAAAGGGGATCTTCCCCATCGTATTGGGCAACCAAAAGGCGGCTTAAACTCAAAACGTCATGCGGTGTGTGATGGTCATGGTCGCCCCGTTGTTATGCTTTTATCAGAAGGGCAGATGAGCGATTATACGGGTGCTCAATGAATGAGGAATGTTTTRCCATCAGCTAAGCCCCTCTTGGCAGACCGAGGATATGACGCTGATGGRTTCCGTAAGGATTTGATAAACAAAGGTCTTGAACCTTGAATCCCGCCCAGAATATGACAAAACGCTCTATAAACAGCGCCATAAAATTGAAAACATGTTTGGTAAGACCAAGGACTGGCGCCGTATTGCACCGCGCTATGATCGACGCGCACACACGTTCTTTTCAGCACGATGCAGCGCAGCCGTGGTCATCTTTTCTCTCAATTCATGAGTCCTGAGCCTAGAGTCCAGACATGGGCTGCACAGACACATTTCGTGTGTGGTCTATCTGGTCATGTCAAACGGGGGCCATGAAATCTTTATCCCTGTGCCCTTATGTCTTGTGATTTTTACCCAAAAGATAATCACGTTCTGGCGCAGGTTTGTCTTCGTGAATGTTTTCACCATAACTTTTGTCGGGAATGCTTATGTCATCATAATGATTCGGGACCATATCATCCCCGGTGGTCGGGTCAAAGTTTTTCAAGTGATCATCCCCGGCATGTTTGACCAACTCATCATACAGAAGCATCGACTGTTCCAATTCGGAATCTCCTCCGGCATGTCGGTCGTAAAAGGCCAGGACTAACAACAAGCCAGGCCCGCCGAACAATGCCCATCCTGGAAACATTAAGATCACTYGCCAYACGATGCCAGRRTGAACCCGCACAAAGGCATCGTAGYMWTCAGGCGCATARATATGCCAAATGGCCCCGCTTGAYGGTAGCCAYCCAAGGTCYGGRTTCTGAAYGCGAACGGCAAGTTCCGCMGCGGTGACCAAAAATGCGACCATTAATAACAGCTTGCCGATGAGAGATATCAATTGTTTCATGGCAGAGATTGTAGCGGGCGAAACGGCTTTGGTCATCAGGCAAAATGCAGCCAATGTAAAAAAGCTGCATAAATGTGTCTGAGACGCTTGTATTTTGCCCCCTGTTTGGTTAGGTTGCGCCAACATTAAAGGAGAGGTGGCCGAGTGGCTTAAGGCGCACGCTTGGAAAGCGTGTGTGCGTTAACGCGTACCGCGGGTTCGAATCCCGCCCTCTCCGCCATTCAGTCCCCTGCGAACCACCCGTTTTGGTGAGTGCGCAGGGGACTTTTTATTTTTCAATGGGTCACGGGGTTATTTGGCTCTCTCATACGCTGTTTTGGGCACCAGAGAACGCGATTTGGGCCGATTTGAGGTGTTTTTCTCTGTTTGCCTTTTGGGAGGTCTCCATAAGGTCAAAAATATACATTTTATGTGAGATGTATTGAAGGGATTAAAGGGTGCCAAAAATCTTACGCTGAGCATCCCAATCGTCTGGCAAATTCGCCTGCAATAAAACCTTTAAAGAAAGAGTGACAGACTGATGACCTGCAAGAATGGTCTTCACAATATCTGGAGCAAGAAAGGCCAGAGGGAGAATTTTGCGTATATATCCATGGGTCACGCCTTGTTTCTGTGCAAGCCCCCGGTAGTATCCGATCTTCTGTGTAAGCGACGGTTTTGTCGTTTTCCATCTTCAATATATTGAAGATGGAAAACAACCATGGAACAAGATGGCAAATTTATTCAGGGCCTGTTTTCCTATCCGTGATGGCACAGTCCATTTTTTAGCGGCATTGCGCAAGGCTAAATAGAGAAGCTTGGTGGCCGCGTCGTCGCTGGGGAAATGGCCTCGATTTTTGATGATTTTTCTCAAACTCATATTCAGGCTTTCAATGGCATTTGTGGTGTAAATAATTTTACGAACGGCCTCTGGATAGGCAAAAAACGGGATCACTTGTTCCCCATTTCATCGCCACGATTGATCGATGGGCGGATATCTATGATCCCACTTTTCTTCGAACTCATCCAATCTCAACTGGGCAACCTCGGCGTTTTCAGCACGATAGATCGTCTTCAAATCGGCCACCACGGCCTTGCGATCATTCCACGGCATATAAGAGGCTATGACGGATCATGTGCACGATGCAGGTCTGAACAGACGTTTTGGGATACACCGCGTTAATCGCCTCGGGAAAGCCTTTYAGGCCRTCMACGACMGCGATGAAGACATCGTKYAMRCCCCGRTTTYTGATCTCGTTCATCACCCGAAGCCAGAATTTAGCACCTTCRGTTTGTTCGATCCAAAGCCCTRAAACCTCTTTGKGGCCTTCMATRGTGAAGCCCAAGGCCAGATAAACCGCCTTGTTGCGGGACCGTGCCTGCGTCGCGAATTTTAACGCGCAAGGCCTCAAAGASGCCCTAGCGCGCCTTCTGAAACATCGTTTCTAGGGGTATAATGATCGGATAGACTTCATCCAAAGGCCGGCTTTGCCAATCTCGAACCTCTGCCATGACCTCGTCGGTGGCCCGTGAAATCAAATCCGGMGAAACATCCACGCCGTAAAGCTCTTCCACATGCCTGCGAATGGCCAGACTTCTGGCCTTTTATATCCCCTTTTTCATAACCAAGGTGGTCACGTAACTCAGCATTCAAAGCCCGCTCTAAAAGAGCTTTCTTCAATTTCTTGAAAATCCCATCGTCCCCTAAAAGGTCTTCCGGGTGCTTATATTCAGATAAAAGTTCGTCGATAATCTTTTGATTGATAGCCATGTCTGCAATCTCCTTTGGCAGAGTTTATAACATGGCCGCTTACACAGTTAGTCTGACACCCTCCTTGCCTATCATATAACAACCCCCAAGCCACTCAATCCAATAAATGAGCCACATCTACAGCATTCAAGTGCGAGTACCGTTGAACGGACCTTACATTTTTATGACCTGACACAGCTATGATCTGAGTGTTCTTGAAGTCCTTGCGAGCGACAAGGCTGATACGGGTATGTCCGAGTTGATGGACTCGTAATCTTCTGATAGCCCCAGCTCTCTTCTCGCCCTTCGTATGGCCTGTGTGATGCTATAAGGCTTTACATCAAACATCTTCTGGTCAGGCTTTGTACAGGCTTCTGCAGCTTTTGAGAGGATCGCTATAGCTCTTCTGGTGAGAGGGACTGCTTGTCTTACCGTCAATGACATCAAGGTAACGGGATTCAAGGTGGAGGCCTTTAGGCGTTAGCCATAACAGTTCTGATCGTCTCATGGCTGTCTCATAGGCCAGTTCGATAATGGGCCTCACCACAGGGACATATTGGCAAGAAGCAGTTCTCGCTTAACCCATTTGAAAGACGATTAAGCAGCAGGAGATCATCACGACAGGTGGTGTTACTGACAGTCTCTAAGCGTTTTAAACAATATTCATTCACATCCCATTTGGTGATTGCATTAAGGAGCAGGGAGAAATGCTTGGCAATACGTTGGACTTGATACTCTGTTCCTCTTGATGCAGGCCTGTCATTTAAAACAGTGGCACAATATCGAACACCAATATCTAAAATGGTTTCGTTTAGGCTGAGATTATGGGAAATTGGACGAGAAGCCCTTAAATCACACGAAAAAATAACCGGGCTTTTGTCCGGTTTTTTTGTGTCTAATTCAACGCTAAAAACCTGCCATCACCTTGGATGAAAATTAAGATAGATTATCCCGCGATCTTCTCGTAACCTATTTTTAGCATACGGTATTTAGGGGCCCTAACCCGAGGGTCTTCGTTTTTTAAGGTCAATGACAAGGCCAGCTGGGCACGGCATAAACGAGGGAAGATGAACAATGGCAACATCAAAGCAAGCACTTTCAAGCGATCAAGTCATACGCAACCGTATAATGACCAAAATTGAAAATGAAGCGGTCAAGCATGCAAGTAAGTCCATGCAGTCCCACACGCCGCAATTCGTGAGGCAATATTTTGCCAACCTTATGCTTGATGAATTAACAACGTCTAAACCGGGAAAACTCGCCAAACTTGCTTTGCATCATTTAAAAACAGGGKCCATACGYAAAAATGSAGCGCCCWTAGTTMGGGTCTTTAATCCYGATGCYAAGAAAGACGGCTGGAGCATCGGTCACACGGTTGTGGAAATCGTTAACACCGACATGCCATTCTTGGTCGACAGCATTACCGCCGAAATCAATCGCCAAGGCTTAGGCATCCATCTGGCCATTCATCCGATCATGCGCGTGCGTCGATCTAAGGCGGGTCAACTTACGGCCATTGTTGAACCCGGTACTTTGGGCGCCGATAGCGACATGAGCACGGAAAGCTTKATYCACCTGCAAATYGAYGARCAACCWGAAGCMGYGCACGACCAAATWGCYGCMGGCATTGTTGAAGCCYTARRWGAAGTCCRACTGGCGGTGCGCGATTGGRGCMCCATGCGRACCGGMTTATCKCAATTGATTGATGAACTTCAAACYYTAACRGTGTGTGTTCCCATAGMTGAAGTCAGCGAGGTRCGCAATTTTTTGCGYTGGCTRCATGATGATAAYTTCACCTTTTTGGGCTACCGCGAATATGAATTTGTCGGGACKGGRGCCAAGGCCAAAGCSAAGGTGCGCGTAGAYAGTGGTCTTGGYATTTTAAGCRACCCCGAYCGCGTYGCCTTTCAAGAAATGCGCAACATGGCGCAAATGCCCCCTGAAGTGCAGTCATTTTTGCAGAAAACCGAYCTTTTRATGGTCACAAAATCAGATRTTAAATCGCGGGTKCATCGCCMTGTTTATATGGATTCGATCGGYATCAAGCAWYTAGACAGYACRGGTAAAGTGATTGGYCAGCGSGTRTTTTTTGGCCTGTTYACGGCRGGAGCCTATCTYCGCAGCGTGCGWGAGATTCCTTTGTTGCGCCGTAAATTGCAACGGACCTTCGATAATGCGGGTTTATCGGCAAGCAGYCATGAYGGYAAAACACTTTTGAATATTTTGGAAACCTTTCCCCGCGATGAACTATTTCAAGCGTCAGACGATCATCTGCTGGAAACTTGTCTGGGCGTGTTACGGTTACAAGATCGTCAAAGGGTCGCTCTTTTTGTCCGCTGCGATGACTTCGAACGCTTTATGAGCTGCCTTATTTATTTGCCGCGCGATCGCTATACAACCGATCTACGGTGCAAAATCCAGGAGGTTCTTGAGGGTTATTTTAACGGCGTCGTCGTGTCTCATCATGCTCAGTTAGGCGATGACCCCATGGCTCGGTTGCACTTGGTGATTAAAACCCAGCCCGGAAAGATTCCGAAGTTTGACCATCAAGAGGTCGAACAAAAACTGGCCGATCTGGCAAAGTCTTGGGGCGATCGCCTGCGCGGCGTATTGACCGAAGCGCACGGCGAAATGGACGGTATGCGGCTTTTGGCATCATATCAAAATGCCTTTGAGTCCGGCTATGAAAATCATTATAATTCTCAGCAAACCCTGGACGATATTAACCGTATCGAGCCGACCTATGAGTATGGGCGCCTTGGCCTTAATCTTTATGAACAAAATGCCAAAGCCGGGCCGTCGATGCGGTTTAAAATATATCATCCTCGGCATTCAGCAGCCCTGTCCGATGTTTTGCCGATGCTGGAAGATCTAGGCCTGCGGGTTATCGAAGAAATTCCTTATAATGTACGGCCCAAAGGGTCAAAATATAAGGTCGTCATCCATGATTTCGGGCTTGAACCCCGGGCCGCCCTTGAAGGGACTCCACGAGATATCCGCCATCATTTTCATCAGGCGTTTGATCATATTTGGGCGGGGGATATGGAAAGCGATTCTTTGAACGCGCTTATTTTAGTTGCAGGATTGTCATGGCGTGACGTGACAATTTTACGCGCTTATACAAAGTATTTACGCCAGGCCGGGGTGACTTTTTCCGAAGACTATATGTCGCAAACCTTGCGCGAAAATCCTGTCGTGGCGCGGGCAATTATCGATTTGTTCATGGCCCGCTTTGCCCTGCCAAGCAAGACTCAGGGCGAAGAGAAGGCCGCGCGTGAAGTGATCAGCTTGCGTAAAAAAATTGAAACATTATTGGAAGATGTGTCAAGCGCTGACCAAGATAAAATTTTGCGGCGCTTTGTTAATTTGGTCGATGTAACGTTGCGGACGAACTTCTTTCAAATGGACGAAACGGGGCATCCAAAGGCTTGGTTGTCGTTTAAGTTATCAAGCCAAGATATTATTGATCTGCCCTTGCCGCGCCCCAAATATGAAATTTTTGTTTATTCAGCAGAAGTTGAAGGCATACACTTGCGGTTTGGCAATGTTGCGCGCGGCGGGTTGCGGTGGTCTGATCGGCGCGAAGATTTCCGCACCGAAGTTTTGGGCCTGGTCAAAGCCCAACAGGTTAAAAATGCGGTCATCGTTCCGGTTGGATCGAAGGGTGGCTTCGTGATGAAAAACCCGCCCGCGCCCAAAGAGGGACGTGAAGCCTTCATCAACGCCGGAATCGTCTGCTATAAAACGTTCATTCGCGGGCTCTTGGATTTGACCGATAACCTTGACATCAAAGGTAATATTATCGTGCCCAAAGATGTGGTGCGCCATGATGAAGATGACCCCTATTTGGTGGTGGCCGCTGATAAAGGTACGGCGACATTTTCCGACATCGCGAACTCTGTGTCTTTGGATTATGGGTTTTGGTTGGGCGATGCTTTTGCTTCGGGCGGCAGCGTTGGCTACGATCATAAAAAAATGGGCATCACCGCCAAGGGTGCGTGGGAATCGGTCAAGCGCCATTTTCGTGAAATGAACATTGATACGCAAAGCCAAAACTTCACCGTTGCTGGCGTAGGTGATATGTCCGGCGATGTGTTTGGCAACGGTATGTTGTTGAGCAAACATATTTGTCTTCAAGCGGCCTTCAATCACATGCACATCTTTATTGATCCTAAGCCAAATGGACCCAAAGCCTTGGCGGAACGGCAACGCTTGTTCGATTTGCCTCGATCAAGTTGGACGGATTATGATGCTAAATTGATCTCAAAGGGCGGTGGCGTGTTTGAGCGCAGTGCAAAGTTCATACCGCTGAGTCTTGAAATGAAAAGTCTGTTTGGGACAACGGCGGAAAAAATCGCTCCCAATGACCTGATTAAACTGATCTTAAAGAAAGACGTCGATCTGTTGTGGTTTGGCGGGATCGGCACCTATATTAAAAGTTCGGCGGAAACGCATGGGGATGCTGGGGATCGGGCCAACGATGCGGTGCGCGTGAATGGCAATGATATCCGCGCCAAAGTTTTGGGCGAAGGGGCAAACCTTGGGACCACGCAGCGGTCTCGCATTGAATATGCGTTGGCCGGAGGACGGCTGAATACGGATTCCATTGATAATTCAGCCGGGGTGGATTGTTCGGATCATGAGGTCAACATCAAGATCTTGTTGGATGTGGAAGTGCAGCAGAAAAAGCTGACCGCCAAGGCTCGTAACACTTTATTGGCRAGCATGACCGATGAGGTTGGCGCGTTGGTCTTGTGGGAYAAYTAYGAGCAAACRCAGGCGATTTCGATGCTTGAAGCGCGCGGCACCAARRYGGCSGACAACCAAATGCGTTTGATGCGGATGTTGGAAAAATCAGGGCGCTTAAATCGCGATGTAGAATTTCTGCCCAGTGATGAGGTGTTGACGGAACGTGTGGCGCAAGGCCGAGGCCTCACCCGTCCGGAAATTTCCGTGCTGATGTCCTATGCYAAACTCTGGTTGTTTGACGAATTGCTSCACAGCAATYTGCCYGATGATGAATTGCTGACCAACGATTTAACCCGCTATTTCCCAACGCCGCTGCACGAAAAATATGCAGTGGGTATTTCCAAACACCGTTTGCGCCGGGAAATTATTGCCACGCGGGTCACCAATTCCATGATCAACCGCGTGGGCGGGACTTTTGTCACCCAAATCTCTGAAAAGACGGGCATGAGCTTGGCCGAAATTGCTCGGGCCTATATCGTGGCCCGCGAAGCCTTTGGCGTTCGTGTTCTGTGGTYGCAAATCGAAGCCTTGGATAATAAAATCCCTGCGCGCACACAAATTTCTATGTTTTTGGCGATCAACAAGTTATTGGAACGGGCCACCCTTTGGGTGCTGCGCAATGGCGATAAACCCATCAATATGCAAAAAACTGTCTTGCATTTCCAAGCCAGTATTCATGAGCTGGCAAGCTCTTTAGGCGCCGTGGTTCCTAAAATCTATAAAGAGGAAATTGCGACACGGGCCAAAGTTTATATGGATGATGGAACGCCTAAAGAGCTCGCTCACGCGGTCGCGGGCCTGGTTAATTTGGCCTCTGGTTTGGACATTGTCGTATTGGCTGAACAACGCAAACTCAACGTCTGTGAAGTGGCGACCTTGTATTACGCCATGGGCCTGCGGTTTCATCTGGGCTTGTTGCGCCGGGAATGCGAAGCCTTAGAGGGCGAAACCCATTGGCAGAAATTGGCTGTCTCAGCCCTTGTCGAAGAACTGTTTAGTCACCAGGTGCAATTGACAGGGCTTGCTTTGGACAAAGCCAACGGCAGCAAGGAATTGACCAAGGCCTTGGCCGCCTGGGCCGACGACAATACAGATGCGATTGATCGTACAGAGCAGTTGTTGGGTGAATTGTGGGCAGGTGATATCTCTGACATTTCCATGGTTGCCGTGGCCAGCCGGGCGTTTAAATCTCTGGCGGATGAGTGTTCTAATCGGTCCGCGTAAGAAAGTACGATATGATCGAAGTCGAAAATCTTGTTAAAAGCTTCGGCGATGTTCGGGCCTTAAACGGTCTAGGCTTTACGGCGCATGATGGCGAAGTGACGGGGCTAATCGGTCCCAATGGGGCAGGCAAAACCACGGCCTTTCGTGTGATCTATGGTTTGTTGGTCGCCGATGCTGGGGTGGCGCGCGTTGATGGTGTTGATGTGGCCCAAGATCGTATGGGGGCCCAGCGTAATTTGGGCGTTCTCCCCGATGTGCGCGGTCTTTATGCGCGCCTTACCGCGCGGGAACACATTCGTTATTTTGGTCAGTTACACGGTGCCAGCGGTCAAGACCTTGAAGACGATATCGCGGATCTTATTGAACGCTTGGGCATGCAAGATTTTGCTGATCGCCGCGCCAAAGGCTTTTCGCGTGGGCAAGAATTAAAAGTAGCCTTGGGCCGAGCCTTGGTTCACCGCCCCAAAAACTTGATCTTGGATGAACCCACCAACGGCCTGGACGTGATGAGTTCGCGGGCGGTTCGAGACTTGATCGCAGAGATGAAACGCCAAGGCCACTGTATCCTTATTTCCAGCCACATCATGAGCGAGGTTGCAACATTGTGTGACCGCTTAGTGATTGCCGCAGAAGGCCGCTTGATTGCTCAAGGCACCCCCGACGAACTGCGGGCCCAAGCTGGTGCAGAAGACTTAGAAGACGTTTTCGTGCGGATATTGGTTAAGGCCGGTGTGGTGCAGGGCATGTCATGAGCGGTTGGCCAAAACGCCTATGGATTGTTTTTACGAAGGAAATCCGCGACCATGCGCGGGATCAGCGGTCGTTGACTTTGGCCTTGATCTATCCATTATTAGGTCCATTGTTGGTGGCATCTGGTTTGTATATGGCCGGCAAAACTTTGAACACGGATTATCGTGAACGGCCTTTGGACGTGCCAGCGGTAGGCTTGGAAAACGCCCCGGCCTTGGCCGCTCATTTTAAAAAGCACAACATCAACATTGTCGCCGCCCCCCAAGACGAACAGGCGCGAAAAGTTGAAGTTCGTGAAGGCCGATTGCCCGTGATATTGGTGGTGCCGAAACG
This sequence comes from Magnetovibrio sp., assembly GCA_016764335.1. GTDB lineage: Bacteria > Pseudomonadota > Alphaproteobacteria > Rhodospirillales > Magnetovibrionaceae > JANLGW01. The sequence goes on from JAESSB010000015.1 coordinate 34,266, forward strand.
GGCTCAAGGGTCTGAAAACTATACCGTCGAATTGATCACCAATTTAGGCCGGGCAGATAATTTGCGAGCCACGGCCAGGTTGGCGGATGTTATCGCACGCTATAATGAAATTATTGGCTCATCGCGTGCCAAAGCTGCGGGCTTGCCCGGTGATTACGCCGCCCCCATCAAAATGAAAAAAATCAACGTCGCCAGAGACGCTAATATTGCGGTCTTTTTTTATAATATGATGCCGCCTCTAATTATTTTTATGATCTTTTTGGGCGGCGTGCATTTGTCCATCGACACCACGGTGGGCGAACGCGAACGCGGTGCTTTGGAACCATTATTGTTGGCGCCTGTTGAACGGTGGGTGTTATTGTTGGCAAAGGCGGGGGCCGCGTTGGCCTTTACCGTCGTCACTACTTTGGTGAATGTCGGCGCATTTAAAACGTTTATGGGCTTGGCTGCGGGCAGTGCGGAACAGTTGACGCAACCGCCGGGGTGGGCGGTTTTTGCGATCATCGTCTTAATTTCTATGCCCTTAATGGCCATTGCGGTGGCTTTGCAAATGTCGATTGCAGTGATTACGCGGTCCATGAAGGAAGCGCAAATTTATTTGGGCCTGTTGCCCCTGATTCCGGCCCTTCCGGGTATGGTGTTGGTCTTTCAACCCATCAATCCCTCCGACCTGATCATGACCTTACCGGTGTTTGGACAAATGGTTTTGATCGGACAATTGGTGGCCGAACAAAGCTTGGACCCGCGCCATATTATCATCGCGACGTGTAGCACCCTTGGTGCCGCCGCCCTCATCTTCATGGTTGCCGCCCGTTGGTTTCGCCGCGAAAAAATGTTTGTTTTGGGCTAGGGCCTGTTGACAGTTACCTTGCCGCAATTATGGCTACCGTTAAGGTCCAATTTGCACTGTAGCTGATATCTGTTTTATAATATCGCGTTGTGAGACCTCTGAATTCTTTGATTTTCACAGAATAGTTTTCGACCAGATATCGCCACTTATAGACGTCCTTATCGTGTGGAATTTGAGATTTTCTGTTGTTTTTTGAAGGGATCACAACGCTAGCTTTTCGGTCCATCAGTGCGTCACGAAATCCGTTTGCATCGAAGGCCTTGTTGCCGAGAAAAGCTTTAAACTGTACACCTTTGATTACAGCCTTCCCCAAGCAGGTCATGGCGTTGGACGGGGAGAAGCGTTAATCGGATCAGGTTTTCCAAGGCATCGACAAGAGCTACGATTTTGGGGGTTAAACCGTCTTTTGAACGTCCTATGGCCTGATTCTGAGCCCCCCTTTTGCGTCGATGGCCTTCTGGTGAACGCTAACGATGGTCCCGTTAATCATGACATATTCAAAATCGATCTCGTTGGACAGGCTCTCAAATATTAGATCAAAATGCCATGCTGTGCCCAACGCCGAAACCGTATGAAGGTGCTGTTCCAATGTCCAAACCCAGAAGGCAAATCACGCCAAGGGGAGCCTGTCCGCACACGCYACAACACAGCCTCTAGACATAAACGGGTATTTTGGGCCGTTACGCCACAATCTGTGGATTTCCTTGGTAAAGCGGGGGAATCTATGTCCAAACCTTATCGGTAATAACAAAACGTTCTGGGTTCATCACTACTTTCTCCTCAAAGAAAGCTTGAATCATATTTTAGCTCCGTTGGGAATCCCTTAATTGTCAACAGAACCTAGGTGTTTAGTCCCGGCATTTTCTGGTGCAATATTCTCCCTAGAATGGACGGAAGCACTCTGGGACACATTTTACACGGCAGCGCCACGACGATTGAGGCCATTCGTCGAACAATCCAAAAT
>JAESSB010000016.1 GCA_016764335.1 Magnetovibrio sp.
TGGAATTGCGCAGTCAAGCGCGCGAAGCGATGGAAAGCGGAGAAAACCTGTGTTTGCTGATGTTGGACATCGATCATTTCAAGGTCTTTAACGATAACTATGGTCATCAAACCGGGGATCAGGTGCTCAAGCTTTTGGCGACGACCATGACGAAAGCGGTTAAGGGTAACGATATCCCCGCAAGGTATGGCGGGGAGGAATTTGCGGTCATTTTGCCGCGCACCGATTTGGGTGAAGCGATTAAAGTTGCGGAAAATATTCGCCAACGCGTGTCATCTAAAACATTGGTCAATCGCACCACCAAAGAAGATTTGGGCAGGCTGACTGTGTCCATCGGCGTAGGGCAGTTTAACTTTGGCGAATCCTTGTCCGATTTGATTTCGCGTGCTGACCAAGCCCTCTATAAGGCAAAAAGTTCTGGACGCGATCGCGTCATGAGCCAAAAAGAGCTAAATGACCAAGCTCTCAACTTTGAATAATGCCCGCCTTTTATGTCATACCAATGCACGATAACGTATGGCACCACCATTATCACGAATGATTTTAGCCTGTGGGGTTGGTGCAGCCGTGTCGGCATCTTTTAACGCGCCCATTGCAGGGGCGTTGTTCGCGGGTGAAGTCGTGATCGGCCATTACGCCTTAAATACGTTTGCCCCGGTGGTGCTGGCTTCGGTCGCGGGAACGGTGATGTCAAGGGCGTACTATGGCAATTTCCCGGCATTCGTTTTACCGCCCCACGAGGTTGGGTCTTACGTTCAATTTCCGCTGTATATTATTTTGGGTGTGCTGGCTGGATTGTGTGCAACGTTTTTATTGCGGGGTATTTTTAAGGCCAAAAAAATTGGGGAAGCTTTGCCCATCGTGTCCTCGCCGCCTATAACCGGGCACTTTTGGTCAGTCGTCACGAAGAACGCAATCCGTCAAGCCGATCATGGCTTTTCCGCCCGTTCGCGTGCTATATACTTCCTTATGACTGACAATGACCCCTTTGATCTTTCTGATCCTGATGATGCTGTCCCGGCGCCGGCACGTTCCACCGCCTATTTGGATGGATTGAACGAAAGCCAAGGCGAGGCGGTTGAAGCTATTGATGGCCCGGTTTTGGTGCTGGCGGGTGCTGGTACCGGAAAGACGCGGGTTTTGACCACACGTCTGGGCCATATATTGATGCAAGGTCGCGCCCAGCCCGGCGAAATCTTAGCGGTGACGTTTACCAATAAAGCCGCACGCGAAATGCAAGAGCGCGTTGGTCACATGTTGGGAACCCCCGTTGAAGGCTGGTGGGTCGGCACGTTTCATGCCTTGGCGGCTCGAATTTTGCGCCGCCAAGCCGAAGCGGTGGGATTGAAATCGAATTTCACTATTTTGGACGYCGACGATCAGGTCCGCTTGATTAAGCAAATTTTGAWTGYCCGCGACATTGACCCTAAACGGTTCCCGCCGCGCACTTTTTCTGCGGTCATCCAACGTTGGAARGACCGTTGCTTGATGCCGGATAAAGTGKCTTCGGCGGATGCCGWGGACCAGTTGGGSGGGCAYGCYGTTGAAGTYTATAAGACCTATCAGTCTGAGCTAAAACGCCTWAACGCCGCAGAYTTTGGCGACCTGTTGATGTTGTGYGTGAAGCTRTTTCAAGAGGACCCTAAAACCCTYAAGTATTACCAAAACCGCTTTCGCTATATTTTGGTRGATGAATATCAAGACACCAAYGTGGCGCAATATCTGTGGCTGCGCTTGTTGGCGCAAACGCAYAAAAATATTTGCTGTGTTGGCGATGACGATCAATCTATTTATTCRTGGCGGGGSGCTGAGGTCGGCAATATTTTRCGCTTTGAAACGGATTTTCCKGGGGCCAAGGTGGTACGGCTGGAACGTAACTATCGTTCAACGCCACATATTTTGGGGGCTGCTTCCGGCTTGATCGCCAAAAACGAAGGTCGGCTTGGCAAAACCTTGTGGACCGACTTGATTGAGGGTGAAAAAGTTCAAGTGCACGGTTTGTGGGACAGCATCGAAGAGGCGCGGTGGGTCGGCGCAGAAATCGAAGCCTATCAGGCGCGCGGAGAAGGCCTCAACACCATGGCGATCTTGGTGCGAACCTCAGCGCAAACACGTGAATTTGAAGAACGCCTGATTACACTGGGTCTACCCTATCAGGTTATTGGCGGCCTGCGTTTTTATGAACGTCAAGAAATTCGCGATGCGGTGGCGTATCTGCGGGTGATTGCCCAGCCCGATGATGACTTGGCTTTTCAACGGATCGCCAATGTACCTAAGCGTGGACTGGGACAAGCTACGATGCAGTCGGTGCACATCCATGCCCGGGCGCGGGGCATTTCGCTGACGGTCGCCATCGGTCAATTGTTGGGCACGGATGAACTTAAGGCGCGGCCGCAAAAAATCCTTGGCGAACTGTTGGATCGCTTTGCGCATTGGCGCGAAGAAGCCCAGCACCGCACACCCTCTGAGCTGATGAAATACGTTTTGGACGAGTCCGGTTATAAGGATATGTGGAAGCTTGAAAAATCCATTGACGCTCCGGGGCGGATTGAAAACCTGAATGAATTGGTGGTGGGGCTTGGCGATTTTGATGGTTTGGGAAATTTCCTTGAGCATGTCTCGCTGGTGATGGACAACGATGACAAACGCGACGTGGACAAGGTGACGCTCATGACCTTGCACGGCGCCAAGGGTTTGGAATATGACAGCATATTTTTGCCGGGCTGGGAAGAAGGGCTGTTTCCACACCAACGCGCGTTGGATGAAACGGGCGTGCAAGGCTTAGAAGAAGAACGCCGCTTGGCCTATGTCGGCCTAACGCGGGCCCGCAAAAAAGTCATCATTACGTTCGCGGCCAACCGTCGCATTTTTGGTCAATGGCAATCTGCTTTGCCTTCACGGTTTGTTGAAGAATTACCCTTAGATCACGTGGAACGCGCCGGGGATGCGGGCCTTTCGCGGGGCGGGTTTGCAGATTCTGGGACGCCCTATTCGGCAGAAGGTAATGGTTACGGTGGCGGTTGGAAACGTGCGGCAAACAAGAAGCCCGCGCATGAAATTGTCTATGGCACCAAAGGCATCAACAACGATGGTCTTGACGTCGGCCAACGTATYTTTCACCAAAAGTTCGGCTATGGCCGTATTCGTTCGTTTGACGGCGACAAACTTGATATTGATTTTGAAAAAGCGGGCTATAAAAAAGTCATGTCCAGCTTTGTTGAAACGACCTAAGGCAGAGCAAACACGATGAATGACCAAGTGGCCCTATGGCAGTTATCGCTAGAGATTGCCGATCAGCATGTGCCCCCGTTTGAATTGGCGATGGAGCCGTTTGTGGAATCGTTAATGTGGACGGTGGACGAAGACGTGCACGGGATGCAGCAAATGGAAGGCTTCGTGACCGATAAACCTGATTTGGGCTTGGTGCAGGCCGCCGTGGCAACGGTTGCCGCCAGCTTAAATATCGACGTGCCTAAGGTGATCCGCACCGCCTTGGCTCCGCGCGATTGGGTGCTTGAAAACCTTAAAGAATTTCCGCCGATTGATGAAGGGCGGTTCTTTATTTACGCCTCGCACGTCGAAGAGCGTCCGCTTTYGGGGCGAATTCCCATGCGCATTGATCCGGGTGCAGCGTTYGGTACTGGCACGCACGCCACCACGTCGGGCTGCTTRCATGCSCTTGAAAARCTKGGTCGCAAGCATACRTTTAAACGACCGTTGGACGTTGGCTCGGGGTCGGGGATATTAGCCATCGCGATGGCTAAACTGTGGCACATTGAAGTGTTGGGAACGGATATTGACCCTGTCGCCGTGCGGGTCGCCAAACGAAATGCAGACCTGAATAGGGTTGCAAATTTGGTCAAATTTAAAGTCGGTCCCGGTTTTGCCCCGATCCCAAAACAGGATCGGTTTGATTTGATCGTGGCCAATATTTTGGCGCGGCCCTTAAAGAGGATTGCCGCCGATTTGGGGCGCCATTTGATGCGCAATGGTTATGTGGTTCTGTCTGGTTTGATCGAACGTGATGAACGGTTCGTCGTGGCGACCTATATGGCGCAGGGCTTGCACCTTGAAAGCCGCCATGTGCGCGCGGGCTGGTTGACCTTGGTTATGAAAAAAAGCTGATCAGCCGGACTGATGCGCTTTATATTCAGAAGGAACAAAACGGTTTCCGGCATCGCCACGGCGGGGGCGGCGCACGGGCTCAGGGCTTGAGCTGTTGGCGCTTTGCACACCGTCGTCACCTTTGCTGGCTAGGGCGGTCAAGGTTTGGGATTGGCGGACTTTCTGGTCATGAATTTCGGTTGTGATGCGGTCAATCTGAAGAAGCCTGTCTTCAAAAATTTGAATGCGCGCCATCGACTTTGCAAGATTGGCTTCAAGTTTGAGCAGACGTTGTGACGTACGGACCCTAAATTCGCCGACGAGAATAATCGCCAGAAAAGCTATGATAAAACCAAGAATGCCAAAAACCTGAACCATGTCGAATTAAACTTAAGCTGTAAGCGTTAAAAAACCTGTAATATTCTGGAGTCCCACATTAAAAAACATAAGGTCAAGCTGCCTGTTGCGACTCCAAGGCCTATATTCTTGCGAAAGAGGAAAAAAACCAGGAGGCCGATGCTCGTTGAAAACAGCCGTACCGTAAGGGGAACGGCGATCAAAGCCCCAATCGGCAGAACAATCATACGGACCACAAGGCCCGCCATTAAGGCATAGGTTACGCAGGTGATCCATTCGATGATCTTATCGTCGGCTTTGATGCGTCCCGATAAAAATGCGCCGAAGCCCCGCGAGGCATAGGTGGCGGCGGCGGCTAAACTGATGACAAGGATGGGGTCAAGGGCGGTGTTTCCCATTAATTTTTCCGCGCTTTAAGGCGCAGGCCTAAGCCCCAAGCCGCCGTGCCGYCGATGAGCCCGGTGATGAGAAGTGTCCAATCGGGACTGAACAAAAAAGTAACAGGGCCAAGGATTGCGCCGAAAACAAGGGCCAACACACGCCCAGGGTCTTTAAGGTTTCCTAAAAACAATAACACGAAATAAAGGGGGTTTAAAAAAATCAAACCCAAGGTGACAGGGGCCGGTACGCTGCCCGCCAGCATATAGCCCGTCACGGTGAAAATGGGCGACCCACAGTATAAAAGAAGTCCGTAGCCCGCTAAAAAAGGTAGCTTTTGCTCTTGGCGCAGATCGGGCAGGCGGCGCATGGTGCCGATCCAACTGGTGGCTGCAATCAATATTGCTACGGTGTAATAAACCCATTTGGGGATGTCTGGGTGGCGCACATGGGGCAATAATGAAGCCACCATGGGCAACAGGCGTGCATTGATCAATCCCACAGCCAGTATAATGGCCAGCAAGGGTGCCCCGCTATGGGCCATTTCGGCCATGGCGATTTGTCCTGGCAAAGCCCACGTCGATAGGGTCGAATAAAGAGCGATCCCCACGGACCAATGAATATCTTTAATCATCGTGCCAAAGCCTAAAAAGCTAGCCCCCATGATGAGCATGGGGACGCTTCCGGCTTCTCGGACACCCCCCCAAAAGGCGGTCTTTACGGTTGGGTATTTAAAGTCTGTAGGCATCGCGTGAGGATCTGTCATGTATAAGCCATAGCCCAGCTTTCGCCGGAAGAAAACCATTTTGAATAGCCTTAGTGAATTGGAGCATAATGCTTTAATATCTAGCGATAGATCAGCAGGAGGTGATACGCGTGGGGGCTATTTTCGACATCAATCAAATCAGCCAGCTCATCCAAAACGTCCTTGGGTTTGTGCAGACTCATGTCTTAGTGATTCCTAATTTAGTTCAAATTGCGGGGATTTTATTAACGTATGTGGTGGCGCGGGCCAGTGAAAAACGCCTGTTGTCCATCATGGTAAAAATCCTTGACGGTAGGTGGGCTGGACATTGGCTTGTACGGAACCGCACACAGCTTGACCAAATTTTTGTGCCGATGGTGATACCCGTGACGTGGCTTGTGTTGGTGGGGGTTACACAATTGGTGGCCCGAGAACTCCAGTGGCCAACGTCTATTTTTGGCGTTGGTCTTAGCCTACTGACCGCCTGGGTGGTGATCCGTCTGGCCTTGAATTTCATCGCTGATCCTTGGTGGGCGCGCRCRGYGSYKMTKTYGRKYWGGRMKRKKRCSSCMTYWKWKAKMGKTRSMCWYKKGGWCCCGACYKKRGMMTWYWKGGRYCWRYYAGCCCTTAATATTGGCGCTTTTCGGTTGTCTTTGTTGGGTGTGGCTAAGGCCCTTATTTCTTTGGTGGCTTTTCTATGGACGGCCAACTGGGCGGCCCGGATGGTGGAAAAGCGCCTATACGCGATACCTCATCTAACACCTTCGCTTCAGGTGTTGTTTGGCAAGTTGGCCCGGGTTTTATTTATCGCTATCGCGATCTTGGTGGCGATCAATTCCGTYGGTATCGACCTGACAGCCCTTACAGTATTTTCGGGTGCCTTGGGTTTGGGTATTGGTTTGGGCCTGCAAAAGGTTGTGGCGAACCTCTTAAGCGGCGTGATTTTGTTGTTGGATCGTTCGGTGAAGCCGGGTGATGTGATTGCCGTTAAAGACACCTATGGCTGGATCAACACCATTGGCGCCCGTTATGTTTCGGTGGTGACGCGCGATGGCATCGAACATTTGATCCCCAACGAAGAACTGATCAACTTGCCGGTGGAAAACTGGTCTCATTCCGATCGTAAAGTTCGCCAGCGGATTCCTTTTGGAGTGTCGTATGAGAGCGACCTGCACAAGGCTATTGAATTGGCGGTCGAAGCCGCGACAAGCTTTGACCGCGTCTTGGCCAACCCACAACCCAAGTGTTTGGTGATGAATTTTGGTGAAAGTTCGGTGGACATGGAATTGCGGGTGTGGATCGAAGACGCTGAAAAAGGCGTGTCGAATATAAAAAGCGATATTTATTTGAAGATTTGGGACCTTTATCATGAAAACGGAATCGCTTTCCCCTACGCGCAACGCGATATTCATGTGCAGGGGCCGATTAAGGTTGAAATTGGGCCTTAAATTCGACGCCTGACCAGTTCGCTAATTTCGGCATCACTCAGCCTGATGGGGTTGGTCAGCATGCTCGATCCTCGGCTATTGGCAACGATGGCGGCGATGTCGTCGGTACGAACCCCATATTCAGAGAGCCGCGGGAGGTGCAAACGTTCGGTCCAGTCTTTTAGATATCTCACCAAGGCCTCTAGGGCATCGTTGCCATTGACCGTGCCACCCGCCAGCAGTTGACCAACGCGGGCATAGTGGGAAAGGGCCGAACTTTGTGGAGCACGGTCGATYAGGGCGYGAATGTTGATGTCGGTGGCTTCGGCGACCAAGGTGCCGCACACCACGCCATGAGGAATGGAAAACAGTGATCCTAAGGGCTGCGCCAGGCCATGGACACTGCCCAGCCCGGTTTGGGCCAAGCAAATGCCACTCATTAAGGATGCATAGGCCATGTGCGAGCGAGCCTTTGCAGCGCGCTCGGTATAATCGCCTTTGTCGCCCGCATTTTGCGGTGACGTCAACCACATATCCCAAAAGCCTTGATTAAAGTGATCAAGCCCGGACCAAGCCAGAGCCTCGGTCATGGGATTGGACCGCGTTGAAACGATGCTTTCCAACAATTGCGTAAAGGCATCCATACCATTGGCGGCCGTGATGGATTTGGGGCACGTGGTTAACAGGTCCGGATCAATCAGGGCCGTTCGGGCCATTAGCATGTCGTCGCGAAATGATTTTTTAAAGCCGCCCTGACCATGACGAGTGAGGACGGCATTCTTGGTCGCTTCGCTGCCGGTTCCGGCGGTGGTGGGCACGGCAATAAAGGGGGTCGCTGGACCTTGGTAAGGTCGTTCCGGTCCAACACCTTCAAGGTGATCCATCACCGAATTTCCGGGTTTGAGTAAGCCTGCAATAGCCTTGGCGGCATCCAGGGCACTGCCGCCGCCAATTCCCAACACAACATCAAAGTTTTCGTCTTTAAAGCGGGCGACGGCTTCATCAATGTGTTCTGGGGACGGTTCACCGGGTATGGACAACACGGTGTAGTCAATGGTGGACGTTTTGAGTTGAGCTTTCAATTTGGGCCAGGCCGCAGCGTGCAAAAATGACTTTGATCCGGTGACGATGAGCACGCGGTTGCCAAAACGTTGTATTTCAGCGGGCACTTGATCAATGGCGCCGGAACCAATCGAAAGTTTAGGCAAGGCTGTGATGGTGAACGGCATAGTCAATTGTCCTTGTGGTGAAGTTTGTAATGTTATAGCACGGCGACCGAGTGCTGTTTGTCACTTTTCATCTTTTCAAAACAGGCTATGCTTTAGATATGAAAGTTTGGAAAATGAAAATAGGTTTGATAAAGGCTGGGGTGATCGTATTGGTGGGGAGTGTCCCCCTTTCCGCGTGGGCCTCAAATTGCCCAACTGCGCCGATTCCCAGTGTTCGGGTACAATTGTTGGACCCACAAGCAAAAATATCAACMTCCAAAAGCTTAAAACAGATCAATTYTTTGGCCAAGGGGCAYGGCTTGGTGCGCAGGGGGAAAGTGGYCTTAGGGACAACAGAAAGCCGGGTCACGACAGAGCTGAGCATCCAATTTATATGGACAAAACGTCGGGGGACTCAAAGGCCCTTGGTGTGCGTGCATGTGAAAAGCCTTAAGGTCCGTTTTGGTAACCGCAAACTGTTGGTCAGTTTACCCCGGGAATACGCCCCACAATCTTGTCAGTACAAAGTGGTGTACCGCCATGAAATGGCGCATGTCGCCGTAAACCGTCAGGCCGCACGCAAATATGCGGTGATTTTGCAGTCCGAACTAAGCAAAGAACTGCGCCGTTCAAACACGATAGAAACCACCACAATGAGCCGGGGAACAAGCGCGTTTCAAAAACGCCTTAAACGCACCATAAACGCCGTGACGCGGCGCTATAATAAAGAAATCAAAGGCTTGCACGGCAAGATTGACGCGGCTGGCAGCCCCTATTCGGCAGATGGCACCTGTCGGTCATGGTGATGATTGCAAAACGGCTGAATTTCATATAGAATACCGTATAAAGGGTGAGATGTGATTCTGGTAATCGAATAGAGAGCATAACATGAGAGGTTCTTGTGGAAAGGTCGTTTTCGAATACGCCAAAAGGCGAGCTGACAGAGGAATATACGTCGATCCCATGGTCTAATATCCATGAATCACAATCGACGAATGCGCTTTTGCTTCCTGCTGGGGAAGATTTCCTGCGCGCCGATTATTCCAGATCTGGCGCGGATTTGCTTATCGAAACGCCATCCAGCGGTCATTTTATTGTTGCCCGTTATTTTACACCTTTAGCCCCCCCCGCCCTGGAAACGACAGACGGCGCGGTATTGAGCGCCCATCTGGTGGCACAATTGGCTGGGCCATTGACGGTTGGGATGACAGCCCAAGCCACCGGGCAGGGTTTTGAAAACCTGGGCGAACCAATCGGTCAAGTGAGTGAACGCGGCGGCGCTGTGACCGTGACCCATGCCGATGGCGTAAAGGTAACGCTTTCGGTGGGCGATTCTATTTTCCAGGGGGATGTCTTGGAAACGGGAACGAAAGCGAATACGAGTATCGTTTTTGCCGATGACACCATTTTCACGTTGAGCGCAGATGGCCGCATGGTTATGGATGAAATGGTCTATGATCCTGGCACGCAAACCGGGTCATTTAGTGCCCATGTGGTTCAGGGTGTCTTCTCTTTTGTCAGCGGCAAAGTCGCTAAAACTTCCCCCGAAGGTATGACCGTTTCTACCCCCACCAGTACCATCGGTATTCGCGGKTCCACCGTGCTGGGCGARGCGGCWCAAGAAGGGGCGGCCAATAAAATTACRCTRATYAACGATGTGGAYGGAACGGTCGGTGARTTGGTRATTTCYAATGGTGCGGGCACGACGGTRTTGAACCAACCTGGGGCCAGTACGACGGTGTTTAGTGCCTTTACGCCACCTGCCCCAATCGTCATTTTGACGCCAGTAGACATTCAACAAAGCTATGGCTCGACTTTGACGAGTTTGGTGAGGACGGTTGCGGCARAAGCAGAACAAGATACACAAGAAGCGGCGCGCCAGTCGCAAAAGGCCGACGCAAAAGCCGTGGAGGCTCAGGTTCAAGCCAAAGAAGCCCAACAACAAGCAGATGACGCCCAAGCTCAAGCGGCTCAAGCCCAAGCCCAAGCCGCTATTGCTGCTGAGGATGCCGCAGCGGCAAAAGCCGGTGCAGATGCCATACTCAGCGAAGTTGAAGCCTTGAAAGCCTCCGCTGATGTTGATGCTCTGGCCAAGGCGACACAACTGGAAGCCCAGGCTGCTGAAATTGTGGCCCAAGCCGCCGATGCCCAAGCCCAAGCTCAAGCCGCAGCGCAGATTGCCGCCCAAGCCCAAGTCCAAGCTGAAGCCGCCGTTGGGCAAGCTGCAACGCAAACGCAAGCGGCGGTGCAGGCCGGACAGCAAGCCGACCAAGCGCAAGTGCAGGCTCAGCAACAAGCCCAATTTAGCACGATGGCGACCAGCGCAGCGGTCATCCAAGAACAAGTTTACACTCAGTTTGTGCAAACGGGTTTTGTCGATCCGAATTTTACTCCGGGCATGGCGCCGGGGGCTGTCCCTATCGTCGCTCCCGATCCGGGTCTTCCGCAGGGTAGCCCCGGTGCCGGTGCTGGTGGGATTGGCGGTGGAAATATTGCTGCTAAAGCCGCATATGAAGAAGCCTTAGCCGCCGGGGCCAGCCCACAAGAAGCCTTTGATGCTGCTGCGTTGGCGGCCAATGGCGGTAATTTGGATGATCCGGCCGTCGTCGCCGCGCGTGCCGCTTATGAAGACGCCCTGGCGAACGGAGCCACCCCTGAAGAGGCCCTGCTGGCGGCGAGTTCGGCGGCGGACCAATTCAATTTTGACCAGCAAGCTTTGCAACAAGCGGGTCCCGCGGGATTACCTCCGCCAGGGGCTGCTCCTGTGGGGGCTTTGGGACCGAATGGTCAGGGGGCACCTGATCAACAGCACAGTGATGCCGCAGCACAGACGGCTTTTGATGAAGCGATAGCATTGGGCTTATCACCGGAAGAAGCTTTCAATGCGGCGGAGATAGTGGCTAACCTTGGAWATCTTGATGACCCCGCCGTTGTTGCGGCGCGCACGGCCTTTGATGGGGCGCTGGCGTCTGGGGCCACCGCAGAAGAAGCCATGCAAGCCGCATTGGCTTCTGCGACACAGTTTGATGGTCAAAATCAGCCCGGCGGTTTCGGTCCTGGTCCTGGTCCTGATGGTTTGTCGCCACCGGGAAGTTTCGCTGGACAGCCATTTGGGCCAGCGCCCGGAACGCTGGCGGGTATTGGCCCGATGGACCCCTATAGCATGGGGGGTACGGACCCATTTTTCGCGATGGGAGTGGATCCTTTCGGTATGGGTGGTTTGGATCCATTGTTCATAGGTGGTTTTGACCCTTACGGCTTAGCTGGACCCGGCATTTATGATCCGCTGGCCTTTGACCCGTTGTTCATTCCGTATTACAATCCGATTAACGATCCGTTTTACAACCCAATCACAAATATCGTGTCTGTATTTGATGAAAGCTTTTCCGGTACGGTGGGAATTGATAACTTGGTCGGCACGGCATTGAACAGCAATTACGCCTTTACCTATTTGGCACTGGGCGGCGCGGACACCGTCGTTGATGTGGGTGGGTTCAACCAATTATCTTTCGATAATCTTGATCGTATCATGCTCAAACTGAGCACAACCACGGCTGATACGGGGGTGTTTGATATTCGGGATGTCACAGCAAATTATGGTAATATCGCCTACGCTGCAGCGGCCGTAAAGAGCACGATCACCTTCAGTGGTGTGACCCAATATCTGTTTTCAGATATTACGCTTCCGGTCGGCTATCATTCGGGTTTTGGTGCTATTGATCCGGCGGCGGTCACGGCTGCGCCGCCGTTGGGTGATGTTATGGTGTTTGAGAACATGGCACCGGGTGAGGTTGGGTACGCCATTGCCGGCAGCACAACGGCGGATACATTCGTCCTTGATCAGGTCACCAATGGCATGATCGTRTTTGGYAAGGGCGGTGGKGATACCTTCCAAATTAAGACCYATGGGGCATCGGCTGCKGCATCCACCGMTCATATTCTYATCGGCGGYMTKAACARTCCGGCGGTCATTGACGKYACSGGCAAYAATAACGATCTRAAGGCRCTYGAYAATACRACGGCGGGCASTGAYGGYATTCCYGACACCAACATTAAYGTTTTTGATTATTCGACGTTGGCAGCATTCTCCAACAATGCGATCAATGACGGGACCAAGGGTGTTACTGTACACCTAGATGGGTTTGTCGGGCAACCTGGTGGGGACGCTTATCTGTCGGAAAATGTGGCCAGTCCACAGACCAACAGTCGCCTGAATGACATCATGTGGGATGTGGGGTCGTTTATTGGTTCGACACAAATTGACGCYATTARTGTYGGCAGCGGATCGTTCCAAAAAATTGATGGGTTTTCCGGCAATGATGTGATCAGCATTTCCGGTACAGCAAAAATCGCTTACGTCTATGGTGGCGCAGGCAATGACACCCTTAAGGTGGATGCCGATGTATTGAGCAACAGTACGCTTGCCAACACATTATATGGCGGAATCACCAAAAGGCTTTACGGTGGGCAAAGTGATGGTGTTACCGATGTCGGCAGCGACACCTTGGTTATTGAATTCAACGGCACCACGACCCTGAATGGTACGCATTTTGGAACTGTGTCTGGGTTCGAATTCAAGTCAGCCAACAACACCGTGTTTGCGAATGGCGCGAACATCAGCCTGGACCTTAGCGCGCTGACGGGGTTCACGTTTACCGGCTACACCGGGACGGCAGCAACGTCCAATGAAACGATCGTGCTTAATGCACAGCAGTTAAAATCGGGGACGACCACTGGCCTAGATGCTGGGGCCGGTACAGATAGCCTTACCGTTGACGTTACGGCGGCATATGACTCGCTTGGCGCGATTGGCATGACGGGATTTGAAACGATTGCTTACAACGTTAATGCCACAGGGGCCGCTGTGACCGTAAATTTGACGGGCGTAGCAGCCACCACCAGCCTGACTTATAGCTCCACAGTGGCTGCGAATGAAACCATTACGGCGTTAGCATCTAGCGTTGGTGTGGGAAACTTTACCTTGGCGGCGGATGGCACGGGGGTGGATAACCTGATTTTAACGGGCGGTGGCACCGTTGGCTCTGCAAGCATGGCGAAGGTGAGCGGTTTTGAAACCATTACCCTTGGCAGCGATGCCGCTTACAGTCTAACACTCAGCAATGTAGGGCAAAACATAACACTTGATGCGACCGCTGTGACGACGGCGACCAACGCGGTGGTCATTGACGGCACGGGCGTCACGACGGGAACATCTGGGCTAACGCTGAACGGCGGGSTTGGAAATGATGTTCTATCKGGGGGKGCGGGGGCGGATSTKATTACRGGTGGTCARGGTAACGAYACATTGGTCGGTGGCGGTGGTGCSGATATCTTCGTATACACGGCCAGCAAYCAAGGTGTGGACMSTATCTTGGACTTTACGGTCAACAGCGAYGCCTTGCAATTTACCAAYGCCGYTTTCGGKACYGGGGCSGTGACCTATCAAGAGGTTGCGTGGGATGGCGTGACAACAACGGGGTTGGCGGTGACAGGGGCGAACAATACAATAGTCCTGACYGGCGGTGCGGCAGGTACCTTAGCAAATGTTAAATTGGCGTTGGCCAATGGCACAGGGACGGCAACCAACGCCTTTGTCGTGTTTAATGACGCTGCCAATGCCAATAAAGCCTCGGTTTACCACATTACGGACTTGGCCGGTGGTGTCGGCGTGGATACGCAAATGAGTGTTCTGGATAACTTAACAACGGATCTGGTGGTTTTTGGCGGTACGGAAATTACGGTTGTATAAGAGGTGGCGTAAAGAGGAATAGCCAAGATTAGACATTTGAATATATAGGGTGTACACCTTATGAAATCATGGGCTTAAAATAGTGTGTTGGGGATGTTCGTGTCATTTGATCGTAAACTTAAAGCAGTCTGTTTGTGCGGCGCATTGACAATGTCAATGGCTGGCTCGGCCTATGCTGCGGGACTGTCAGATACAATGTCTGAACTCCTGACCCGCCACGAACGCATTAAGGCGGCCGAGGCTGATTTGGCCGCTGCGCATGCTAACTTTGGGGTGGCTGAAGGTGGTTATTATCCAACGTTTAGCTTGGTTGCCAACACGGGTAATGAACAAATTTATACCCGAAACCCGCTGGCAACGTCAACCACAACATCCTTAGCTCAGCGTGAGGTTGACCTTAGCCTAACACAAAATTTATGGGACTTCGGTGCCACTAAGGCTATAGTCGACGGGGCTAGTTTGGCCATCAATCAGGCGGAAATTGCCCTAACATTAGCAAAACAAAGCCTTCTTCTTGAAGGCTTAACCGCACAACTGAATTTGGCGAGTGCTGCGCGTATTCTTGACTATCAGGCTCAAAGTGAAGCCAGTATCAAACATCAAACTGAATTGGAAGACGCGCGGGTCAAGCGCGGCTCTGGTTTTTCAACGGATGTGTTGCAAGCGAAAAGCCAATTGGCTGGGGCTCAGGCTTCACGGGTACGGGCAAGCGGGGCATTGCGCCAGGCCGTCAACCGTTACCGGGCTATTTTTCATACTGTACCCATAAATTTTACAAACCTTGAACAACCAAATATTTCYGATACTTTGATTCCCGAAGMCGAAGASGTYATCGTTARRAAATCGWTRGAKGGTAACCCMCAAATYAAAGCATCTTCAMTCTTRGCCGATATCGCCAACACYCAAATYGATCRSAGTTTTGCCAGTGGCTATCGTCCAGTTGTRGCYGCCAGTGCMTCGCAMAAATACAAGCGTGACGTTGGTGGAACGATCGGTACAAAGACCGAAAGCTTGCTCAAAGTTGAAATGAAGTATGATTTCAACATGGGCCTGACGGCGGCAAGCACCTTAGAAGCTGCAAAATTAGGCCGCGTGGCCGCAAACAGCCGCCTAAAAGACGCCCGCGATCAAATCGAAGAACAGGCCCGTAATGCGTGGCAAAATTTGCAAACGCTGCGGGACAATGCTGAATTTTTGAACAATCAGGCGAATATCTCCGCTGAGTTTTTGGGCCTTGCYCGCAAAGAGCGGAAGTTGGGGCAACGGTCCTTGATCGACGTCTTGGCTGGCGAAACTTCTCTGATCAACGCTCAGGCGGCGGCAGATCGGGCCGTGACGGACGTTGCCATTGCAAAGTTAACGCTCCTTAACGTTATGGGRATKYTAGACCTTTCCGTGCTACAGTAATGTTTAAGCGGAGACTTATCCCCGCACTGTTTGACGGAGCTCTGCGTGAACGAACTTTTTAGACGTCTTAAAGCGTATCCCTTGGTAACATTAGAGTTACTGGGTGCGTCATTGTGTGCCAATATTTTAGCGTTGGCCTCATCCTTATTTGTCATCCAAGTGTTAAACCGTTATGTCGCCCATGGGGTGGGGGCAAGTTTGATGACCTTGGTTGTGGGCGTGTTGATCGCCATTACCTTTGAATTCACCTTTCGTCAAATCCGTTTGACCTTGGCCGATGCTTTGTCAAAGCCGTTTGATCGGGCTTATGCAGCCCGTGCCTATGATGTCTTAACGTCTGCCCACAGTGATGCCTTGGGACAACTTTCCCCCGCCCAAAAGCGCGAAGCCGTCGGTGCCCCGGATGCGGTACAACAAGCCTTTAGTGCCCCAAACATGGCAGCCTATTTAGATTTGCCTTTTTCGGGCGTGTTTTTAGGAGCTCTGCTTTTTCTAAGCCCGCTTCTGGCGCTGGTTACGGTCGTGTTTTCATTGATCGTGATTGCCATGGGGTTTTTGAACTATCGGGCCATGCGAGCCCCGACACAATCTATGCAGCGCCATCTCACAGATCGCCAAAGCCTTTTGGATTCAGCTCTCAACGATCCCGATATGGTGCGCGCCTTTACGGCCCAAAAGGTTTTGTTAGAGCGGTGGTCTAAGGTTTTGGACGCGATGGAGGCGACGCGCACCTTAATTGCAAAACGTCAGGGTAGTCAGCAAAATTTGATCATTGGTATTCAAGCCGTGCTGTCCACGGCGATTATTGCCATTGGGGCGATGCAGGTGGTGTCCGGTCATTTAGATGTCGGTCTCTTGATTGGCGCAAATATAATGGCGTCACGAACGTTGGGACCTATTATTCGTGTGACCCAATCGGTTGGAAGCATCGTTAMAGCCASKACAGCCATTCAGAYCGTAGAAAACTTCGCCCGTTTACCCCTAGAGGCACGCGAAGGATCGGCGCTGGGGCATTATAAAGGGACACTTGAATTTAAGGACGTCAGTTTTTCTTATCCAGGTCAACGCGCCCCATTGTTTGAATCTCTTAGCGTTAAAATTGAACCTGGTTCACTGTTCGTCGTGACGGGCGCAAACAGCATGGGAAAGACTTCTTTTGCCCGCTTGATCGTCGGATTGGTGAGACCGATACGGGGGCAGATTTTGGTCGATGGATTGGACCTTGTGCAGGTGGCCCCCGAATGGTGGCGACGTCAGATCATATACTTGCCGCAAGAACCCGGATTTTTCAATGGCACGGTCCGYGAAAACATTATGGCCTTTAATCCTGATTTGGATGATCAAGGGCTTAATACCGTCATCAGAGAGGCGGGTCTGGAAAGTTATTTTGCCCAATCTCAATATGGATTTGATACACCCTTGATCGCSGGCGGGCGTGATTTATCGCTGGGCATACGGCGTCGTCTGGCGATGGCTCGGGCACTTGCAACAGATGGACAATTGGTGGTGTTGGATGAACCAACAGAAGGCTTGGATGCGGMGGGRGCTCAACAAATATCAAAGGTRATGAATGCGCTACATAAACGCGGCTGCACCATCATTGCCCTMTCGCAYGATGCCAAYATTATTGCAGGCGCACCGTTGGTTTTGGACTTAAATGTAAAGCCTGTCCCGCGCCTTKTGKCGGCGAAAACACCTTTGCCGCAGACCAATGAACAAGGGACAACASCGTGACCGAGAAGAAACCAGATTTACAYATTGAAMGGCACACCCACCTATTYTTTATAACCGTGGTCGGTCTGTTGGTCGCTTGTGCTGTGTGGGCATGGTTTTTTCGCCTTGATGTCGTGAGCTTTGCAGCAGGAGAAGTCGTTCCATCTTCGCAAGTCAAAACGGTACAGCATTTAGAAGGCGGTATTGTTTCTAAAATACTTGTTCGAGAAGGAGATGAAGTGAAGGCAGGGCAACCGTTAATGGTGTTGGAATCCACCGCAAGCGGGGCTGACGTCGATGAACTTGAGGTCCGCATCTCGGCCTTAACCGCTGACGTAGCGCGGTTTAAGGCCGAAATGATTGGGGCCGAAGAAATCACATTTCCGGATGGTTTTTCTGAAGCTCACCTTGACCTCTCCAATCAAGCCAGAAATCTGTTTATTTCGCGACGTGATCAATTTCAAAATGACATGGATGTTCAGCAGTCCCTGATCAATCAACGCAGCCGAGAAGGCGATGAAATCTCTGCGCGATTGGCGAATACCAAGGTCAAGATTAAGTTGCTGGATGAACAAATTAAGATCAGTGAAGGGCTCCTTAAAGATGAGCTCACCAACCGCATGCTGCACTTGAATCTGTTGAAAGAGGCGGCAAACCTAAACGGAACACTCACCGGAGATGAAGCAGCTCTGGCCCGTTTGCAGGCTGCGGTCCAACAAGAAGATTTAAACTTAGAAGCTATTCAAGGACGGTTTCGCGTGGAGGCTCGTCAAAATTTAGAGGACAAAAGGCGTTCGCTGCAAGAACTTACCAACCGCAGTCGAAAGTTTGCAGACAGTTTTAATCGGTCCGTATTGGTGTCGCCCGTCGACGGCGTGGTCATGACGCTTTACGTGGTGACCCGTGGGGGTGTTATTCAACCGGGCGGTAAGGTTGCCGATATTGTGCCGATCGGTGATGCYTTGGTGRTCGAAGCTCGGTTRCCGCCAAATGATGTGGGCTATATCCACCCCGGACAGTTGGTGCGCGTTACTCTGGCCTCTAGCGACGGCGCACGGTTCGGACACCTTGAAGGCGAAGTCGTCCACATCAGTCCCGACACCATGAAAGGCACCAGTGGCACAACGTATTATAAGGTCCGCATAAAAACCAAAACGGACGTCTTTAAAAGCAAAGGGGAAGCTTACCGTTTGGTCCCCGGCGTGCAAGTCATGTGTTCGATCGTTACAGGTTCACGGTCTGTGTTGGAATACATTGCTTCGCCCTATATGGGGGTTTTGGAAAAAGCTCTTCAAGAGCGGTAAACGCAAAGAAAAGAGCCCTTCAGAAATGAGCATAGTGAGCTACTCCCCATTGATCGGACAGATCATTCACTAATTTAAGCTATAATCATGTCCTCTGGTTGTTGCTCCATATTGATGTTTACAACGCTTGCATCTGCCTCGAGGAGGGGGGNCGTAAGCCCGGCCCGGATCGAGACAGATGCCCATAATAATATTCTTTGGGCGTATGTCCACCATRTGCTGTGTGGGGKCGGTCYYGGTTATAAAAGTTAACCCATTTTCCGATGCCTGCCCGCGTTTCAGCGCCACCCTCAAAGGCGTGTAGATAAATGCATTCGTATTTCAGGCTGCGCCATAGCCGCTCAATAAATATATTGTCCACGCCTTAGCGCGCCTTCGGAAATATTATTTCCAGGGGCTATGAATCGCCCCTTGCCATCCATCGAGATGCGAACACCAGCTTCTTTCAATCGGTCTGTCCAGGCCCAAGAGGTGAATTGGCTGCCTTGATCGGTGTTGAATATCCCCGGTGAGCCATATCGCTCCAAGGCTTCATCTAAGGCATCAACGCAAAAACCCACATCCATGGTGTTGCTCAGCCGCCATGCCAGCACATGGCGACTGGCCCAATCCATGATGGCGACCAGATAGAGGAAGCCCCGCGTCAGAGGAATGTAAGTGATATCGGCACACCACACCTGATTAGCGCGAGTGATGTTCATTCCGGTCAGAAGATACGGATAACGCTTGTGCTCTGGATGTGGCGCAGACGTGTTCGGCTTCTGATAGATCGGCATCAAGCCCATCAATCGCATCAACCGTCGAACACGCTTGATATTCACCCGGTGCCCCAAACGTTGCAAATGCCAAGTCATCTGTCCAGCACCAAAGAAAGGCGTTTCAAGAAATTGCTGATCAATGACCCGCATCAGGGCCAAATTTTGGATGCTTTCGCCTTGAGGCTGGTGGTAAATTCCCGAACGGTTCAGCTTTAGTAAGCGGCATTGGCGGGTAATCGATAATTTATTACCGCGCTCAATCATGTCCCGTCTCATTTTCCGGTCCATGGCTTGAGCGCGTCCGCTAAAAAATCCCGYTCTATGGTCAGTTCGCCRATTTTAGCATGAAGGTTTTTGATCTTGCCTGGATCAACCGTCGTTTCTTTCTTGCTCGACCCGCGCTCGAAAATATCCGGGGCGTTCTCCAGTAATGCTTTTTTCCATTGATGGATCAATGTTGGGTGAACCCCGAAACGGCTCGATAATTCCGAAACCGTTTACTCGCCCTTTAACGCCTCAAGGGCAACTTTGGCCTTAAAACCGGGTTTATAATTTTTACGTTTAGTCATTTTTGGTCTCCTGTAAATTGAGACCAGAAAACACGAAATAGTAGCTTACSTCACTGTCCGATTTCCGGGGAGTAGCTCAGAAGCCGTCCGAATTTTTAGCTCAAAGCCTACTAAAGGCCTCGATAAAGCAAATTGGAATCAGCGCAAGAGAACAAAAATTGGCGTCAACCAATCATGTCCGTGTGGTAGCGGAAAGAAATATAAAAAGTRCTGTMKKSWNCAAAAACR
Organism: Magnetovibrio sp.; assembly: GCA_016764335.1. Lineage (GTDB taxonomy): Bacteria > Pseudomonadota > Alphaproteobacteria > Rhodospirillales > Magnetovibrionaceae > JANLGW01. The sequence continues at coordinate 19,948 of JAESSB010000016.1, forward strand.
TSWKYWGAKYRWGGYRARKYTSRRRMRMARRGMMGKTKWRCMRCYWGYMWTKWYKTSRWKSRATYMGYWTWRYWRWRMYKWKATWGMMMSKTGRKYYRARMAATGGGTTCGCTTCAGAGCAGTTGAGATGTCAAGTTAGGAGGGATAGGATTGAAGGCCTCCTGCTCGACACATTTACAGCCTGAACGTCCCAAATAACTCTCTAGATCTGATATTAAGCTGTTCTTATCAGGTGTGCTTTTACGGGGTTCGGTAAACTCTCCGAATTGTTCGGCAAGTTCAATATTCATCATATGAGGCTGTAGGGGGCGATTAATCGATTTCTCGAATACTCGAAAAATATGCACGCCCGGCAAATCAATATCCCCCCAACACAAAAAAGGGACTTTGTTTGAAAGTTTTGTGTCGAGTGTTCGAACGGCATTTAAAACGGTTCGTGATGGAAAGCCGCCTCCGTAGATTACAATACAGCCATCCCTGTCCACTTCACGAACATAACGATTGAAGCTCGCAAGGTTCTCAATGATCAGTATATATGTGGGGTCTGTTAAAACAGTGATTTTCTCTACCCACTCAGGAGGAATACCAAGATAGGGTTGAGCGATAATCTGGATGCTTGAGTCGTCAATAATAAATTCACCTGCGATCAGTACAGGTGCTGGAAACTTTTCAAGTCCTAGGTATCGAAGTTTCTCCTCACTATTAGCCCCCTTGGGCATTTCCCAGCCTAAAGTTTCTAGAGCGCGCACGATGACACCCTTATGTTTTTCAATCCACTTGCTATCTTGTGTCGTCAAGCGAGAGAATGTACGCATGTCTACGTTATTGTGGCCACTATTTCGAATCGAACTTACAACTGCGAACAATTTCTGCCACCCATCTAGGTCTTCAAGACTTGGCTTTAGGGAAGTTTTTTTCCCTGTTCGAAGTTGGCTCTCATATTTATCGATAATTGGGGCGGCCCAATCTAGCCTATGCTCAACTGATTGACGAAGCTGTTTTAATCCTTCATCAATCAGTTGAGATATTGGCTGACGGCTAAGGAAAATGTAGAGGTTATCTGCATTCTTCAAACGAGCATAACGGATAAGCTGTGAATCTTGCCCTTTCCCCCAAATCACCTCAATCGCTTCTGCATTTTCAGCCTGCTGAACTGTTCGATTGAATTTTTTCCAATTATCCATGCTCTTCATGTTTAATTTATCCGGATAAACAAGAAGTCTTGAAGAATTCACATTCTTCTCATATCGATCAAGAAGGTCGTTCAATGCATCTTCCGCCAAAATAAATTTCCGACTTGCCATTTAGAGCTCTGCCTGTTGATTTATGAATTCACGAACCTGATCAAGATTTAAATTTTCTGGGTTTTCTTTACGAAATGCATCACGCGCTTTTGGGCCAGGTGTCGCAGAATCGATATTCACGGTTTTGGCCGTATCATCCCGATACACCTCAACGATATGGTCCATGATTTCAACAAACCCCGCCCGAGCCACCATGGGGGCCGCAATAATTGGCTGCAAGCCCAAAGAGCGATAAAAATCCATACATGCCCGACGATTGTTCATGTCTAGTTTGGAAAAAGCCTCATCCAACGGCATAATTGCAATGCCTCGCTTGGAATTTTCAACGCCTTGTCCTCCGGCATGGTAGACGGAAGCCAAAGCTGCACCAATAGCCACATAAAATGGTGTGTCATGCTCACCCCCTGATCCTGTTTTTTGACGATTACTAAAACGGCTAATTTGGCCTGTTTCTTCATTTTTCATATATAATTCAAAAACGTAATATTTTCGGTAATCCTCAAAATCAATAAAGTCGATTTCATCACTTTCTAGTAGCTCTTGAACCTTATTCAATGCTTGTGCATAAGGGTGGTCTTGATCGATACGATCATCAAATAAAGCTGTCGCCAAATCGTCATTTTCAGAAACGGCTTGAGCAAATGTAATAATATCTGCATAGGCAGCGGCCGGCGTCGACTTAAAGCTATATTTTTCATGATGAAAAGTGTGGGGTCTAAGAATACTGTTCAGACGTCGAAGCTCATTTTCCACCCCGGAAATTCGACCCTGTAGCTCACCTAAGAAGGAATTTTTAAGTGAGCTCTTAGCCTGTTCCAGCGCACCTTCGGACTCTTCTTGATAACGCGTTAATTCAGTTTTATCTATATATTCAATCTGATCACATAATTGTGGTAACAGATCACTGACGATAGAATCTTCCGCTTCATCAAATTTCAAAGAACTTGGGTAATCAAGATTAAATTGATAAACTCTCTTTTCAACCTTTTTACGAAGCTCATCAATACTATCTTTTGTACCTTTCTTATCTCGAATAAGGTTCTCGGTAAGTTTCAACAAGGGAATATTTTTTATGAGTTCGCCGCGGAGACCGCCTCGCCATTGTGGCTGTATTGGTTTCCAAGAAATATGCCTATCTTCCCCAAGACGGATTATTCGATAACGGTCTCGACAAGCCTGCATATTTAATTTCGATCCGACCTCTCCTTCCCCTGAGCCAATTCTCCCACTAAATTTTGAAACGCGATCTCGTGCACTATCTCTTTTAGAGTTCAAACGATTAAGGTCATCTTTGATATCGGAAATTTGCCCCTTGGTTGCTGTAATCCTGTTTTGGGTTTCAGGGTCTATTTCTTGGTCTAAAGCCGAAAGCTCTAAAGACTTATCCTCAATCTTATTATACGCATCACCATAGCGGTCAAGCATCGCGCCTAAAGCAAACTGCCCTTCTGATAACCCCGTAGTTTCACGTAAAGCATCTGCCATAGACATATATGTTTTGTTTTCTCTCTCATAACCAGAGACTTTTTCTTTGAGAATTTGAAGATCCTGCAATATCGCTTGTTCACTTTGCTGTGCTACTGATTTGCCGATTTTTAAAATATCCGCACGGCGCCTTTGTATGACCAGTCCATCATCATACGTGCCATCCTGCATGATTGCGCGGCCGGGTAGGTGTAAATCTTGCTGATCTTTAGCAAGGCGTACATTACCAATTCTGCGCGCAATGAACCCCATCACGTAAATATCATCTGATGTTAAAACTGAAGCCAATGTTTCTGGTTTTATATCCGGCCATTCCGCTTTTATTTTGCGTGTATTTACAATCCGACAGGCATAAAAAACCTTATTTTCCCTTTGCAATCTACGAAGTGTCCTAACGGCTTCATCAACATGCTCAGGATCGACAATTATAGCTTCACGATCTCGCCCAAGAAGAGCTTCTGCCGCATTACGCCAATCTTCATTCGTTACTTCTAAATCAGCRCAAACGTAGCGTGGGTCCATTTGACGAGCAGAGAGTTCTGCAAAAAGGTCCTGAGCTATCGGGGATATGGCATTGCCACTGCTTTTGAGTTCTTCAAGGGTGCGYAGGTGTTTTTTAATTTCCACATACCACCCCCCKGACTCACGTAATGCAYCTTGTGCCTGCCCATCACAATACAACATCATTTCCCGACAACGTCGAGAGAGGGCGGGCAGTTCATCTTCCTTATTCGTATTCGAAACCATCCAATTCACAGCATCTTCGGCTTTTAAAGATTCTCTCATTGCTTTTAGGGATTTGAGTAAATCGTCAAACTGTTCGGGGAACATATCTTCCCAGCGCACAATAGCACTCGCTCGTTTAAAAGCCCCATAGGTCATTTTGATCTGTTCTTCTTCATCACGCAGAGTGCGCTCAAGCGCGCTCTTATCTTTCTCAATTAAGGAACGCTTTTGAGCATATCCATCGGCATGCAAGACAAGACGAAGAGCTTCAAGTTCGCTCGTCAAAGCTTGTTGACGTTCCCCATGCTCTTCCACGTCACGTTCTATGCTTTTTACATCTCTATTCGCCAATTTAAGACGATCTGTATTTTTCATGAATTCTCGTCGAGAATGCATGACCTTTACTGCCGCGAGCGCCCATCTTAAAAAATCATCTTTTTCAATTTTTTGAGCAAACTCTTGGGACGCGCTTTTCATTTGATTGAGTTTGGCCAACTTATCCGTCAACGAAACAATGTTTTCCTTAATTTCGCGGTATTTCCGTATGGAATCTCTTAGTTCCCCCACACTGATAGGCTTATCTTCTAAAACATAGCTTCTGATGAAATTAGTCGCATCTTCGATGGCACTGATATTCGAAGCCATCGAAAATGCTTTGAAAAATTCACGCTGCAAGATTGGTCGATTATTTGTACTGAGACGATGGAGGTAATTTTCGACAAACTCTTTTGAGTTACCACAGACCCTGAACTCTCCTCCTCTTTCTTTGCACCGCTCTTCAAGATCAAAACGCACTTCATCCCATTCTTTAGGACGCATCCCACCATTTCCATCAGGCTCAAGAAAGTCATGTTTTCGAAGATTTAAACCATCTACAATAAATAGGCCAAGCGTTTCAGCATTAGCCTCAGAACGCTTGGCTTCTAATGCAAGGCCAATGGTTACAGGGCGATTATTATCATCCGAAAAGCCCAGATATATGTAAGTACGAGCTTGATCCCGTAAAACGTCATCTCCTTCACCATAACGCCCAAGACAATATGCCTGAACAGTCCGCCCACCTTTGCCAGAGCGACCACTTCGCGCATTAGAATTTAAATGCACATAAGTCCCGTTGTTGCCTGTTAATACCGTTTTCATTTGATCTAAAATCGTCGATTTTCCAGATCTATTCTCTCCAATAACTGCCGTTGCTCCAAAAACAGGAATGTCTTCTGCTTCGAACATGAACCAATTCAGAAGTCCTATATTATCTAATTCAATCATCATTTACCTCATTATCCTGAGCTAAATTTTCTGGATTGGAGATAGATTCATGAGGGAGTTTTACCTCTTCAATATTYRCSYAWGRKTCAARWWTYKTRAKRWYRKKTTCAGGCGTGAGACGGCTTACAATYGGACGTATTTCCAAATCAAAATCATCATTATCTGCATCTAAATCTGAAAGACGTATAATCCCCCTAGGCTGGAATTCAGTTCGTAATATTTGGCGCATTGCAGGGTCATTAATATGTTCCTTACGGGACCTTGCGACTAAATCCCTGTAACGCTCAAAAAACTCATTATAACTCACAAGAATGATTGCTCGTGCATCGCCATCCCCTTTTTGAATTTGTTCTTGCCAAACAATGCTAAGAACAAGGAGCACKATGGTATTTTCAATGCTAATCTTTGGTAGATTTAGATCTTCCGTGTCAGGCAWAATTCCAGCCCATTGTTCTTGGTCCTCTTTGATAAGGGTATAACCCAKCGCATCGAACATAACTTCTAAGGCTCGATAATAAATTGGGTTGCTCAGGGTTTCCAGCGTACTTGCTCTTCCTCGGTCACCTGAAAAAACAAATTGAAATCGAAGTAGCGTATTTGCTGCATGGCGATATTTTTGCACACCAATACTTCCAAATCTTTCTTCTATACGGGTAAGTTCTGATAGTTGCATCAGTGTGCTCCATTGTTTGGAAGTTTGGGTAATGAAATGAAATCCGTTTTGCGTTTAACAAGAAAATTTGTGCACCTGATCCAATCATCGTCACGCTGCTCCTCTGATGAGGAAGGGAGATCCAATATCTCAAAATGCGGCATCACTTTTTCTGGCATTTGAAAGCACCATTTGCGAACTTTCTCAAAAGCTAGGAAATCATGTAAGTCTTCAATATGAAGGTACTTAGCCTCCACGGTACTATGCGGCAGAATTCTTGATTCCAAATAACGTACGACCAATTCATCTGGCATATTCAGCTTGTCTTGGAATTCTCTTTTCAGTCGTTGTAAAAGCTTTAGGGCAGGATCKATCTYAACATTYCGAATGCTTTGAGGTTCAACGGGKGTMCGTGGCAAACGTGTTGGTGCGAATAAAGCGTGGGACCACATAGRCGACAGGYCGATAAGTGTTCCCTCAACTATTGTAGCTGTAATCATTTTTGATTTCTGATCAGAAATTTGGTCAAGGCTTTGWACTAAATCAGTCATCYTAGACAATGAATGGCTTGTTCCCATCTGCGCATACTTTGTCATATTGTAAATACGGGTTTCAAGTTGACGCCGAAAGCGCTCAATTTGTATGAARCTTTGCTCAATATGGTCAAATGCTARTTTGATACGTTCCAGATCACTRMTGACATCGTTCCACGCGATATCCTTATTYTTGGATACCCCGCTATCAAGATATACGGATGAAATTCTGGAAAGGAGATCATTGCTTGCAAAGAGGTCATCGACAAGACGTTGGATTTCGCCTTTTAATTTTGCAGGATGGTTCGGCCCATGTAGATTATGAAAATCATGTAGCATGTGGTCTTGTATATAATCGATAAAAAAAGTCTCAAAACGTTCTCTAAGATTTTCACTCTCAACAATGCGCCTCTGAATCTCTCGAAGGTTCGAAATAATCAGGCGTAATTTCCGTGAAAATTCACCAGCAGTTTGCACAGACTGGCGTAGGCCCTGTCCTGAGGTTTCAGGACATTCCTTCATTGCTTTTAGAGAATCCCGTATTGTTGTTGCAACACCACCAAATAAGGCAGAAATATCCCCTTCAATGGCAACCAGTCTATCGGCAAGGGCAAGGCCTCCGGGTGTCATATCAACCGTTTTACGAACGCCAAACTTTTCTTCCTCTAACCATCCTTTTTCAATCAGCTGAAGATAGATATGTCCAGAATAGGTCAGAGTTTTATCTTGGGCTTCGATATTTTGAGGACGTGAACGAGTCCGGCGTAATCGCCGTCCTCGATTGATCAAAGTTGGCGCATCCAGCATATCTTGGTCATCTTCAGACCAAAGGTCAGGATTTTCTTTGAGCAAATTATATATAATTTGAACGATTTCATTTCTGGTTGGAAATTGAAGGTCTTCAGAAAAGAAGGTTTGGTAGAGTTTTGAGATCACCCGAGCATAAAGATGTTTTCGATCACGACTGAAGATCAAAAAGATATCATCATTTAGATTTGAAAAGAGCAAACTCGACTCCTCCATTTGGTTGATTTTGATGCTTGCAACACACACCATCTTTCATAGGTTGTAATTTGGTTCGCGGCAATATCTATTTTATTACATATTACCATGTGCCTAAGTTATCACTGAGGTAGCTCTAAGTACTCGGTATGTAGGCGTTCAAGGCGTGCGCCGGGTTGATTTAGCCCCCAGCGCCTTTCTGTGTAAAACTCAAGTGCTTTACGTATATCAACAACCAAGGTATCTCCATCAAAGGCGTACTCGCGACGAACGACTTGTGCCTGTTCTGGGGATAAATGCCCGCATGGCGCCAAAGTTATGCGGGCTATCGTATGCCAGTCGTCATCCAGCGGGAGCGATTCTGTTAACAGCCGCGTTTCGAAGCTACTGTCTTTGTTAATCCGGACGGGCACATAGTCTCTAAAATCTTCATGCTTGAAGCTGTAAGCACGTATATGAATTCGGGTGCCATCCGAAACAATCTGACTTGGTGCAATCCATTGTTGAGATAGATCACCAGTCGTCATGGACGTATAGCTTATTTTGATGGCTTCTTTTTTCTCGAGTACACGGCTTAAAAGAGCAAGAAGCTTTGGATCACAGACACGCGTTAAGGATGGCAACTCGCTGAAATGGATGCCTAGGATTGTTTGCAAATCCCACCGCCAATTGGCAAGGGTCTCATCAGGAGCAACTGGGTGATAGTCTGATCGCGCTGTGTAGCGTTTTTTTACAGAATCATATTCTGGCGCCATATCTCCCGCATGAACCAAAAAGGCTTTAAAGTCGAGGGCAGCTTGGGCCACTGACAAACCAAATTGATCAATCAGATCACGGCGATTGGCCCGTCCCTTCCAACAAAAGCATTTGTCTAGGAAGATAAGGCGCTCGCGTTGGGCATGTTTTACGTCGTTAAAGCTCATACACAAAAATAACTTGACTGAACCGCAATGTCCATCTATTTTTTATACGTATAAATTTTATATGGAAGTTACTTATGAAAATCTTGCACACAAGTGATTGGCATCTTGGCCGTCAATTTCACGGTCAGTCGTTAGAGACGGACCACGCAGAAATTTTAGGGCAGATATTTGAAGCCGTTAGGGTCAATGATCCTGACGTTCTGATTATTGCCGGAGATATTTACGACAGGCCCTCCCCTCCTGCAACAGCAGTACGTCAGTTCAATGCATTCATTCAAAAAGTCTATTCTGAAACGCGTTGCGCGATTGTGCTTATTGCAGGCAACCATGACTCTGGCGACCGGATAGCCTCCAATGCTGCCYTTGCWGACCGAAATAGGGTGTTGATCAGAGGACCAYTGAACGCAYACGAAACGCCTTTGATCATTGACGACGAGCATGGMCCMGTTGYCTTTTCAGCCTTGCCRTTYGGCAATGAGTTTTCAGCCCGCGAATGTTTTGGTGACACCAAAATTTCCACTCCTGCCGATGTACTTGCAGCACAAATAAATGCGGCTCGTGCACACGTACCGAGCAACGCAAGATGGGTCATTATTGCACATGCGTTTGTTACCAACGCCCATCCGAGCGAAAGCGAGAGACGTCTAGCCGTTGGTGGTGTTGAAACTGTTCCTGCCAGTGCTTTTGACGGAGCTCATTATGTGGCTCTTGGTCATCTGCATAGCCCTCAACATGCAGGTTCTGATCATATTAGATATAGCGGCTCTCCGCTTGCCTTCGGCTTTGATGAGGCCGAGACTGAAAAGTCTATGACGCTCGTGGAACTAACCTCCGATGGATCATTATCTACGGAGCAATTACCATTCAAACCGTTGCGAGCCGTACGAACCTTGAAGGGGTCTCTTGCCGAACTTGTTGCTAAGGCGGCAGAAGCACCGTCAGATGATTTCATCGAGATCGTGCTGACCGATAAGGGAGCCTTGATTGATCCCATGGGCCGCATTCGTGAAAATTACCCCCATGCCCTAAAGCTAACTTATGAGCGCGACGAACAAGGATCGCAGTTGAAAACGACTGGCTCTACGCAAGCCAGTTTGGACGACCCCATGGAGGTTATACATGACTTTTTTGCACATGTGCGAGGAGAAAGGCCAAGCACAAAAGAACTGCTCCTCATTAGCGAGAGCCTGACAGAATTAACGACACAGGAGATGCACTCATGAGACCCTTGCGACTGACTATGCAGGCCTTCGGCCCCTATGCGGAACGTGAAGTCGTGGATCTGAGGGAGGCCCTTGAAGCCGGGCTCTTTGGAATTTACGGTCCTACGGGATCGGGAAAGTCATCGATCTTCAGTGCAATGTCATTTGCACTTTTTGGAGAGTCGGCGAAAGGTGGGCAAGACCCGGCAACATTCCGATCAGATTATGCCCACCCTGACCTCATGACTGAAGTCGAGCTCGTATTCGAAATTGGCACAAAGCGATACCTTGTCCGTCGTAGACCTGAACAAATGAGAAAAGCCTTAAAGGGTGACGGAGAGACGAAAGAAAGACACAGTGCTTGGTTGTTCGATGTAACCGGTATTGCCGTTGATGACATTTCACCTAAAAACACTGGAAAGGTTCTTGCTGAGAGAAAGACAAAGGATGTTCAGGAAGAAGTTTCTCAACGACTCGGCTATGGAGCAGAACAATTCAGACAAATCGTTCTGCTACCTCAGGGGAAATTTGAAACTTTCCTAACGGCGAAAACTAATGAGCGTTTGGCAATCCTACGCGAGTTGTTTGATGTATCTCTGTACAAACGTCTTGCCCAAAAGATGAAAGAAGATGCAAAAACCGTAGAGGATAAAATTCTAGCTGATCGACGTGCCTGTCAGAGCAGTCTCGAGCACCATGGCTTCGAGACAACAGACGCCCTGACCGAAGGCATCACAACGGCGAGGAGCGAGCAAGAAGCAAGCGAAAAAGCCGCCAAGCAGGCGACAAGCAAGGCCCTTTTCACCGAAAAACAATTGGCTCGCGCACTGAACACAGAGAAGGCATTCCTTGAGCATGGCGCGGCAGGAAAGGCTTTGCGAGAGCTTGAAGACAAAACGACCGAGATGCAAGAAGTGAACATCAAACATGACAGTGCAAAACTGGCCCAAACCATTGTCGATGTTGACAACGCAATCGAAATAGCGAGAGAGGTCGTCAAATCAAGCGAACATGAAGAACAAGAGGCAATTACCGCTCATGGCATTGCTAAATCCGCCGCGAATGCCGCTGTCCAGTCCCTTTCACAGGAGCKGGGCAAAGCACATGAGMTSGAAACTTTGCGAGAACGTCGTGGTGCTTTAAAGCGACACCAAGCGACATTGGAACAATCAAAAAAACTGAATGCGACCGTGGTGGCTGCCGCAGATGATGCCAATACTGCTGAGGATGTTTATGCATCAGCGGTAAGGGAACATGAAGATGCGGCGCTGAATCTTGCCAGCAAGCAGGACGCATTGAAAACTTCTGAAGAAAAGAAAATTCAACACGATTACCTGTCGAAACAACTTCGTGATGTGCAGGAGACCCTTAACAAAGCCCGCCAACACGAGGCAACGTCAAATAATGTTGCCACCGGTATGAATGCTGTCCATGAAGCAGAATCATATCGGGAGATCACGGTTGAATCCGTCGAAGTTACCAAGATCGAATACGAACTCGCAGAGGTGGCACTCGCCAACATTCAGGCACTGCACCTAGCGGAGAAACTATTGTCTGGAGATCCTTGTCCTGTATGCGGATCATCCGAGCACCCAGCCCCCGCGAAAGGCAATGCGCAAAGTGCTGGGCTCAACCAGGCGTTCGAAGATGCAAGGGATAACTTTGAAGAAGCACAACAAAATGAAAGCGAGGCAAACTGTGATCTTTCAGCTGCCCAAGCAACTCTCACAGAACGTCAAGCCGCACTTGAGCTCCTAGTTAAGCCAGAGGATTCTGTTGAGGATCTCGAAAGTAAGATGGCCAGTGTACATGGGCAGCTAATAGCGCTTGGAGCCATCGTAGATGCTAAAAAATTAGCCGAAGCTATTGATGCTCTAGAAAGAGGGATTGCCGATTCCTCAATAAATCTTGAAACCACGCGCACGAACCGAGATGAACTCAAAATAAATGCTGCTGTCGCAAAGCAAGCCTATGAAAGCCATTTGACTTCAGTTCCTGAAGCACTTCGAAGCCATATGGCTTTAGAAAAGGCCCTAAAGGCCGTCGATGATGACATCGAGAAACGAGAAACTGCGCACAAAGAGGCTGTCGAGGCTGAACAAAAAACTCGTGAGGCCGTGATTTCAGCAAACAAAGACGAGGAAAGCTCTAAGAACAATCACAGGAAAGCTCAGGAAGCCCTCGTGTCAGCTGAAACAGTCCTTGCTCAGCGGCTCAAAGATAATGGTCTGACGCTTGAGCAGTACAAGGTGCATAAAGTATATATCCCAGATATCCAATCGCTGGAACAAGCAATACGCAGTTACAATGATGACGTCGCCGCAGCCAAGGACAGGATTAAGCGCGCCGAGTCAGCAATCAAAGATACCACACGACCAAATATAGAAGGTCTTAAAGTCTCTAACGAACAAGCTAATGAAACTAAGGAACAAGCCTCTAAAGATGTTGCACAAAAAATGGCGAGCACTGATCATTTAGTTAGTGTGGAAGAAAGTATTGCAGACACACTCGAGAAGATCCAAGAAGCYGAARCTGCRTTCGCCCCCCTTGGGGCYGTTGCTTCRTCATTTAACGGACACAATGATGAAAAAGTCGAACTTGAAACATTTGCGATTGCTTCAATGTTTGATCGGGTACTCGACGCAGCCAACCTCCGTCTCAGACCTATGACGAGTGGACAATATACACTTGAACGCGCGCAAGATGATACAAAGGGATCCGGTCGACGTGGACTAGGAATTGCAGTGCACGATATTCATACGGGTCGCTCCCGCGACACGTCATCGCTGTCTGGTGGCGAGACTTTTTTAGCGGCACTCGCTTTGGCTCTCGGCCTATCTGATGTCGTAGAAAGTCTCAACGGGGGCATCCACCTCGACACCATTTTTATTGATGAGGGTTTTGGTACTCTGGATTCCGAAACGCTGGATCAAGCACTACAGACACTTCAAGATTTAGTTGGGCAAAGTCGTGCTGTTGGCCTGATTTCTCATGTTGAGCTTGTCCAGCAAGTGATTCCGAATGGGTTTCAAATTGAAAAGTCAGTCAATGGCAGTCATGTCGCCGCAAGATAACCTTTACCGAAAAGTTAACCGTCTAGATTTTGGAGGTGAATGATATGAGGTCCATCCAATCAGTTTTTGATCGGGATATGGGGGAGCATTTCTCTGCCGACGAATTCTTTCGTGATGGAGAATGGAAAACGCACGCAATTAGGCGTAAGGAAACCTCAAGGTTTCAGCGGGGTGATCCCGCATATACATGTTCTCTTTGTAATGGAGCCGTTTTCGCTCGAAAGGGGGGATCCCATGGAACTGATCACTTTGCTCATAGAAACAGGGAAGGACTTGATTGCCCTTGGCACACCTTAGCTGGAATGAACATTGGGCATATCAATGCAACAAAATTTGAGGGGCGACAAGAAAGTGAGCTTCACTTTCGATTGAAAACATTCATTGCTGACCATTTGAGATTGGATAACAAAATAAGCGAAGTTAAGGTGGAAAAAAAGGCGGTTGCGGGAGATCTTCATTCTACGCGACCGGATGTATTTGTTGTTTATGATCAATGTAAATTAGCCATTGAGCTTCAGCTTTCGACAACGCAAGTCCCTATTATCGAGCAACGAGAAAGTTATAACCGAAGTCATGATATTTATACGGTTTGGGTCTTCCATGATTTTATAAAATTTAGAGACTTATCAACGTCACAAGATATTTGCATTGATAATTTCTTCGGTGCATTTGAGATAGATGGTGATGCAATTGCCGCTACTAGAAACTCTGGTGTTTTGCACTTTAGAGCTTGGTNGCGTGTTGCAGACGCAAGGATAGCTAGAGATAATCAGCTTTGGGATAGTAAGCTTGTAAGTATTCATGATCTTAAATGGCATGCTCTAACGAAAAAAGTTTATTTCTTCGATTACCATCGAGCTGAAGTCGAGGCTGTAAGAAATGAAAATGCCACATTTGTAGATAATTTTGAACAGGCTTGGTTTGACAGGCGGGAAAACGGTGATGTTGCCACACGTAAAATCGAAAAGTTGGCAATGAAAAGATTCTCAACTTACCTCGGTGAATGTTGGGATGTCAGTTTGGATAAAGCTTATGAATTTAGATTTTTTGATTTAATTGATCGATTATACGAAGTTCGGGAAGGACAGAAAATTTTTGGAAAACAACATCTAAAAAGTCGTGTCGATACTATTTTGCATCAATGGCCTTGGTTTACAGATGCTTTAGTTGCGGTGGTGACTGCTTATGAATGCACAGAAATTCTTAAATGGGATACCTATCAACGAAAGGTACAAGAAATCAAGATTCGAGAGAGCCAAGGAGAACCCAATGACCAGCAAAAGAACGCTTTTAATCCGGCGCTGAGATTGTTGTTTCCTGAGGTGGCGATGGATTTGTATCAAGATATGTAGCTACCTATGCACACTGATGAATTCTGGATAATATTAGAAATATTTTTCGAGATATTCTTCATAAGTTCTGTAGCGGGCTCTGTTTTTAGACTTGTGCTTCTTTCCGATGATCGTCCTATCAATTCTTCGTTGAAGAAAGCTAACAAGTTCAAGAAAACGCGACGTTGGTACATGATCCCATTTCGCCCCAAATTCACGTTTAATGGACGAATAAATAATTTCATATTTCATACGCTTTTTACCGACCTCCCCTTCTTTGAATTTAAGATATCGGTCAATAAGGTATTTTGTGTAATTTCGAGCTCTTCCATCTCTCGCTATTGTAGCTGTTGGAAATGGGACGCGATGTTTTTTGAGCGAGGAAATATTAATGGAAACGTTGTCAGCAATTATGCCTTGATTGTTGGAGTTGTTAACATCTATCACGGTGTGGGGATGTATCTTTGTTGGCAGGAATTGATGGGACGCATTTTCCTTTTTGCGCTTTACAGCAACTAGGGGGATACCGCCAGTCTCTATCCGGTTATGACAATTTCCACAAACAAGAATTAAATTGTTGGCTTCGTGTTTTTGAACTGTTGCAATATCGCTTTCATCACAAAAAGGGCAACGTGATAAAAATTGTTGAAAAATGGCTTTCTCTAGTTTCCTTGGTAATGAGGAACGATTTGCCATTTGTATTTTGCTTTCAAAACATTGAATGTCGTTCCAATATAAATCAAATAGGTTAGGGCCTGCAAGCTCGACTTATACAGCTTTAAGTATTAGCATCATTTTGCCTAACCGGTGCGGCTTTAATCCACATTGGGGTAACTAGATGCCTCCCTWTTGGGAGAAATCTGATGGCTCAGTTTGAGAATAGACTTGTATCGAAGAAGGAGTTGAAGACTGTCTATGGCATTCCGTATACGCCTCAGCATATCGGACGACTCGAGGCGGCTGGCGACTTTCCGAAACGGATACAGCTTGGCCCTAATCGCGTCGCTTGGGTGTTGTCTGAGGTCAATGCGTGGGTGCTAGAGCGTGTCGACAAGCGCGATGCGTCTGTAACAGCAGAAACTTCCTTCTGAGGGGCTTTGGGGTGGTTGGAGTGCACTTTCGGTCACCTCTAACTAGGGCCTGTTGACAATTAGAGGGTTCCCAATCTGCTCAAAATATGATTCAAGCTTTCTTTTAGGAGAAAGTACTGATGAACCCAGATCGTTTTGT
>JAESSB010000017.1 GCA_016764335.1 Magnetovibrio sp.
ATGTCAAAGGTCTGATACAAGATCTGGCAGATGATCTTGCAGAGTTTGATACGGCGTTATCCTTAAAAGATAAACTGGATGATGTCTTCGCAACGATGGCTTGTCATGGCTCTGTTCGAGCGGGGCGCCGTCTGACCATAGAGGAAATGAACGCGTTGTTACGTGAAATGGAAATTACTCCCCATTCTGGACAATGCAATCATGGACGGCCAACTTATGTTGAGTTAAAACTTGCGGAAATCGAAAAACTGTTCGGTCGGCGATAGTAAGTTTCAGGAAGAGTTAAATGCCAAATTCAGAAATTCGGACCTTTGACGTTGTCGTCATCGGCGCTGGCGCTGCGGGTATGATGTGTGCGATCGAAGCCGGTAAGCGAGGCCGCAAAGTTCTATTGTTGGAGAAATCTGATAAAGCCGGTAAGAAAATTCTCATATCCGGGGGAGGGCGTTGCAATTTTACGAACCTGTTTGCGGCCCCAGATAGATATGTTTCCGATAACAAACATTTCTGTAAGTCAGCWCTTCGGAATTATAGTCAAAACGATTTTATTGCTCTGGTGGAAAARTACGGAATTCCGTATCACGAGAAAAAACTTGGGCAACTATTCTGCGATAAATCAGCCACATCCATTACTGACTTGTTGCTGGCAGAATGCGATGCTGCGGATGTGACGCTTTGGTGTGACACGGGCGCGGATGCGATTTCAAAGACCGCTGATGATTTGTTTGAAGTCACGGCTGCATCGCAGCAGATCCATGCCAAGTCGGTTGTAATAGCCAGCGGCGGATTATCTATTCCCAAAATGGGGGCAAACGACTTGGCCCTCAATGATTTTAGCCGCGCGTTGACCCTTCAGCCGAACAATAGCGAGGCCCTTTTGGCCCGTGGCCTCATTCATTTCGACAATCATAATCTAAGGGCCGCGCGCGCCGACTGGCAAGCCTTGATCAATGCAAACCCCGATATTGCAAGCCGACAACAGGCCGAAAAATATCTACAGCGCCTTAGGCCTAAGCCGTAAAGTCAGAAATCTAGGTCGTGATAATGGACGGATGGGGGCACGCCAGGAACCAGGTCGTGTAATAGGTCACGAAAGCTGAGGCGTGACTTGATGCGCGCATACCAATCTTTCGCAACGGGGTGATCGGACCACGGCACATCGTTCAAATAATCCACGCACGACAAATGTGCGCCGGCGGAAATATCGGCCAATGAGAACGTTTCACCAGCCAACCAAGTGCGCCGTTCCACCAAATATGTGATGTAATCCAGATGATGGTGAATGTTGGCTTTTCCCGCCCGAATTGCGTTGGAATCGGGGGGGCCAAGGCGCAAAAATCGCTTCATCACCTTTTCCATGACCAAATTTGTCGTGACTTCCGCATTGAATTTTTCATCGAACCAAGCACACATTCTGCGGACTTCCGCGCGTTCTAAGGGGCCAAGGCCCAACAAGCCGGGGCTCGGGTATACCTCGTCCAAATACTCAGAAATAACCTGACCGCCGGAAATGGCTGTCCCATCAGTTTCCACCAACACCGGGACTTCTCCGGTGGGATTTAGACGTAAGAATCCTTCGCGGCGCTCCCAGACTTTTTCTGTCTGTAGCTCGAATTCTAGCTTTTTTTCCCCCAACACGATCCGCGCTTTGCGCGAATAGGGAGATAACCACAAATGATAAAGTGTTCGCATACAGGCTTTATACTACAAACAGCAGCAAGAACACATACGTCCTTTTCACTAAGGCCTACATATTTATCAGCATGAACCACACAAATATGTGTGTCTACGTTTGCAAGGCAATTGCATAAATCACCTTGTTAACGCCGCTGTAGTAATCACAACGCCCTAAATCATTCAAGGTTAGGCGTATAGCCTCACGATCCGCACGCACGTCTAAATGGATGAAGTTTTGGCATTCCTTACAAAATTTAGTATCTCCACATGAAATATAACCGCTGGTTTTGGCTGTATCCATATAACATCCTAAAGCTGATAATTATAAAAACAATCTATACACTCATATAATATGTTTTTTACTTAAACTCCATAATTATATTATACTATATGGTATGATAGAAGATCGGCGACCTCATTATCATCCACACTTTATAGTCTTAAAGGTTGTTTTTATTATTATTTCGTGTTCTCCCCTTAGGCTTCATCTGGCGTATTTTGGAGAGTCTTGGCGTATTTGAGCCTGGGCATTCGAATGAGCGCCCCCACCAAAACCGCTTGTTATTAAAGCTTAAAGCCCATATTATATGTATGTTTTATGTTCTGATTGCGGAGTCTGCATATGCTGATCAAAGTTCGTAAACCTTGGAGCCTTGACGAGCGTGACGTCACTCCCGAAGCCCTTTTCAAACAACGGCGGCGTTTTTTAAAGACGGGTGTTGCTGCTCTTGCGGGTGGTCTTGCGGGCGGCTTGTTGAGCAGCCAAGCCTTTGCCGCGTGGCCAGAGGCCGGGGACATGTTATCGGGAATCAACAAAACCGCCTTTGATCCCGGCGAAGATCTAACACCCTTTGACCAAGTCAGTTCGTATAACAATTTTTATGAATTCGGCACAGGTAAGGATGATCCCGTTTATGCCGCCAAGGATTTTCAAAGCAAGCCTTGGACCGTTGAAATCGCCGGGGCGTGTGCAAAACCGGGCCTCTATGACTTTGAAGACCTCATCAGCCCCCATCAACTTGAAGAACGCATTTATCGTCATCGCTGCGTTGAAGCTTGGTCCATGGTGGTGCCATGGGTCGGACTATCCTTAGCCGATGTGATCAAGCGTTTAGAACCAACATCAAAGGCCCGCTATGTGGCCTTTGAAACCTTATTGGACCCCGAACGCATGCCGGGTCAACGTCGTGCCGTTTTACAGTGGCCCTATGTTGAAGGCCTGCGTATGGACGAAGCGATGAACCCGTTGGCGTTCTTGACGGTGGGCCTTTACGGGCGCACGTTGCCGCCACAAAATGGTGCGCCGCTGCGCTTAGTAGTGCCGTGGAAGTACGGTTTCAAAGGCATTAAGTCGATCGTCAAGATCACCTTTACGGAAAACGAACCGCCGACCTCATGGAATCGCTCGGCCCCTCGCGAATACGGTTTTTACGCCAACGTGAACCCCGAAGTTTCCCATCCCCGGTGGTCCCAAGCCAAAGAACGCCGCATCGGTGAATTTTTCAAACGACCAACCCTACCCTTCAATGGCTACGCAGAACAAGTTGCCCACCTGTATACCGGCATGGATTTGGCTCAGTATATTTGAGACATAAACCGATCATGTCTTATCGTCTTCTGTGGTGGCTGGTGTTTGTTCTTATGGCAACCCCACTTTTACAACTTGGCGTCTATGCCTTTACCGGCGGATTGGGCGCTAACCCCATTCAATTTATCACGCGCCACTTAGGCGATTGGGCTTTGCGTTCCCTATTGGTGGCCCTGGCGGCTACGCCGTTAAAAATTATCTTTGGCTGGACTTGGCCCGTGCGCATGCGCCGTATGTTGGGGCTTTGGGCCTTTGCCTATGTAATGTTGCACGTCACCAATTATGTCGCCATAGATCAGTTCTTTGATTGGCAAGCCATCGGCACCGATATTGTTAAGCGCACATACATCACCGTTGGCTTGGGTGCGTTTATCATCTTGGCGACTCTCGCCGCAACATCCAGCAAGCGCGCCATCAAGTCTATGGGGGGAAAGGCCTGGAAGCGTTTACATAAGTACGTGTACATTGCCGCAATACTCGGCAGTTGGCACTATTACGCGATGGTCAAAGCCGACACGTTGCCGCCCTTAATTCACATCTCTATATTATGTGTACTTTTAGGTATTCGTATTTGGCAGTACCTTAAACGAACCTAATGCATGGCCCGCACGGCGGATTCATTAAGGCCCATGGTCATCATCAAGCCCTCTTTATAAGGTTTAATGTATTTATGTCCCTTGCGGGGCAAAGGAATGTTCAATTGCTTGCAGGCGGTGACCAAGGCTTCAACGATTTCATCTTCGATGAGGTCTGCCGTAATCGGGCGTTTTGGGTTCGGGCTCACAAAGTTCACCGTTACGCTGAGGGACTCTTTTTCCAAATCACTACTTTTGAGCGTCACCAATTCATAGTTTTCAATAGAAGCCATGGCATTGACTAAGCCTTTTCTCCGGCAGTAATCCTCAAAAGTATCGCGCAGTTCGGTCTTGGAAAATATTAATTTTCGCACATCGATCGGCATTATAAAATCCCTCCATATCCCTCTCAGAGACTTAAACTCAATAGTCGCGCAATACAGTTATGATTTAAATGGGGGCCGGTCTTAAATAACCTTTTTTGCTTTATATCAGTGCGCTTCGCCCCAATTTTTACCTTGTCCAACTTCAACGACCAGAGGCACATCAAGGTTTGCGGCCTGTTCCATAACTGTTTTGACCAACGCGCACGTAGCTTCGGCCTGATCGTCTTGGACCTCAAAGATCAATTCATCGTGGACTTGCAAAAGCATCCGAGCCTGAAGCTTTGCATCATCCAAGGCGCCGGGCAAGCGCACCATGGCCCGCTTAATGATATCTGCGGCCCCACCTTGAATCGGCGCATTAATCGCCGCGCGCTCTGAAAATCCTCGCATCATGGGGTTTTTAGCGTTGATGCCAAGGATGTGGCACTTACGCCCAAACAAAGTGGTGACAAAWCCATGTTCAGCRGCAAACGCCTTGGTCTGATCCATATAAGCGCGAATACCGGGGAACTTGGTAAAATATGCTTCGATGTAGTCTTTGGCTTCGGTCCGTGAAATATCCAATTGACGCGCCAGCCCAAACGCCGAAATGCCATAAATAATGCCAAAGTTAATGGCCTTAGCGCGGCGCCTGACCATGGGGTCCATGCCATCCAACGGTACGCCAAAGACTTCGGATGCCGTCATGGCGTGAATGTCGAGGCCCGTATGAAAGGCATCTTTAAGCGCCCCAATATCGGCCACATGCGCCAACAATCGCAATTCAATCTGTGAATAATCAGCGCTGATCAGGCTATGCCCCGGTTCGGCGATAAAGGCATTTCTGATCTTGCGGCCTTCTTCGGTGCGGATCGGAATATTTTGCAGGTTTGGACTCGACGATGCCAAGCGTCCGGTGGTGGTCGCCGCCATAGAAAAGGATGTATGAACGCGCCCGGTATCTGGGTTAATTTGTTTGATTAAGGCATCGGTATAGGTACTTTTCAGTTTGGCCAGCTGGCGCCATTCTAAAACCTGCTTGGGCAATTCGTGGCCTTCGGCCGCCAAGCCGTCCAAAATTTCCGCTCCGGTCGAATAAGCCCCAGTTTTACCTTTTTTTCCGCCCTCTAAGCCCAATTTATCGAACAGGATTTCGCCCAGCTGTTTTGGGCTCGCGATATTGAAGTCTTCCCCGGCCAATTTGTAAATGTCGATTTGTAAGTCGCTAAGACGGCGGGCAAAATCTTCGGATAAGCGTTTCAATTCGACCGCATCACATTTGATGCCTTCGGCTTCCATCTTCACCAGAACCGGAATCAGGGACCGTTCCAGRGTTTCRTACACCGTCGTCATGCGYTCAGCTTGYAAACGCGGTTTCAAGGTGGCATAGAGTTTGGCGGTGATATCGGCATCTTCGGCGGCGTAGTCCAACGCCTTATCCAGGTCCACGTAATCAAACGTCACCCTGGCCTTGCCGCTGCCTACCACGTCCTTGAACTTGATGGTTTCGACGCCCAAGTGCACGTTCGCCAATTCATCCATGCCATGACCGTGCAAGCCACTGTCAAGCACGTAGCTCAACACCATAGTGTCGTCTATGGGGTTTACATGAATGTCATAACGATCTTGCGCTAAGACTTGCATGTCGTACTTGATATTTTGACCGATTTTAAGAACACCTAAGTCTTCCAACAGGGGCTTTAACAGGTTCAGCGCCGTGGCCATCGGCACCTGTTGGGAGGCCCCACTGTCGTCCGTCTCGTCGTTGTCACTGCCGTCACTGCCGCCACTGCCGCCATCGCCGAAATCAAAGCCGCTTTGTTGGACGGCCCCCTTGTGCGCCAACGGGATGTAACAAGCCCGGCCCGGCGTCACGCATAATGATACCCCCACCAGGTCGGCGGTCATGGAATCCAAAGACGTCGTTTCGGTGTCCACGGTAACGTGGCCCGCATTTGCGGCCTCATCGATCCATTTTTGCAAGGCGGCTTCGGTTTGGACCAATTCAAATTCGGGCTTGCCATAAACTTGGGAGTCTTGGCTTGCATTGGCCTGGCCGTTGTCGCCAATCGACATGCCCCGGCTGCGCACCTTGGCCGCCAAAGATTTGAACGATTGCGCCTCTAAAAATTCTAACAACTGTGTGGTGTCTGGCTCACGCACGTCAAAATCAGTGATCGGCACATCCACCGGGACGTCAAGCCGCAGTGTGACCAATTGTTTAGAAATGCGCGCCTGTTCGGCCTGTTCCATCAATCGTTCACGGCGTTTGGTCTGTTTGACATTGGGGGCGTTCGCCAGCACGGCGTCAAGATCGCCGTATTCGTTAATCAGCAACGCCGCCGTTTTCACACCAATGCCTTCAACCCCTGGCACGTTATCTGCACTGTCCCCGGCCAACGCCTGGACATCAATGACCCGGTCCGGTCCCACGCCAAATTTTTCAAACACTTCGGCCGGCCCGATGGTGCGGTTTTTCATGGCGTCGTACATCGTGACGTCTTCGGTCACCAACTGCATCAGGTCTTTGTCGCTGGACACGATGGTAACGATCGCCCCGGCTTCGCGGGCTTGGCGGGCATAGGTGGCGATCAGGTCATCAGCCTCAAAGCCTTCCATATCCACAGCCTTAAGGCCCATGGCACGGGTTGCTTCGCGGACCAATTCAAATTGCGGAATCAAGTCGTCGGGCGGGGGCGGACGATGAGCTTTGTATTGCGGGTAGATGTCACTGCGAAACGTCTTGCGGGCCCGATCAAAAATGACTGCGATGTGGTCAGCATCGGTGTCTTCCACCAATTTTAACAGCATATTNGTAAAGCCATAAACCGCATTCACGGGCGTGCCGTCGGGGCGCGTCATGGGTGGCAAACCGTGATAGGCGCGAAAAATGAAGCCCGAACCATCAATCAAAAAAACGTGTTTCAAGATCTAGTGCCCGGCGCTAACTTTGGCGTTGGGATCAAGTTTAAATTTACGCCCACAATAGGGGCAGGCAATTTCATGAGTGTCTGCATCAAGGACAAGAAACACCTTAGGATGGCCGCTGGAACTGCCGTGGCCGCTGCACGTAACTTTGGGGGTGGACACGATTTGAATATCTTGATCAGCCATAATTTTCTCTCTGTTTGACGGGACGTCCGTATTGGGACTTGCGTGATGCGTTTCAAAGCTTACATTTCTATATTGGGATGATACCGCATGCTGTGAGAGTTGCAACGTCCCTAAGGAGTAGAATGTGGACAATCTTCCCAAAAACGCGATCGAAATCAAAAATCTCTGTAAAACCTATAAGCCCCAAGGCAAAACCCCCGCCAAGGAGGCCTTGAAAGATTTCAACCTGGTGATTCCCCGGGGCTCTTTTTTTGCCCTGCTCGGCCCCAATGGCGCGGGAAAGTCCACGATGATCAACATCTTGGCTGGCTTGGCGATCAAAACATCCGGCACCGCCCACATTTGGGGGCACGATATTACGGATGATACCCGGGCCGCCAAACGGGCCATTGGCGTGGTCCCGCAAGAACTTAACATCGATCCGTTTTTCACCCCGTATGAAATGCTTGAAGTACAAGCGGGGCTTTATGGCCTTAAAAAATCTGACCGCCGCAGCCTGGAAATCCTGGCCGCTATGGGCCTTGCCGACAAAGCCAATTCTTATGCCCGCACCCTATCGGGGGGCATGCGGCGGCGTTTGTTGGTCGCCAAAGCCCTAGTTCACAGCCCACAAGTGCTGATTTTAGACGAGCCCACCGCCGGTGTAGACGTTGATTTACGGCGCCAATTGTGGACCTATGTACGAAAGCTCAATGCCGAAGGCGTCACCGTTTTATTGACCACCCACTACCTGGAAGAAGCACAAGAACTGTGCGACCACATCGCCATCATCAACCACGGTCGCGTCATCGCCTGTGACACCACCAAAAATTTAATGGGCCAGTTAGACAGTAAGCGTATGACCATCATGTTGGTCGAAGACTTGGCCGAAATTCCCGCAAGCTTAAGTGGTTTTGATGCGGTATTGATCAATCCGCGTGAACTGGAATTCAACTACAAGCCCAGCCGCACGCAGGCGTCTGAAATTATTTCTGCGGTGCAAAATGCGGGCTTAAAGTTTTCTGAACTCGCCACCCTGGAACCCGAACTTGAAGAAATTTTCCTGCAACTCACCAACGACTCGGATCAAAGTGGGGGCCCATAAACAAAGATAGCCTAGGCATCGGCGCGGGCGGGGTTCTCATCTTGATTATTGGTTTTGGGTGGCCTGTCAATTTGTCGAACCTTCTCCGCCCAAGACCCTCGCCCCGGGGTCGAAAATATTGACCTTCTCGACACCGGGAAAGCCGATATCGCCTTTGTCCAAGGCGGCGTTTCTACAAAAGCTACTGGAAGCGCCCCAGTCTACACCAGCCAATTGCGTTACTTGTCATTGGTCACCTCTGCGGCGCTGCATTCGGCATTAAAAACCTTTTGATTCAGGCAACCCAAGACCTGCACGGTAACGGATCTGTTTTTGCCGAACCTAGGCGTTTTCARTCGACACGGKTTGCCGATTYCCCCTTAAGCCTGGATGCAAAACGATACTTGAACAATGGACCATCGCTATTGCAACGTTATCTTCCGTTTTTTAGGGTGTATTATTTGATCGCTTAAAAATCAGGCTGGTGCTCTTGCTGACGTTGCTGTTTTCCTTGGTCAAAAAATTTCCACCGGCCTCTCGGTGGTCGGTGCAGTCAAGAATATATCAGAGGGCTGCACCAGGTAACGAGTTCAAACTTCCCTTAATTCATTACTTCAATTTCGACAATTGAGTTAATCAGTCCCTGTTCTTAAAACAACACTCACATTCCATTATAAATACGCCTTGGATCACACCTCAGAACGGGCTTCATTCGTGCAAGAACGCGACAAGATGGTTGGATGCCAGAACAAATTTCGRGCKGCTTGCGGGCGGGAAAGCAATTTGATCATTTTCCACCGCACACGGCCAATTTTAGTCTTTAAAAAAAACGCAATCGTCGTTAAGGGATTGCGGTGAATTTAAGCCGAAAAACAGCGGCAGAAACGGCGTTGGCTATCATGGATGATTTTCCCTCGGTTGAACCCTGAATCCGCAAATTCATTACATTTGATAAGGGTGGCCAATTCGCGAAACATAAGCTGACCCAGGCGGCTTGCAAAATGTCGATGTGGTTCTGTTCTGCCTCCGCATCGTGGCAAACGGGGCTNNAACACGCCCTAGCGCGCCTTCTAAAACAACGTTTCAAGAAGGCTATAACAGTCACTTGCGACGAAACCTGCGGAAAAAACGCGACGGCGATACCAAAACCCAATTTCAAACGGGTGTTGCGCTTCGCACCTGCATGCATCCGCCCGATGTCCAAAGCCTCAAAGTGCCGCTGTCATATTCAGACGAGCTCTATACTCTAGGTCTGCCCATCGGCCTGCTTAAACGCTCGCTCTAAGATTTAGTCAGCTTTTCGCCAATTTTTTTCTTAGCCAAGGTTTCTCGTGCTTTCGCATATTTATCATCGTGCCAAAACATGGTGCAACCGTTACAGCCCAGGCCACAGCAACTGTCTAAACCAAGTGCWGGGGYTTTKCCGGAATGGGCGCGCCCTTTTAAGGTTGGGCGATCTTCAGTACCATCGCGCAAGCCACGCTCGACGTCCATGCTCATCAAGTTGCCTTGTAAAAGAGCTTGACGGTCTTCATTTAAAATTGCTTCGGTGCGGCCAACGGTTAGGGGCGGCAACAGCTTTTTAATATGGTCGATGTCTTCATTATGAAACAGCGTGGCTGAAATGCGAATAGCATTGCCTTTGCCAGGGTTGGCGCGGTCAACGACAAACCCATTTTTGGCAAGGACAAATTCGTATAGGCGTAATCGAATCGGTTCAATTTGTCGCGGCGGCAAAAATTCAATCACATCACCGGGGCGCAACGGATTGCGTTGGGCAAAGATCATGTCATCGCCATCCCACTCGACAATGGAACCCGCGAACAACCAGCCGCCAACGGTCTCGGTTCGATCATAATTATGGGAAATGTTGGTCAATCGTCCTTCATGAAAGCCCAATGAATAACCGCGATTTTGTAGGGTATAAATTTCCCGCAAATACACATCTGGGTCCCAGCTTTCGGGGTCAGCATACCAGTCGTCAATGGCAAGCCGATAGGCGCGCGCTGTAATCGCGGCATAGTATTCACTTTTATTGCGCCCTTCGATTTTTAAGGAATCGACGCCCAATTTAAGATAATCGTCCAACTTGCCCATCAAGCATAAATCTTTGGCGTTCAAGATGTATGAGCCGCGATCATCTTCTTCGATTTTCATCAATTCACCGGGGCGAAATTCTTCTTCAAGGTAGAAGTCGAARTCRTCCTTATTATCCGGGGTGATTGAGATYTCTTCGCCACTTTTTTTGCGGGCCAGAACTTTATAGCTCCAACGGCAACTTTGCGCACAATTGCCCTGATTGGCTCCACGTTCAGCCAGATAATTAGACAATAAACAGCGCCCAGAATAGGTCATACACATGGCGCCGTGGACAAAGGCTTCTAGCTTAATATCGGGGCATTTTGCGCGAATTTCCGTAAGCTCCTGAAAGCTCACCTCGCGGGCCAAGACGCACAGTTTCGCCCCTTGCGCCTGCCAACTTTGCACCGTCAACCATGAACACGCATTGGCCTGGGTCGATACATGCAGGTCAAGTTCCGGGGCGTTCTGTCTTAAATAATGAAAAACTCCAGGGTCGGATACGATCACCCCATCGGGTTTCACCTCACGCACGGTTTCGACAAATTTTGGAAGTTTATCCACATCGCGGTTGTGCGTAAACAGGTTCAGCGTCAAATAAATACGCACCCCATGTTGATGAGCAAAGCGCACGCCGTCCAGCAAATCTTCCAAGGAAAATCCAGATTGGGTGCGCAGCGATAAATCAGGGGTGCCAGCATAAACAGCATCAGCACCGTAAAGGACCGCCGTTTTAAGCTTTGTCAAAGACCCCGCCGGCATCAACAGTTCGGCGCGATGATCTTTGGGCAGCACATAAGGTAAGGGCAATGTATCATTCATGCCTTCCTATACCATCCTAAAAGCTTTTACACCAGTATCAAAGCACAACGCTTTACCCACTCCAAGTGATCGGCTAATGTGCGCTCATAAATGTGCACCCGTAGCTCAGCTGGATAGAGCGCCGCCCTCCGAAGGCGGAGGTCTCGCGTTCGAATCGCGACGGGTGCACCATTNTTTYCMWTKAMWWANSCMATGCMTTAAGCTTCTGGCAAGATTTAGCACCTTCCAGAAGTACGCATAATAGACGCATAATTCATCATTTCTGCTCGAATCATGGCCTACAACACCTTCCTATTTGGGGGTGTGCCTAATGACCCAGTCTCTTCCATTTAACAAAGTCAAATTACAATGGTTAGCACTGTTAAGCCAAGATAATGCTTTAAGTTCCACGGCCATCGTTATAGCTCTTTACATCAGAACAGTTCAACGGGCCGTTCATGAATTGGATGGACGGTGGATTAACGTCAAGCGAGGGAATGGACTTGGACATTCAACAGAATTTTCTCCAAACGAGATATCAATTCAAGCCGCCACTGTCATACGTAAAAAGCGTGACAATGTTGTCCCCCTTCACCCCGTAGAAGGAGGACATAAACGTCCACCAAACCCAGAGACTGAATCCAGAAATGAAATAAGAGCACGATTATTCGTCGAATTTGACAGTGCTCAGGCCCTCAGCTGGAATGAATGGCTGTCTATTTACGACATGGAATGCTTGGAGACCCTGTTCCCCTCAACAAATTAAAAAAGGAACGTTACACATGGCTAAAATCAATTTTATCTTGCAAGGAAAAGGCGGTGTTGGGAAATCCCTCGTCTCATTCTTTTTGGCTCAATATTTCAAAAACCAAGGCCAAGAAACGTTATGTTTTGACACAGATCCCGTCAACCAGACCTTTGCGTCTTTCCCGGCGTTAAACGTACAATCCTTTGACCTTTTGGAAAATGGCCGGATTATTGAACGTACATTTGACCAGTTTGTAATGGCATTGATTGAAGCACCAGAAGATGCCGCCATAGTCATCGACAATGGTGCATCGACGTTTTTGCCCCTATGCGCCTATCTCAAAGAAAATGACACAATTTCATTATTGCAAGAACAAGGTCACGAGGTTCTATTGCATTCTGTCATCACTGGAGGACCATCCATATTGGATACTATGAATGGCCTTCAAGCGTTATTGATCAATTTTCCAGATGTCCCCATTGCCGTTTGGCTAAATGAATATTTTGGTCGCACCGAAATTGATGGTGTAGCTGTTGAAGATTCAAAGCTGGTTAAAAAGTTCTCAGATCGCATTCATGCTTTTATCCATATTGGGCAACGCAATAACGATCTATTTGCTCATGATTTTGATGACATGCTCAAGAGGCGGCTGACGTTTGAAGAAGCCAGAAACGAGCCTTCAATCTGGATTTTAAACCGCCAACGTTTAGTCATGATTCAGCGTGAAACGTTTGAGCAAATTTCTCAAGCCAACTTGTAAGTTTGAGGACGGGAAGATGACGATGAAACATGACCTTGAAGCTACCCCTGAATCCGTTCAGAAACATATCAAACTTTTGCAATCTAGGTCCGTTGTCGGCCTGAATGATATGGAAAAGAAAATTCTAAAAGCTCGGATAGATAACCTCAAAACGGCCCTGAAAATTTTACAGGCAGAAACACAGGAGCCGGGACATGCCTAACCAAATTCGCAGTGCCACCATCAAGGGGCATGTCACCACAGACGAATATAACCGCTTGAAAGCAGATGCCACTCGATTTAATTTCACCATGTCAGATTATGTACGCCGGATTATGACGGAATTTAAAATTCCCCAAAGTGTCGTTGATGCCCGTGCAATTGTCGACCTCTTTAAAGTCAGTGCAGATTTGGCGCGGCTGGGAAACCTGTTCAAAATGGCTTTAAATGATGAAGATTTTCAGGGTTCATATTCCGATAGGGCACAAGTTCAGAAGTTAATCAATGACATCGAAGAAACACGTCAATGCCTATTCAACCAAATCCGGAGTTTGCGAAGAAAATGAGAGCTAACTTCAATCAGGATATTGATCTGATTTCTTTAGGATCTTTCGATCAATGGATCGTGAAATGCGCGCCAAACTATCTTGGCGATCAATATTGAGCTCGGAATAAATAATGTTACGCGGCGGGATCATTCCTGCTTTTGTATATCCCTCCATGCCGTAGATAAAATCCAAATATTTCGTTAGCTGATTAAGTGTTTTTTTGCTTTTGCGTGGACGGTCCAGCTGGCGATTGAATGTATCTATAAATGTCTTTCGTAATTCCTCGTCGTAGTGTTCAGAGTCATTATTAAAAAATTCTGTAGCAAATTTCCGTTGGGAAAAGCCAATTTTGCTTAATGCAGATTTGAGCTCCTTTTGTGATTTTAAAATTTGTTCCTTTGTCCCCATTTGTCCTTACCTCTCATGCAATAGTGAATCGAGCGGGCTAGAAAGCCCTTTTTTAAAAGAATAATAAAGGAAGCATAATTATGGTAAAAGCAACATCTAAACTTGAGAATGCCCCAAGCAAAACTGGAGAAGATTCTGGAAAGGGCCGTGGAAATAATCCACCCCAAAAAAAGTAACTGCTTGAAACCACTGTAAACCAGCAGGTCCCTGATAGGGTCGCCTGCTGGTTTATATTTTTGTATATTTAACCATTCTTGCATTCATTAGCATTTTTTTCGAAGGTCGAAATAAATGTATTAGAGCTTTTGTCCTTATATTTTTCTATATCAAGTTCATCTTGCGTTTTTTCTAGGGCGCAAATACAAATTTTTCTCTTTCCACGGAAGTTCGCAAGAGCCATAGGTTTTGTGCTTGGGTTGATACAAGTTTCAATAATTGCATGTTCATCACCTATCGGATACCGCCCTGCATCCATCATATAAATCGTTCCTACGCTTCCTCCTATGCCGAGAATAAAGGCCGTGAATGCTGATATTGAAGCTTTCGAATAATGCCCCTTCGTGATGGGCTTGGTGCATTTTTTGCAAATTAACTCCCACGGACGTGCAAGAACGTTATCTTCTCCACAATCAGGGCACATTATGCTTATTGAGGTCTCAGTATTTTTCATCGTGTATTGTCTTTACCTAATTCAAAAACAAGCAACTTCCGAAGCTCTCGCGGCGGACTGGCTGTATGGGTAACACGATGCTTGAACCCGCTTTTGACCTTTTTACCAAGAGAAGCTTTATCTGATACGTTCCCTTATGGAGTTAAATCTAAGGGTGAAAATACATTAAATACACGAAAAATGAAACCTAAATATTTCTAATGATAATCGGATGGAAATGGGTGCTTAAATGGATGATAGCTTTGGGGCATAGATAAAATATCTAAAAGAAATCATCCGCTTTACAGGACGGATCAAATTGAAATCCAGCAGGTGGTTTTCTGTCTGTTTTGAGTTGAGGCACTTGCTTTATGTTCTGATGAACAGGCATCATTTTGAGTTTATCTCGAATGGATTTGATTTGACGGCGAAAGCTGTTGTAGGTGACCGTCACCCGACCCGACTTTAACAAGGCATGATGAATTTGTTTCATGGGGACACCGCGTCTTAATTCGCTTTCAATATCTTCTTTTGCCGCAATGACTTCTATGCGCGCCAGTCCCCAAGATGCCATTTATTACTTCCTTACAAAAATTTTCATAGCCGTAATAATAGCATTAAGTCATTGTAAAATATACCATACATAAAATAAAACGAAGATAACCGAAAAGAAACGGATTTTACACTATCGTATAGGGGGCAGGACATGGAAAGTGGGCCACTTTCCGCTCTGCCCACATTCGTGGGGGGCTTATTCGCACCGGGTGCTCAACGAGTTATCTTTGAATAAATATCATTTGGTCGCCACATACCTTGCTATCATTCATGTAAGTTAAATTTGCACAACTAACATATTCCAATAATTTGTTAGTTAATATCTTGCATGTTGCACCCATGTTAGCTACTTTATGTAAGTAACAAAATATGGAAAAATTTGAGTAATGGCACTAAATCAGAAAAATGACCGCATTGGCAAACATGTCAAATGCTCTGTCGTAGGCGGTGAAGATTATACGGCCTATGTCCCTCAAAACTTGCCCCCCGTCCCACCTTTGGCAATGGATGATCTTTATCCGCTCCTCGACCAAGCAAATACTGCCCTCGGTCGGCTAGATGGCATGAGCATGGTTTTGCCCGACTCTTCCTTATTTCTTTATATGTACATTCGCAAAGAAGCCGTGCTTTCTTCGCAAATTGAGGGAACACAATCATCGCTATCAGATCTTCTGCTTTTTGAAACAGAAGAAGCCTTAGGTGCACCTATGGATGATGTTGTGGAAGTCTCTTGCTATGTCTCAGCCATGAATTATGGTCTTGAGCGATTAAAAGATTTTCCAATGTCTTTGCGCCTTATTCGTGAAATCCACGCCAAGTTGATGGATAATGCAAGGGGCGGAAATAAAATGCCTGGCGAGTTCCGCACTTCACAAAATTGGATTGGAGGCTCGCGTCCGGGCAATGCCCGTTTTGTTCCACCGCCTCCCGAACAGCTTATGGAATGCCTTGGTGCATTCGAGGGCTTCTTGCATGATGAAAATGTCAAGCTCCCCGCTTTGGTCAAGGCCGCTTTGGCGCACGTGCAATTTGAGACGATCCATCCATTCTTAGATGGTAATGGCCGCTTGGGAAGGTTGCTCATAACATTCATATTATGCATGGAAGGCGTTCTAAAAGAACCTCTGCTTTACCTCAGCCTTTATTTTAAGGCCAACCGACAAGAATATTATGATCATCTACAATCGGTCAGAGAAACGGGCGACTGGGAATCTTGGATCAAATTCTTTTTAACGGGTGTTATTGAAACGGCCACACAGGCAACAGAAACAGCACAAGCGATTATCGCTCTGTTTAGTACCGATCGTGCCTCCATTGAAGCCTCCGGAAAATCAACAGCTGGGGTGTTATCCGTTCACCAGTTTTTACAGCATCACCCCATCACCAATACAACCAAAATCAAAAATGGATGTAACGTGTCATTGCCAACTGTATTGCGCAGTTTAACGACATTGGAAACTTTGGGTATTGTGCGTGAAATTACGGGCAAAGACAGAAATAAAATTTTTGCCTATCAAGAATACCTCAACATATTGAACAAAGGCACAGAGCTTTTTACCCCTTAAAGGAAGTCCTCTTTTGTGCAACAKTATCAAAAAAATGGAAAAATGGAATTTACCATTGGCAGCAACGTCCATACTTGAGCGAAACGAACAAAGTTATGAGAATGGGAATCGCCGTAATTACAAATTATTTCCGCCATACGCAAAACTACAATCCGTTTTCACTGAAGTGTTCGTAAAAAATTAGGCCCACTAACCATCGGAATGACGGGCCTATATTTTTTTCACGATACAGCTGTTTTGACCGTAAAAACCCAATATTTAGAAATGCTCGTGAAATTTATTTAGGATTTTCTTAGCAAGGCTACCATAGATACAGTTTGAGATATATTTGACTTTCCGTTAATGGTGCTAACATGATTCTCTGTACGAGAGGAGAGGTTCACAAAGCTTTATGATCGATGCAATCCTACCGATACCAGAAGTACCAGAGGCGCTTAAAGCGGCCTTTCATGGGCGAGGCATCGTGCCTTTCATCGGTGCTGGCTTGTCTCAGCTCCAAGGGTGTCCGGATTGGAATGGGTTTGCCGACAAAGTATTACATGAGCTCATAATATTAGGCATTTTGAATCATGCAGAGCATAAGCAATTAGCCTCCATGCCTGCACGGGTCAAACTTTCGATTGCAAGAAAACTGGAGCGTACGAAGAAGGTTTCGGTTCGTTATGAAAATATTTTTATACCGAATAAAAATGAGATGATAGGTCAGCAAATAAATGCATCCTTAGACCGGATTTCAAAGACCTTGGTGACAACTAATTATGACAAACTTCTCGATACACTTCCCCCCGCTGAATATAAAAATAATCCTGCCGCTGATACAGACACCTCTTCAGTGCTTAGGCGTGACCCCATATATATGCCTGGGGACTTTACAAAAGAAAACTTAAAGAAGGCCGAAAGCAAAGTTTTTCATATTCACGGTTCGGTTCGAGCTCCTGAAAACATGATTGTTTCGACAGATGAATATCTACGCCGATATTCGACATCAGCATCTGACAGCACAGGCAATAGAGAATACCTAGACTTCCTAAAACTTCTGTTTAACGAAAAATCTGTTCTTTTTATCGGTTACGGTGCCAACGAATTAGAAATTTTAGAATACGTGTTTTTGAAAAACCTAAACAAGAAAAGCCATGTGCGTGAACACTATGTGCTCAGCGGGTTTTTCTCTCACGAACTAAGGCTCGCTCAACATATGGAGGACTATTTTGAGACCCTTGGCATTCAACTTATCCCATTTTCACTTGATGCAAAAGGGTGGGATCAACTCGACTCCGTGTTATCACATATGGCAGACCACATCTCGGAAGAACCAGAAGAACAATTGGCAATGAGAACTGAAATGGCTGAACTACTATCATGACACAGCATCTTAAAGAAAATCATGCCAAATTTATTGCTCTCATGCTTCAGGATGAAGAGAGAGCTCAATGGGGCTATGAGCTTCTGTTGAAGCGAGATGAATTTGATGAATTTTTCACCCCACTGAAAGATGCAGGACTATTTAATTCAGAGCATAATCCAAAACCAAAACCAGCGGACAAAGAGGGGGGGGTTTACATTCCCTTTTGGCATGCAACGGAATACCTCAAGGCAGTTGCCCTAAAGGCTGCTGAAGAAAACAACCATGATCGCGCAAGAGAATTATTGTCAGTTCTTCGTGACGCAACTGAACACGGCACCCCCGACAACTACCACACCTTTCGAGCTTTCGCGGAAATCCTTGGGCTAGTCCCCATCAATTCGATTTCCACAGAAGACTTGGGAATGATCTTGATTTGGATCAGTGGTAAATATGACGACGACATGATCGCTCACAGCCTAAAAGGTGGGTTGTTGCCACGATTATTGAGCAGTCCAGATTCCTGTAATTGGGATAAGGCTCTAGTAATTCTCGATTACTGCTTAACCATCAAATGGATCACTAAAAAAACCGTTGATAGTGA
The DNA here is from genome assembly GCA_016764335.1 of Magnetovibrio sp. Classification (GTDB taxonomy): domain Bacteria; phylum Pseudomonadota; class Alphaproteobacteria; order Rhodospirillales; family Magnetovibrionaceae; genus JANLGW01. The sequence goes on from JAESSB010000017.1 coordinate 18,421, forward strand.
AACAAATGAAAAGTTTACAAGCTACACACCTCGGGCACTTATAGATGGTTCTTCACTGGAGGAGCTTGTCGAAGCGAACATAAGTGAATTTTGCCGCCAAGCCGCAGATAAGGCTGCCCAAATTATATTCAAACATACCCTTGATGTTTTTAATTCGGAAAAGCGGAGTGGGCTAAGTTTTTACTGGCGTCCTGCGATTGAGGAGCATGAACAGAATAGAACATGGAAACACTTAGAGAATACGTTGGTTTCAGCTCTCAGGGATTCGGCAATCGCTTGGATCGAATCTAAACCAAACGAAGCAAAGCTGTTTGTCGGTCAGTTGCTCGCACATAAAGCTGATATAGCGAGAAGAGTTGGCATCTATTTGCTGAATAAGAAGTGGAATGAATTGCAAACGCTGTTACCTGCCGCTCTGAAAAATGATCTTTTGCAATACGCTCATATTCATGAATCTTACCATCTGTTGCAGGACCGCTTCAGCCAATTTCCTGACGGTGACAAAACAGCTGTATTGGATGAAATTAAGAAATTAGAACCATCAAGTGAAAGGCCTGGTGCGACTCAATACCTCCAGCGCAATTGGCTTTCTGCAATTAAAGAAAAAGGAAGTGATGAAGCTGATGAGTGGTGGCGTGAGCTCTCTGGTAACAATGCACTAGGTACACTAAGTGATCATCCAGATTTTTACACCTACCATTACCCAGTACAAAGTGGGTTTGGCCCATCGCCGTACAGTGTCGATGAATTAATCGCTACGACCAAAGAAGGTGCTGTTGTAAAAATACTGAATGCATTCAAGGAAAGTGGGGGATGGCAAGAGCCATCCGTCGAGTCACTGGTACAAACGGTGACGGCAGCAGTTGTTGCAGCCCCAGAATTATTTATAGATATTTTACCAAATTTTTTAACTGCTAATCTGCCGTATCAGCATGCCGTTCTTCGAGGTTTTGAACAGCTTAGGCGAGATCCTCAGGACGCGATGCATAAACTTAATTGGGACAATGCTTGGAGTGTCCTGATTAAGTTTATGGACGACCTTATTAACGTCCCTAATTTCTGGAAAGAGGAAGCGATAGAAAGCCGTGGTCTACAGGTAACGAAAGATTGGATTCCACCCATTATCGCAACCCTTTTGACGTCTGCCACCCAGAAGAATGAACAAGCAGCTCCCAAAGAATTACTTCCGAAGATGTTGAAACTAACAACAACACTCCTTGATAATCTAGAGTCAAAGCCGAAAGATTACGACGATGCTATGACCTACGCAATTAACGCGCCTAGAGGTAAAGCTCTAGAGGCTCTGTTTAACCATGCCCTTAGGGAATGCAGAATTGCTGGACAAGACCATAGCGCGGCCTGGAAGCAGTTTGAGCCAATATTCGATAAAGAGCTTAAAAAATGCGAAGGTGATAATTTTGAGTTTTCGACTTTAGCCGGATCCTATATTCCTCAACTTGATTATCTTAGTCATGAGTGGCTAAAGCGCTCATTACCTAAGGTTTTTAATGAAGCCTACCCTGACAACTTTGCCTGTGCGTTAGATGGACTGGCATTTGCCTCTGCATCAAAACCAGTATTCAAACTGCTTAAGGAAACAGGTGTACTCGACATTATCGTTCGTACAGATAAGGGAACTGACCAAGCGCGTGCACGGTTAATGGAACGACTAGCCCTTGCTTATTTGTGGGGAGATGAAGCCATTGATTCAGGTAATTTTAAACACATATTTACCCTTGATCATGTAGGTGATCTCAAGGAAATGAGTGATTTTTTGGGAAGGGCTCATAGTGATCAGCTTGAAGAGGATCAGGTGGAACGTGTGTTTGTCTTTTGGGAAAAAAGCACAGAGATCATCGGAGATGCGATAAAAGAGCCAACTGAAGCTATTAGTTTGTTGTTAGCCAGCCTCAGCAAGCTTAGTTGCTATGTTAAAGGGATCGATGAAAGGCTCTTTCCTTTGCTTGAAGCAGTAGCACCATTTGCACATACTTCCTACAATACTAATACATTCATTAAAGCTCTCACTAATATGGTCGAGGTTACCCCTCAAAAGGTCCTTCTTCTTCTAAACGCACTTTTGACAAATTATAAGCCAAATTATGATCATARGCGAAATCTGGAATATTTGGTTAATAGGCTGTTCGTATTAGACTGCCAAACAGAAGCGATTAAAGTTGCAAATCAGCTTCGCCATTTGCCAAGGTTTATAAGGCTTTATGAAAAGTTCAATCAAGGGGAATAAGCTTGCTCTCCTCCTTTCATCAAGCATTAAATTTAATAATTACATTTGCTTTTAATAGTAGCCCCAAGGAAGGAAGCCCGGCAAATAAAAACGGCCTAGAGTTTTTCCGTTTTAACCTGAAGCAAAAAAAGATTCCCTTTTGTTGTAATATGTGATTCAAGATAAAGGCTGGATGAGGAGGCCAGCCTTTATGTCCAAATCTTATTCCCTTGATTTACGAGAGCGCGTTGTTGCGTATGTTTTGTCCGGTCAGAGCCGTCATGCGGCCGCGCGTGCCTTTGGTGTCAGTGAGTCCAGTGCGATCCGCTGGGTTCGCCGTCACCAGCGACTGGGCACGTCAGCGGCTTTTGCGCGGGGTGGCAACAACCCGCTGCGACTGATCCATGAACAAGATTGGTTGCTGGCTCGGCTCAAACAAAAACCAGACTTAACGCTGCACATGCTTTTGCGAGAATTAAAAGAACAGCGCAGCGTTGACGTTTGTTGCGATACGCTGTGGCGGTTTCTCAAGCGGTGTGGCATTGGCTTCAAAAAAAACCGTATTCGCCAGTGAACAAGATCGGCCTGATGTCATATATCGACGCCAGCAGTGGAAAAAGTTTCAGAAACGCCCGAACCCTGAATGCCTTGTCTTTATTGATGAAACGTGGGCAAAACCAATATGACACCGACCCATGGTTGGGCACCCAAGGGACAGCGCTTGCTGGCCAAGGCTCCGGGCGGACATTGGCTCACCATGACCTTTATTGCGGCTCTCCGGCATGATGGTATTACCGCGCCTTATGTTTTTGATGGGCCCATTAACGGTGAACGGTTTCTGGCATGGGTGGAGCAATCTTTGGTGCCTACGCTAAAAATTGGCGATATCGTCATCATGGATAACCTCAGCTCACATAAAAACATATCGGTCAGACAKGCCATTCRCRGCGCGGGKGCAAGGCTCTTTTTCTTGCCACCATATTCACCAGACCTGAACCCCATTGAGCAAGTGTTCTCAAAACTCAAACGGCTTCTACGTCGCGTCGAAGAACGCACCGTAGAAGCAACATGGAGACGCATTGGGAGCCTTCTAGATCTCTTCTCGCCTCAAGAATGCCAAAACGACTTCAGAAAATCTGGATATGCATCAGGTTAAAACGGAAAGACTCTAGCAAGTTACTTCTGCAGGGTTTACCAAGAGAGCGTGGGTCAGTTGCGTCCTCCACTCATTAAAAGTTGTGAAAATGTGAAATATTTCCCTTAATCTAGCAAAATACATAAACGTAATGGTATTATGCTTGCGCATAAGTGGAATTGCCTGCTTGGTAGGAATGTTTAATGACGGAATCTAAAATTTGGTCCCTAGTTATTGGTAGTTTTGTTGCACTTGGCACCTTTGGAACGGTAGTTATCCAATTTGATTTAGGGTAGGTCAGAACAAATACAGCCCATTTCACTTTTCACGTAATATCAGTTTTGCTTTCTTGACGTCATAGAAAAAATCACCAATAGTTCCGTCTTTAATTTTAGACACAGCTTCATCAATAGCAAATAAAGGAACCAAAAACCATTCTCTGGGGGCAATAGGATGGCCTAAACGATCATTTATCTTTATGTCGAACTGTGCAGTTGTAAAAAATTTATGGATGAGTTTTTCGAGTTTTGTGCGGTTGATATTGTAAAGTTCGTAAGTCGCAACAATTTCAACTTCCGCCATTAAAAATGTTGGGTCGAGTTTCGCGTTTGCGATACGTTTTTTAACACTCCCACCTGTCACGCCGATCTTGTGAACCACGTCTTGGTTTTTAGTAACTAATGGGTGATCTGATTTGCTTCGAAGCACATAAATCGTGCCGCTGGCACAGTCTTCATCATTATGTTCACCAGAAAATAATGGTCCTGCATTTGGTTCGGATATGAACCGACTACCCTCGTCTTTATACAAACCACGTTGCATTGACCGTAAAAGAATATCATTCTCGGTTCCGTTGGAATAAATGACCCGCAACCGGGCATCCGTTGATCCGTTTGGGGCCTTAAATGTTTCCCCAACAGAAGCCACATAAGCCGTTTGCCCTCCGAGGATGATAAATTGGCCTTTTTTGATATCTGACTTTAGAAAGCCAGCATTCTTCCTAAAGGTTTTCATTTCCCGAACACCTGCATCCAAATCTATCTGAACAGCCTCAAATAACGGCTTAAATTTTTCAAAGTCTTCACATTTTGTGCGATTGGCGATTTCTTCTGCGGCCTTAATTTCTGCACGGGTTTTCACATGCTTTAGCACCGTTACATCACCTTCTGATGGCTCAACACCCAATTGAGACAAAAGCTCGTCATCGTCTATGTCTTCATCAACTGTGTCGACATTTTCATAATCACCGTCCAGCAATTTTTGATCATCTAAGTCTTGAACCAGATCACGACATTCGGCTTGGTTGCGAATTTGATCAAGTCTGGTCGCGTATAGGCGTTCAAATATATCTTTGTCTTCACCATGCCCAGGAACATGCCCGTGTTCTTCCACAAATTTCTGAATTTCTTCAAACCCAGCAATAATGCGCTCTTCTTTGGGCGTTCGCTTTGCTGTTTTCTTCGTCTCAACTTCAACACCAAGTTCAGCGAGAAGCGCGTCATCATCATCTGTGAACTTTGCTTTAACCATTCGCGGCCTCAGCCTTCATTCGGGCAAGAAAGGCTACGCCTTCGGCCATTCTCTTTTCCCACGCATCCGCTGATGTGAGTGAAGGAAGGCGGCCTCTTTCTTGTTTGAATTTAAGCGCACGCATTGCTAACCCGCGAGCCTCTTCATGGGTAAGGTTTACACGCTTGGCTGAAATAACCGCCGCCACTTGTTTCAGGCTGTCTTCGCTCATGGTCTTGGCAAGGATGGCATAGGCTTCACCAAATGGATTGATGCTGTCGATCAGATCCATTTCCAGATCACGCACAGACAAGGCATACTGACGTACACCGTCAATCAAGGCCGTACTGCCGCCCATATCAACATCACTATCATTACCACTGGAGATTTCTTTGGCTTTTTGGGTCAGGTTCAAGGCCGCAACGGCATGTTGGCGAACGGCTTCTTGATCTTCTTCGTCAAGTTCGGGGTATTTGTCTTTGACGATTTTGCCCATGCGAACTTGCGTCAGTTCCTCTGGAATCATTTCATCGTTAAACAAGCCCTGTTCGATTGTGGTTTTATCTTGAACAAAGGCGGTAATGACTTCGTTTAAATCCTGCTCACAGATACGTTGAGCATCGGCACTTTTGGGCTCGGTTAGCCCCTTAATCTCAATTTGGAAATGGCCCGTATCTTCATTAAAACCAACATTGCTTTTTTTAGGATCATAACCGCCTTCACCATAATCAAAGCCTTCGACAGGGCCGCTTTGTTGTGTTTTTGGTGTGAAGTTAAACCGGGGGGCCAAGACTTGTTCCATCAACAAACTGGCGGCTATGGCTTTCAGCGTATCATTCACCGCTTCCGTTACGGCTTCTTCCGAAGCATCAGGTTCTGCAATCAGGTTGGTAAACCGAGCATGGGTCTTGCCCTTTGCATCACGGGTGGCACGACCGATGATTTGAATAATTTCGGTCAGGCTGGAACGATACCCAACGGTTAAGGCATGTTCGCACCAAATCCAATCAAAGCCTTCCTTCGCCATGCCAAGCGCGATGATCATATCCACATGATCACGGTTAGACTTCATCTCAGGTAACTTGAGAGAATTTTGAACCTGTTCGCGTTTTTTTGGGTCACTATCATCGACCAAATCGGCAATTTTCAGTGTGCGGCCTTCGGATGTTTTGACAAGATGAAAACCTGTATCAGGATCAACGCCTTGCCAGTCTCCCAATTCATGAATGATGTGTTCAACTTCTTTGTATTTGTCCTTGGTGCTTTCCCGCGACATCACATTTGGAATATGGATGATTGTCTTTTCGTTGGGATCGAGCACTTCTAAAATGCTGTCAGAATAAGCATCGGAATAAAAATAATAGCCAATATCCAGTTTTTTCAGATACTCATATCCATTGAGCTGTTCATAATACGTGTACGTCACCGTATCAAATTTTGCTTCATCCTCAGGGGCAAGAATAGGCACCGCATCCCCGCGAAAATATGACCCGGTCATGGCAACAACATGAACTTTGTCTCGAGCTATTAGCTGTCCTAGATGATTGCCCAATTTGCTATCGGGATCAGCACTCACATGGTGAAATTCATCAATAGCGATTAGACAATCATCAAAACCTTCGATGCCAAACTTTTCAACCGCATTGCGAAATGTCGCATGGGGGCAAACAAGGACGGCATCATCACTTTCCAAAAAGGCCTTAACTGAATTGGCCTTACCACCATGTTCACCGGGGGCATTGCACAGGTTCCATTTTGGCTCAACGACCCAATCCCAATGAAAACCAAAATCACTCAGCGGTTCATTATTGAAACTAGAGCCAATGGATTTTTCTGGCACGGTAACAATGGCTTTTTTAACGCCCTGATTATTCAGCTTATCCAAAGCAACAAACATCAACGCCCGGCTTTTCCCTGATGCAGGCGGCGATTTAATCAGCAAATATTGCTCACCCCGTTTTTCAAAGGCCCGTTCCTGCATCACTCGCATACCAAACTCATTGGATTTGGTCGAACTGCCATTTTGGGCATAGTTTACGGAAACGGAGGGGATTGATTTGGGTTTTGTCATTCTGATCTATGCCTTTTCATATACACGCTATTTTTTTAATGGGAGTCCCCAGACTCCTCAAATCACTTTATGGAGTGTATATTCAATCTTACGCTCCATAAAGTGATTTGTTGCGCTTTCACACTCCACTAGATGAGAGATCATTTCCGACCTTCAGCACTTTTAATCAGGCGCGGAAAATAAAGCACCGCTGATCGGCTTCCACTTCCGGGTTGCAATTCCCGCAATATGCCTGCTTCTCTGAGTTGTCTTAACAATCCCGGCGTTGTTTTTTCATGAATACCACATTCTGAATTAAGCCTTTTTACCAAGTCCGAAACTTTGAAAATAGGTCTGCTAAAAATCGCATCTAACAAATATACGGTATATTGGGAATGAGTTGTCTCTTGTATTTGAGCCTTGATTTCTTCGTAAAGGGTCATAATAGACTTAACTCTGGCACTATTATCTTGTGCTTGGACGGCAATAGCTTTGAGGAAGAACACAATCCAACCATTCCAATCCCCATCCTCAGAAATTGACTTTAGTCTTTGATAATATTCGTCACGATTAGCTTCTAAATATTCACTCAAATAAAACATCGGCTGCGACAAAGCTTTTTTCTGATATAAAAAAAGAGGAATGAGGAGCCGCCCAATACGCCCATTTCCATCTTTAAAAGGGTGAAGTAATTCAAACTGTGCGTGAACAACTGCCATTTGTAACAAAAAGTCAGAATCATCAAAATCCATATAGACTTCCCATTTTGATAAATGCTCTCTCAAAATTAGGGGGGATGGCGGAATAAAAGTTGCTTCTTCAATTTTACAGCCTTCTTTACCAATCCAATTTTGATCTTGGCGAAAATCTCCCGGTGTTTTATCTTGGCCCCGCACGCTATCAAGCAATATGCTATGCAGTTCACATATAAAACCAAGCCGTATGGGGTAATCTTTTAAGTAGTCACGTGACCGATATAGAGCCATACGATAATTTACAATTTCTTGAATATCGTTTTCTTTTTCCGCTTCTTTAATAATAATACCAGCTTCATGCTCTAACACTTCATCAACAGTTGCCTGAGTTCCTTCTATTTTAGAGGACAAAACAGCTTCTTGGTTGGTCAAGGGTGATAGCATCACCTCAGGATTAGGAATGCCCTGCAATAATCCATCATATCGTGCCAATTCAGCATTCGCGTGACCAACAAGACCAAATAACTCTTTGTAATCTAAATCATGTAACGGCAGTTCATTAGGCATGTATGGTTTCATGATGCTAGCACCCCTTTCGCACCTAATTTCGCCTCTGTGGAGGTCATTTTGGTATAGAGGTCGAATAGCTTTTCCAGTCGTTCTACATCATTTTTAAAACGGCGACCGATATAGATGCGGTTCAATACCGCACAGTTGGAGGCATAGTTTACGGATACGGATGGGACTGACATCTGTTGTTTTGTCATGATTTTTTCTTATTCTTTTTTTCTTTGCATACCAATGCAATTGCTTCCAATACATCCTCAACAAATGGCCTGTTTTGATCCGGGTGCATGTACATATCTACAGTTGCCCAGATTAATCCAAGAGATAATTTTATCTCACGGGCAATAGAGGCCTCCAGTTTAACGAATCCAATTGGAAAACCTTTATCGGTAGCGTATAGAATCTTATTCCTTGTCTCAGCCACCTCCTCGGCTGCTGCGTCTAATTTTTCAAGTGACGGCACATCGCCCAACGGAATATCGTCCAACAGAAAAACTCCATTGCTCGGATCAATGCTAAAGCTACTCAGGTGCAATTCCCTGCCGTGGCCGTCGTTCCGCTCGGGAACGTGAAAAAACAAATGATCACTTTCTTGATGTAATGAAATTGCAAGATTTTCTGGCTCTATGTTATCGATGCATTGTTGCGCAAAGACCGAGATTAGGGCCTTGCTGCGGTGATCATGCAAGTTTACGGTTGATGCGTAAACCTTGTGACCATGCACCTTGGCAGCAGAAATGAACGCAGCAACCGCCTCTTCAGTTGCGTTCAAGGCGCAGAATGATGAAACCATTGGATAAGTTTTAAAAACAGCATTTGCACAGCGCAAAAATCTCACTGCATTAGTAGAACAGAATCTTGCACGGTTTTCATCCAGTTTATTAATATTGCCAACAATCCATTTTTCATACTCATGATTCAGCAGTGAAAATGGATGAATAGTTTCATTATCTTGCATTATCCTCGCGCCCCCTTTGCGCTTAACTGTGCCTCTGCGGAGGTCATTTTGGTATAGAGATCGAATAGTTTTTCTAGACGTTCGGTGTCATTTTTGAAGCGGCGACCGATGTAGATGCGTTCTAAGACTTCATCATTGCGCTCATGGGCATGGCGTAGGTTTTCTGGCATGGTTTCGGGCTTGTATAGGTCGGCAATGGTTGCGGGGAAATGTGCCTCTCGTGCCAACAAGATATCTTCGGCACAACGGGCTAGGTCTGCTTTGTTTTTTTCTGTAAGTTTCGGAACTGGGAATGTGTTCCAGCCTAGAGTGTTGGAATAAGAAAACCGCATTTCCAAACGAACACAAACAGCCCCAATCCATATCCAATGGAGACGCGAGGCAATAAGAGCCATGTTCCATAGTGGGGCGTCATACATAGCAAAATTTCTATCGCCAATAACGGTCCCAGATGTAACGTACCCAGTAGGCAAATACGGCCTGTTCTCAGAACTTACCCTTGGGATCACCATTGAAGTAGTACACTCTTTATGGCGGATTTCACCAAAACGATGTGGTGTAGCCGCTAGTTCTTGAGTTTGCACCTTTGAACTTTGACTTCTCATTTTAACGATATTATCTAAACGTTCTGCAATAGGCGGAATACTTCTCGCAAGATTAATTTTGCTGTCTTCTATCCATAAACAATATCTCTGTTTCCCGTTTATAAACTCTTCTGAATTTGAATAAGAAAGAATGAGTTCTTCTGCTTGAGGATATTTCTCCAACAAATTATTTTTATCTATTTTATCAAGAAAAAGATGCCCTCCGTCAACTGGGCCGCTCCCTCTGAGCATTTCAGTAAGGCTATTTATAGGACGACTTTCTTTATGCACAATTGTATTGGTACCTGCTACAAGGTAAGCATTAATACTGCTAACTGATCGAACCACATCATTCTTTTCAGCATCTTGCCAATATAGCTTCCTGTCCTTATCAGCATGATTAGACAATCCAACAATGACAACAGTTACACCAGCATTGTGGCTGGCAAGATTGGCCCATTTAAAAGAATTATGTGCAAAGAAAATTTCATGCTTGGTACCAAATATCAAAGGCCAAAGAATAGCAACTTGTTGCCCCTGACAGATTGAATTCGTACTTACCAAGGCCGATGCAGCATTGGTAAAAGTTCCATATTCGGCGGCTTTCATAAACCACCCAGCCACATAGTCGAGGGACTTCCAGCTTTTCGTCTTACCCTTGAAAATAGCTTCTAAGTCAGCCTTTTGTTCTTTGGATTGCCACGTACTTCCTAGATACGGCGGATTACCACAAATGTAAGTTTCCCCACCTTCGTTCTCAAAATCAATTTCAGATTGATCAAACGGAGTACTGAAAAGATCATCACCGCGTAATTTGACAGTAGTTCCGGTTGGTTGACATACACTCAACCAGTCCAGTCGCAAGGCATTACCGCATATAATCCAGTTCATGGCATCCAGTGGTAAAAACTCTGCCAAAGCATCTTTTTGGCCGCGATAGACAACATCACATTGATATTCAGCGATGATTAGCGCAAGGCGGGCGATGGCTGCGGGGAAATCTAGGAGTTCAATTCCTCGGAAACTTTTCAGGGAAATTTTGGATTTTATATGGGTTTCGTTTCGTCTTGTATTAATTTCAAATTCGATCTCTCGCATTTGTTTATAGGCGATAACCAGAAAGTTTCCTGAGCCGCAGGCGGGGTCAAACACGCGAATATTCGATATTCGTTTGCGCAGGTTTAGAAGTTTACGGGCGTTGTCATCGGCCTCAACCAATTGTTCCCGCAGGTCATCCAAAAACAATGGGTTTAAGAGCTTTAGGATATTTTCAACGCTGGTGTAATGCATGCCCAGTGAGCCACGTTCTTCATCATCGGCTACGGCTTGGATCATGGAACCAAAAATATCGGGATTGATTTGTTGCCAATCGAGGCTTCCTGCATGAAGCAGGTATTTTCGGGCGATGCGGCTAAAACGGGGAACATCGATGTTGTCTGTAAACAGGCCGCCGTTTACATAAGGGAAGGTATCGGCCCAACGATGAAAGCCGGATGCGGCGCGATCTTCGATCTTGGTATCCATGGCATGAAAAATTTCGCTGATCACTTCATGGGTGTTTTCAGATTTGCTGTCGCTCATTTGTTCAATGGTCTTGGTAAACAAATCTTCGCCATTGAAAATGTCAGTATCTTCGGCAAAGAAGCAAAAAATCATCCGCGCCATAAATTGGTTCATGTCATGACGACGTTCGGCGGTTGACCAGTCTTCATTATGTTTCAGCAGTTCAACATAAAGACGGTTTAGGCGGCTGGTGGCCTGAATATCAATGGGATTGTTGCGGATTTGCTTGATGGTGGTGATGCCAGCAAGCGGTAAGAAGAACCCAAAGTGATTGGGGAAATCTTGATAATCACAGGCAACCGTTTCCCCCGAGGCCATATCTTCGGCTTCAAAATCAATGCCATCTGTCGCAAGAATGATTTTGGCTTTGGCTTTGGTGGTGGCAGGACTTTCCTTTAGAGCCGCAAGGGTCTTTGAAACATCACCTTCACCGCAAACAACCATATGAATGTTGTTACGCTGTAAAACCCCGCCGTCAATGTCGGACGCATTGGAAGACCCAGCCTTAACCGATTTAAGGCGTTTGATGGTGGGGGGCTTGTTGCCAAAGGCTTCTAGAAACGCAAAGGGGAAATCGTTCGGATCAAATGGTTGATCCGCGAGTTCCGTAATAGCTTCTTCGATTTCTACGGCGTTCATTAACGATTATCCAACACGATACGTGGCGATTCTAATGCAAAATGCACCATTTGAAATGAGTGTCATACTGACGTTTATTCATGTTTTTTTCAAGGTCGGTGGAACGGGTATTCTGTTCGTATAGATGTTTGTTTGAAAAATGACTATATTGGAATCGTAACGTGCGGGTGACACGGTGATTATGAACTGCCTCTCTGCCGTAACACAGTTTTCGAACTGGAGTGCTATGCGGGGGAACGAGAGGCCCCGCTCCGTGCGTTACACTTTTCCCCTTATGATTAAAAGGAAGTAGCAATGAACCCACTCTTTAACGACATAAATTCTGGTGAAGGCTATCAGGAGGTCGTTGAAGAGCTTATCGCTACCGTTGAGCCGATTGCAGGGGTTTCGACCCGCCAGACCAATTCAAGCCTTCACTGTTACTTAAAACCTTGAACCAGCAATGGAGGCTTTATAAAGCTTTCTAAATACGATGGATTTTGAGGATATGGAAGACGAAGCTTACCCCATCTTCTTTGCCAGATCCGCCGTCCTCAAGTTCGTATAGCGTTTCAAACTTTGCAAATCTTTGTGTCCTGATACGGCGGCGACTTCCATGATGTTCCATCCGGCTTCGAATAGGCGGCTTCGTGTCTTAGGTCGTGGAAATTTACATGTTGAAGGTTGGCGCGTTTTCGGGCGCGCTCATAGGCGTTTTTTAAGCCTTCGGAACTTGTTTGGAATACGAAACCGTTTGTTAATTTTGGAAGGATTTTTAGGACTTCAATGGCTCGACTAGACAGGGGGAGATCTCTATTTTCACCGTTCTTGGTGTCGATCAGCCGTGCCACGCGTGTTTTCAAATCGATGTTGTCCCAACGAAGGTCTAAGAATTCTCCGCCCCGAGGCAATTATTTTCCTAGCCTTCAATTTTATGTCCCCATCGAAACGGTTTAAAAAACCATCTATTTATCTGTACGTGTATTTAATGATTACACCAGTATTATAAGTTGATCCAATAAATATGCGCACCTCGCTAAAACAACTTTACGCAACAATAAACCGCAATTTTCGTTTTCTGTTTTTGCCTATGCGTTCTTCGCCCTGAACGTTATAGACCCATATTCCGATATGCTTTTGTGCAATGTGACACAGAAAAAGCGAGGCAAAAAGAGTGGTGTAGAGAATTCCCAACAGAGCCCCAGACCATGCATTCACAACAATCCACTCGTTAATCATGCTGGTGAACAACAAATGCCCAACCAGCATATTTGCCATAATAAAAAGTTGAAGGTGCCAAATATTTCTTGTTTTTATTAAGCGGCTAAAGATGCAAACCCGATCCTCTGACATGGTATATTCCTGTCCTTTTGTGACGAATGTATCATCAAAAAGGGTTCGTATTTGGTTTCTTAAATAGTTCATATATCTATCTCCATTATCTAGACGACAGCATCGAAAAAATTACGTTTAGCTTCTTCTGAAATTGAACCATGTTCTTCAAACTGCTGAACAAGAAAACGGACGATTTTTGCTTCTTGTTTCGGGCTTAAAGAAACATCCTTTTCTGTAAAATACGCCCGAGTTTCAAGTACAGCGGCCTCAACAACATCACCAAGAACCTGAGATTTGATAAACCCTTCTCCTAACAACAACCAACGAATATCAACGTCAAATTCACGGCAAATAAGCTTTGCAATATCAGTCGGAATTTTTCTGATTTCCAACTCGTAGTTCTTATAAGCCCTGTCAGAAATTCCTAATTTTTTCCCAAAATCAGCCTGCGAAAGGCCCGTTCGCTTTCGAACAGCGAGCAGACGCTCAGAAAATTGTGAACTTTTTATTGACATTGGTATCAATCGTTACCTAAGATGATTAATAGTTACTATTATTAACGAAACATACCCTATTTTCCTGACCGAAAAAAGGAATTTTTAGAAAAAGAGGTCAAAAATGGAACAGGAGCTTCTTTCACCCAAAGAACTCGCAGCACATGTTGGATGGTCTGTCCGCAGAATTCGGTGCTTGATAGAGACGCGCCAAATTCATCACATTCGAATTGGCGGGAATCTTTACGCCCCCAAAAATGCAATCGATATCTTCATTCAGAAAAATWTGGTGACACCATGTCTAGACCCGGAACAGGCCCCCGACTTATCAAGCGCAAAACCAAACAGAACTATTACATCCGTTTTATTGACACAGACGGAAAGCAAAAAGAACGTTCAACGGGTACGGCAACTTGCACAGAAGCTCAAGAAATCCTCGAGACCTTCCTAAGGGAACGACGCACAGCACAAACGGGCCAAGCCATTCACCCCACAAAAATGACTGTTGCACAGGTTCTGGAAGACTATGCTCACTTTATCCAGAATGACCGTGAGGCCTCACGCCTTGGATATGCCATCGAGCATATTCTTGATTTTTGGGAAGACGGGACTTTGGATAAGGTCAATAAAGAAACGATCAAAGCCTATGTGGCATCGTCTCCTCGTGCGAAAGGCACCGTGCGTAGAGAACTGACATGCCTTCGGGCCGCAATAAATCATGCCATATCCATGAACCGCGTTTTACCCATAGCGAAATTCACAATACCCAAAGGCGGAAAACCAAAAGATCGTTGGTTGACCCGCACAGAAATGGCAAAACTTCTCCAAGCCGCAGGGCAGGAATTTCGTTCTAAATTCTCTCTACGCCTGTTTATTGTGATTGCATTTTATACGGGCGCAAGACGTAGTGCCATCATGGAGCTGGAATGGTCTCAAATAGACTTTGAAGATCGCACCATAGATTTTAACAAACCGGGCCAAGAAGAAACCAATAAACGAAGAGCGAAGATTCCAATACCCAAAAAGTTATTGCCTCATCTGCAACGCAGATATCGCTATTCAAATGACAAAAGTCCATTCGTTTTCCATCATAAGAAGTCCCCTTATAAAAAGGTGCAAAATGTCGTTAAGGGTTTTCGGGCCGCGTGTGAACGAGCTAATTTTAATGATGTAACGCCTCACACTTTGAGACATACGCGCGTAAGCTTATTGGTTCAAAGTGGGGAGAAAATTTCCGATGTGGCGGCTTTCATGAACATGTCATTCCCGACTCTTGAGCGGGTCTACGCCCATCATAACAATCAACACATTCGCGACATGGCAGATCGTATGTAAATGGACGCAGAAAGGACGTAGAACTATTAGCAACTTACGGAAAACCTAACGAAACCCAGCTATAAAAAGGCACTAAAATAAATGATAAATCGTTTAGAATCAATATATAAGGCATTTTCTACTTTCCTCCGAAGGCGGAGGTCATGAGTTCGAATCTCGTCGGGTGCACCATTTTACCCTTTAAAAAACCAATGCATTAAGCTTCTGGCAAGATTTAGAACTTGCCAGAAGCTTAATGCATAATAGACGCATAACTCATCATTTCTGCTCGAATTATGGCCTACAACACCTTCCTATTTAGGGATGCATCTAATAAGCTAGCCCCACATCGTTGGACAATTTGGCTGCTTTTTTTAAGGTGTATTCATCATTCAAGTCCCCAAAACTTTATTTAACACACTTTACTTGTGATTATGGAGCCTGTGGGTCAGCCGCTTGGCTTATCCATAATATACACAATCGGTCCGACCAATGTAGAACTGTGCGCGGTTTGTTCTATAGCTAAAGCTGGGGTCGGATAAATCGCAGTTATCAGGACAATGGCGGCGGCGGCGGCGGCCAATTGCTCGTATATGTGAACCCAGCGCACCTTGGCCGGGCCTTCGTTGTTCCATATCTGCAATTCGATAAGTGCCGCTTCGGGGTCTTCGCTCCCCATAAGGGCGAGTTTTTCCATATTATCATCGGTTGGCCATGATTTATTTTTACGCCAACCTGATACCGTTGGGTTTTTCACATCAAGTGCTATTGCTAGTTTTCTATCGCTGTTAAGCCCTTGAATTT